>NZ_JASCAQ010000065.1:0-163165 GCF_029967685.1 Erwinia sp. V90_4 | reverse complement strand
CCGAGGCCCGCAGGGAGCGTCTTTTGCCGTTCCGGCGTGCTCAGGCCGAGCTCAGCCGGATTACTGAACGTTTAGCAATGGAGGTCTTTTCTAAAGATCCCTCTGTGAAATGCCCGGCCAGCCATTACACGGCAATCACCCCAATCACCGCGACTGCACTCAGCACGGCGGCAATGCCGTAGCACAGCAGTTTGCTGCGCGGGATGTGCACTTTCAGGTCGTGCAGGCTGTGGTGCAGGCGATGCAGGCTGCACCACAGCGGCAGCACAATCACCAGCAGCAGCAGCAGCCTGCCGCCGGGCGACTGCGCGAAGCCGAGAATGCGCTGATAGCTGAATGCATCGGCTGAAGCCCAGCCCAGCGGCAGCAGCAGGCCGACCAGCAGCACCACTACCGGGCTGACCAGCGCGGCCCACATCCCCCCAGCACCAAACAGCCCCCAGAAAATGGGTTCATCCGAACGTTGCGGTTGCGTTTTCATCTTCTCTCCTCAGGCGTTTAGCGCCACGCTCAGCACCACGGCGGTGATAACGATAAATGCTGCCCACAGCCCTTTGATCACCGGCTCCGGCGACAGCTTTTCCCCCTTAACGATAATAATCTGCGCCTTGGGGGCCAGATCGAACCAGGTTTTACTGTGCAGCAGCGCTGCCGCCAGCGTGACGAGGTTCAGCAGCAGCACGATGGGGTGCTGGAGGAAATCAACGAATCCCGCCCAGCTCTGCGGCCCGTTCTTCAGGGCAAACAGCCCGGCGATCAGCTCAATGCTGAACCACAGCGCCGGCAGCGCCGTGCCTTCACGCAGCATATAGAAACGGTAAAACGCCAGCGACTGCCACCAGCTGCCGCGCATCGGGCGAACATAAGCGTTACGTTTTGTGGTCATCACAGCCTCCTTAATGGGGTTTCAGCATGGCAATCAGGAAATCTTTACTGCTTTCAATTTTGCCCTGCTGGATGGCGGCGGCCGGGTCGACGTGTTTCGGGCACACCTGCGAACAGAAGCCGACAAACGTACAGCTCCACACGCCGTTGGCGCCGTTGAGCTGCGGCATGCGCTCTGCCTTGCCCCGGTCGCGGCTGTCAAGGTTATAGCGGTGGGCGAGGGTGATGGCCGCCGGGCCAATAAATTCCGGGTTAAGACCAAACTGCGGGCAGGCGGCGTAGCACAGGCCGCAGTTGATGCAGCCGGAGAACTGGTGGTATTTCGCCATCTGCCCCGGCGTCTGCAGACCCGGGCCTTCACTGGCGCTGCGCGTATTGCCGATGATCCAGGGTTTGATCGCTTCCAGGCTCTCGATAAAGTGGGTCATATCGACCACCAGGTCACGCTCGATCGGGAAGTTCGCCAGCGGCTCAACCTTGATGCCATGAGGATAATCACGCAGGAAGGTTTTACAGGCCAGCTTCGGCACGCCGTTGACCATCATGCCGCAGGAGCCGCAGATCGCCATGCGGCATGACCAGCGGTACGAAAGGTCAAAGGCGAGGTTATCTTTGATAAAGCCGAGCGCATCGAGCAGCGAGGTTTGCTCATCCCACGGCACGGTAAAGAACTCGTGGCGCGGCAGGCGGTCGGTTTCCGGGTTGTAGCGCAGAATTTCAATTTCACGCTGCCTGATGTCACTCATGGGCGGGCTCCTTGTTGGCTTTCTCCTCAGACGCCGCACCGTAAACGCGGGCGGCAGGCGGCAGGCGGGTGATGGCGACCGGCTGATAGCTCACCGTTGGCGCCCCCTGGGGGTTGAATGTGGTCAGGGTGTGGCACAGAAAGTGTTCGTCATCGCGGGTGGTGCAGCCTTCATCCAGCCGCTGGTGCGCACCTCTCGACTCTCTGCGCTGAATAGCCGAGTGCGCCATGCATTCGGCCACGTCCAGACCGTGCCCCAGCTCGACGGTGTAGAGCAGCTCAGTGTTAAATACGCTGGAGCTATCGGTCACGCGCACGTTGTTAAAGCGCTCTTTCAGCTCGGCCAGCTTGTCGATAGTTTTCTGCATCAGCCCGGTGGTGCGGTAGATACCGCAGCCCTCTTCCATCGCCATGCCCATCTCATCGCGCAGCTGCGCAAGGTTCTCGCCACCCTGCGGATTAACCCGCCCATAAAGCCGCTTTTTAATGTCGCCGCTCTGGGCGCTCAGCGCGGCATCCTGCGCTTTATGCGGTTGCGAAGCGCGCTGTGCGGCCTGCTCACCGGCCAGGCGGCCAAACACCACCAGCTCGGCCAGCGAATTAGAACCCAGTCGATTGGCACCGTGTAACCCGACGGACGAGCATTCACCGACGGCGTACAGCCCCTGAACGGGCGTTTCGCACTGCGCATTCGTCTCAATGCCGCCCATGGTGTAGTGTGCGGTCGGGCGCACCGGGATCGGCGCGACGATGGGGTCGACGCCGACATAGGCTTTGCTCAGCTCGCAGATAAACGGCAGCCGCTCGCGCAGCTTTTTCTCGCCGAGGTGGCGCAGGTCGAGATACACCACATCGCCGCGCGGCGTGGAAATGGTGCGGCCAGCACGCCACTCGTGCCAGAAAGCCTGTGAAACCTTATCGCGCGGGCCTAGCTCCATATATTTGTTTCTCGGTTCGCCGAGCGGCGTTTCCGGCCCCATGCCGTAATCCTGCAGGTAGCGGTAGCCGTCTTTATTGACCAGAATGCCGCCCTCACCGCGACAGCCTTCGGTCATCAGGATGCCGGAACCCGGCAGGCCGGTTGGGTGATACTGCACAAACTCCATATCGCGCAGCGGCACGCCGTGGCGGAATGCCATAGCCATGCCGTCCCCGGTGACGATGCCGCCGTTGGTGTTGTAGCGGTAGACGCGGCCCGCCCCGCCGGTGGCGAGGATCACCGACTGAGCGCGCACTTCCAGCAGCGTGCCCTCCATCATATTCATCGCCACCAGACCGTGCGTCACGCCGTCATCCACCAGCAGGTCGAGAACGAAATGCTCATCCAGGCGCTGGATCTGCGGATATTTCAGCGAGGTCTGAAACAGGGTATGCAGCATATGGAAGCCGGTTTTATCAGCGGCAAACCAGGTGCGTTCGATCTTCATCCCGCCGAAGCGGCGCACGTTGATCGAACCATCTTCTTTGCGGCTCCACGGGCAGCCCCAAAGCTCCAGCTGCGCCATCTCCTGCGGACAGTGTTCAACAAAGTAGTCGACCACCGGCTGCTCGCACAGCCAGTCGCCGCCCGCTACGGTGTCGTGAAAGTGGGAATCGAAGCTGTCCTGCTGCTGGGTCACGGCGGCAGCCCCGCCCTCGGCGGCAACCGTGTGGCTGCGCATCGGATAGACTTTGGAAATCAGTGTAATCTTCAGTTTCGGGTTGGCTTCTGCGGCGGCGATTGCCGCCCGCAGTCCCGCTCCACCAGCGCCGACAATCACCAGATCGGTATTCAGGGTCTGCACGGTTTACTCCCCATTATGGATGTTTTTCAGGCTTACCAGAGAGATAGCGGCAGGCTTAGCCCGCCAGTCGTCGCCCAGTATAGGTGGGTTAAAAATGCGCTAATTTGATGTGTTCGGGCATTTGGGTGGGTTGCTGGCAAAAAGTCAGCGCAGGTGCCATAAAGGGAGATGAGGGTTTTATTTCGTGGTGAATTGTGTGTTGCTGCGGCGACAGGTAGACTTCCTCCCCCTGACTGACTTAGAGGTAGCAACATGAGCGAAACGTCCAGCTGGCAGCCAAGCGCACCCATCGCAAACTTATTAAAACGTGCGGCGATTATGGCTGAAATCCGGCGTTTCTTTGCCGATCGTGGCGTTCTGGAAGTGGAAACCCCGGCGATGAGCCAGGCGACGGTGACCGATGTCCACCTGTTCCCGTTCCAGACGCGCTTTGTCGGTCCGGGGGCGGCGGCAGGGGTGGATCTCTACCTGATGACCAGCCCGGAGTACCATATGAAGCGCCTGCTGGCGGCGGGAAGCGGCCCGATTTATCAGCTGTGCCGCAGCTTCCGCAATGAAGAGATGGGCCGTCACCACAACCCGGAATTCACCATGCTGGAGTGGTATCGTCCGCACTACGATATGTACCGCCTGATGAATGAGGTTGATGACCTGATGCAGCAGGTGCTGGAGTGCGCCCCGGCGGAAACCCTCTCTTACCAGCAGGCATTTATCCGCCATCTGGAGATTGACCCCCTGTCGGCGGATAAAGCGCAGCTGCGCGAAGTGGCGGAGAAGCTCGGCGCAGGCGATCTGGCCAACCGCGAGGAAGATCGCGATACCCTGCTGCAGCTGCTGTTTATGCTCGGCGTGGAGCCGGAGATCGGCAAAGAGAAACCCGCCTTTGTTTACCACTTCCCGGCGACCCAGGCGGCGCTGGCGGAGATCAGCACCGAAGATCACCGCGTGGCGGAGCGTTTTGAGGTCTACTTCAAGGGCATCGAGCTGGCGAACGGCTTCCGTGAATTGACCGACAGCCGCGAGCAGCGGTTGCGCTTTGAGCAGGATAACCGCAAGCGCGCCAAAGCCGGGCTACCGCAGCAGCCGATTGATACCAACCTGCTGGACGCCCTGGCGCACGGTATGCCGGATTGTTCCGGCGTGGCGCTGGGCGTCGATCGTATTGTGATGCTGGCGCTGAAGGCGGAAAAGCTGAGCGATGTGATCGCCTTTACCGTCGATCGTTGCTAAGCCAGGTTTCACCCTGGCGTCAGCTTGGTATCCCGATTGCCCGCGCCGCTTCCATCAACGCATAGCGGTAGCCGCGAATGCCGTAACCGCAGATCACGCCCTGCGCCACGTCAGACAGATACGAATGGTGACGGAATGGCTCACGCTTGTGCACGTTGGTGATATGCACCTCCCACAGCGGCAGCGCGACGGCGGTGACCGCATCGCGGATCGCCACCGAAGTGTGCGTCCACGCCGCGGGATTGATCACCAGCGCCTGCGCGTGCAGGCGCGCCTGCTGGATCCACTCTATCATCTCGCCTTCGTGGTTGGTCTGGCGAAACTCAATCGCCACGTCCAGCTCCCGGGCGCTGGCGCGACACAGCGCTTCAACGCTGGCGAGGGTATCAGAGCCGTAGGTTTCCGGTTCGCGGGTGCCCAGCAGGTTGAGGTTAGGGCCGTTCAGTACATAGATAGTTCTCATCATGACTCCTGTGATTCAGTAAAGCCAAACAGCCGCTTTGGCGTGTGCCACAGCACCTGACGGCGGCGTTTCTCGTCGGGGATCAGCTGTTCAATCAGCATCAATTGAGTGCCCATATCCATCCGCTCTCCTGCACGCAGAAACGGCCAGTCAGAGCCCCACATGCAGTTCTCCGCGCCAAACGCCTCCAGCAGCGCCAGCAGGTATGGGTGGCCATCTTTCCAGGGATAGTGCTGATGGGAAAACTTCGCCAGCCCGGAGAGCTTCACGCTGGTCCGCTGCTGGCCTGCCAGCGACAGCAGCGCCTGAAACGCGGGCTGCGCCAGCCCGGCGCTGACGTCCGGCCTGCCAGAGTGGTCAATCAGCAGGCGCGTGCGCGTGCGCGACAGCATCGGCATCAGCGCGGGCAGCTGATCGTTCTGCACCTGAATCTGGGCGAAGAGATCCAGCTCTGCCAGCCTGCCCATCAGGGCATCCAGCTGGAAAAAGGGTTCAGTGCCCAGCATCGCCACGTTCAGCGCAATGCCGACAATTCCCTGCGCCTGCAGGCTGGCGAGCGTGTCGCTGTCCACGTCACGCGGCACCACCGCAATCCCCTTAAAACGCCCCGCGCCGCGCTTGATGGTATCCAGCAGGCAGCGGTTGTCGGTGTTGTAGCCTGAGGTCGGGCCGACAATCAGCGAGTGGCGAATGTGGTAAGCCTGCATCACCGCGCGGTAGTAATCCGGCGTCGCCAGCTCGTGGCCGTCAGGGTTATAGGCGCTCTCGGGCGCCCAGGGAAAATTCGCCGGATCAAACACGTGGTGATGACAGTCGATAACCGGTTGCGTCAACATCAGTCTGCTTTCCCCGCTACAGAGTAGAGGACCTGCTGATTGCGCGTCTGCTGGAACTGTTCCAGCGTCTCTCCGCGCATCGCCGAATAGATATGCAGGTTCGAGACACCCACCACCGCACCCAGTTTTTCCAGCAGGAAGAAGCTGACGCCGTAGTGGATCATGCCGCGCCAGTCGAGCTGATTGATCAGCGTCTGCTCTTCAGCGGTCAGCCCGGCCTCATCAAACAGCGCCTGCGGCGCTTCGCGGAAGCGCTTGCGCCATTCCGGCTGGATCATGCGGTGCAGGAAGCGATTGATGCGCAGGGCCTTCAGGCTGCGTGCCTGGGTGAACGGATAGGTGCCCGGCAGCTTTTCCACGCCGTTCATCTGCAGATTGATCTTATCACGCTGGCGCTGATGCACATCGACCGGCGCCTCGCGCGACTGGTTTTCGAGGATCAGCGTGGCAATCCCGGTCATCGACGGCAGATAGTAGTCCTGATGCAGTTTCTCCACGTTGGCCGACAGCGCGCCGCGCATAATCAGCCACATAATCACTTCCGCCCCCTCCAGACCGCCCAGGGTGGCATATTCGGCGAGCGTAATCTCGGTCAGGCGCTCAGGGTCGTTAATCAGCAGGTCGATAAACTGCGCGTCCCACTCGGGATTATTAAACCCGCAGCGCTCGCCGTGCACCTGGTGCGACACGCCGCCGGTCGCCACCACGGCCACCTTTAAATCTTCCGGGAAGCTTTCAACCGCGCGTTTCAGCGCCTGGCCCAGCTTGTAACAGCGCCGCGCCGTGGGGATGGGGAACTGGAGCACCCCGACCGCCAGCGGGACGATCTGCATCGGCCAGCCACCCTGCCAGGGCGCCAGCGCCGACAGCGGCGAAAACAGGCCGTGATCCAGCGCTTTATCCTGGAAGAAGGACATATCGAACTCATCGGCCATCAGGCTGGCGCCAATATGCTGCGACAGGGCGGCATGACCACGCACCGGAGGCAGATCGCGCGCGCCGCCCCCTTCATCCGCAACGGCGTACTGGTCGTCAATGCCCAGCACAAAGGCCGAATAGTGGTCGAAGAAGAATGAGGTGACGTGATCGTTGAACACGTACAGCAGCACGTCCGGTTTCTTCTCCTCCAGCCAGCGCTGCATCGGCGCAAAGCCGTCAAAAATGGGCGCCCAGGCGCCTTCCTGCTGCTTATTGTGATCGACCGCAAAGCCAATCGTAGGGGTGTGAGAAACGGCCAAACCGCCGATAATTTTTGCCATGAGTGGTGACCTCTGGTTTAACGGTTATTCAGGGTACGCGACAGGGACGGCAGGTCATTAAGGTCGATGCCTTTGACCTGACGGGACACCTGAGCGGGGTGATGTCGGGTGATTGAAAGCGCCGCTAATACAGCCGGGAGCGACAAAACGATAAAAATAGCGGTCTGCCCCGGGAACACGCCGAGCAGCACGCCGCCCAGGGAAGAGCTGATAATGGCCCCGCTGCGGCCGATGCCGTGCATCCAGCACACGCCGGTGGCGCGCATTTCGGTCGGGTAAAATGCCGGAGAAAATGCCTGCAGGCCGGTCTGCGCACCGTTGATGCACACCCCGGCAAGGAACACCAGCAGCGCCAGCAGCGACGGGCCAAAGCCCCAAATGCCCTGGGAGACGAGGCACAGGCTGCCCATCAGATAGAACAGCGCGATAACGTATTTCGCCTTAAAGCGGTCCATCAGCCCGCCGACCAGCAGTCCGCCAACCGTGCCGCCCAGCTGGAACAGACCGGCTACGATCGCCGCCCGCTCCAGCGTTACGCCGCCAGAACGCATAATGGTCGGCAGCCAGCCGTTCAGCAGATAGATGACGAACAGCCCCATAAAGTAGGTGAGCCACAGCACCAGCGTCCCGCCCGCATAGCCGCGGCTGAACAGCTGCAGCACCTGCGCTTTTTTCGGGATCAGCGGAGCATTAAGAATAAAGGCGGTGCCTGCGGAAAACTCGCCCCCCAGCCGCTGCAGCACGGCAGCGATCTTGTCGCGGCTGACCTTGCGCACCACCATATACATCGCCGATTCCGGCAGTAACCACACCAGCAGCGGCAGCATCAGCAGCGGCAGCAGGCCGCCCAAACCGAGCACGGACTGCCAGCCATAATGCGGCAGCATTCCGGCCGCGACAAACCCGCCCAGCCCCGAACCAATATTAAAACCGCTATACATCACGGTGATCATCAGGCTGCGGCGGCGCTCCGGCATATATTCTGATACCAGGGTCACGCAGTTGGGCATGACCGCACCCAGCCCGAGGCCGGTAAGAAAGCGCAGCGCGCCCATTTCCAGCGGGGTGCGGGCGAAGGCGCTCAGCAGACTGAAGCTGGAGAAGACGGCAATCGACAGCAGCAGGACGCGCTTGCGGCCAAATTTATCGGACCACGGGCCGGCAATCAGCGCGCCAAGCGCCACGCCAAACATGGCAGCACCCAAAATAGGCCCCATCTCTGCGTGGCTGATGCCCCAGTCCTCAATCAGCGCCGGAGCAATAAAACCCATCGCCGCCGCGTCGTAGCCATCAAACATGATGATGATGAAACACAGGGCGAGGGTCAGCCACTGGTATCCGGTGATCGGGCGGGAGTCAATCCAGCCTTTTACATCGATAATGTCGTGATTGCTCATAGGATACGCTCTGATTTTTTTATTGATAACGTCTACGGGTTAAGAATTTTCTCTGGCGTGACTCACCTTAAGGAATTCACTCTAACCCGATTACAGGGATAAGTATTATTATTTTCTGCTGTTAAAACAGTTTGTTACGAGTTTCATTGTTTTTACTTCCACTACCAACTTAGGGATAGCCCATAGATTTGTCTGCCATAAAATCGTTATGAGGGTATGAGTTTTGTTTATTTGGTGAGCTGTGTCGTAATTTTATCAATCGGGGGAAGCAGGCAACAAGGGCGGGAAACGCCGAAAGAGGAAGAATGTAAATCTGATTAAATAAATCCGCATCTGCTGACAATTATTGATAAACAGAGTGACTAAATAATAAAGCGTTGTAGAGCAATAAGATAATATTGCGCGTTGCGCAGGGCGGATAATAATTATGATTAAATTAATTACTTTAAGAGACTTGGGTATTTTATTTAGATGGTAATCTGAAATCTTATTTTTTATATCTCTATGAATTGATGGTGTTTTTATATATCGATAAGTAAAGGGTATGACGCGCTCATGCAGGAATATCCACGCAATAGAAAGCGAATTTAATTAAAATTACAAATGCACTATTTATTGCTAGTTAAGATTAGTCTTAATCCATTTCTATTAACTAAGATGTTAAAACTTATTTCCAGGTCCATCAGTTAATCGATGACAGCGATAATCCGTTTTGCGGAGAAGAGAGGCTATTTTGACGACACTTAAACCCTTGTTAGCTAAAAATCGCAGTTGGGCATTACAGCGACGCCAACGTCATCCGCACTATTTCCGGCAAAATGTAGATGGGCAGCAGCCGCACTCATTGTGGATCGGCTGCTCCGACAGTCGCGTCCCGGCGGAAGTGCTGACCGGGGCGCATCCCGGCGAGCTGTTTGTGCATCGCAACATCGCCAATATGGTGGTGAGCAACGACGATAATTTTATGAGCGTCTTGCAGTATGCAATTGAATACCTGAAGGTTTCACGCATCGTGCTGTGCGGTCACTACGGCTGCGGCGGGGTGCAGGCGGCCCTGACGCTGCCGGATATGCCGCTGTGCGACGAGAACTCCGCGCTGGCGCGGCGCATCAGCCAGCTGCGCCAGGCGCTGTCGGCCGATCTGGCTCCGCTGAGCGCGCAAGAGCAGCAGGGTGAGCATCTTAACCGGCTGGTGGAAGCGAACGTGCTGGCGCAGTTTGCCCAGCTGGTCAAAACCGCCCCGGTTGTGAAAGCCTGGCGGGAGAAGAGCGATCTTGACCTGTTTGGCTGCGTCTATGACCTGCACAGCGGCCATCTGAAGGAGCTGATTCAGCAAACAGAGGAGGCCAGCGCGTGAACCTGAAAACCTTACGACAGGATATTCCGGCCGGGCTGGTGGTGTTTCTGGTGGCGCTGCCGCTGTGCCTTGGCATTGCGCAGGCCAGCGGGCTGCCGCCGTTTGTCGGGCTGCTGACCGGCGTGGTCGGCGGGCTGGTGGTGACTACGTTCAGTCCGTCAAAGTTTGCCGTCAGCGGGCCGGCGGCCGGGCTGGTGACCATCGTCACCGGCGCGATTGAAACGCTGGGGTCGTTCTCCGCGCTGCTGCTGGCGCTGATTATCGCCGGGGTGCTGCAGTTTATGTTCGGCGTACTGCGCGCCGGGCGCTTTATCAGCCTGGTGCCGGGCACGGTGATCAAAGGCATGCTGGCGGCAATTGGTATTCTGCTGATTATCCAGCAGATCCCGGTGGCGCTGGGCGCAAAAGGGGAGAGCGAGCTGACCTCGCTGCTGACCGGCGGTTCGCTAAATATCTCCCTGCCGGCGGTGGCGGTGTCGCTGAGCGGGCTGCTGATCCTCTGGCTGTGGACCACGCCCGCCGTGAAGCGCAATAAATGGCTGGCCTGGGCGCCCGGCCCGCTGGTGGCGGTGCTGCTGGGCTGCCTGGCGACCGTGCTTGGCGCGCGGCTGATGCCCGAGCTCTCCGCCGCTCTGCCGCGCATTTCACTGCCCGCGTTTGACAGCATTCAGGCGCTGACCGGCGAGCTGGAGCGCCCCGACTGGCTGGCGTGGCAGAACCCGGCGGTGTATATCGTGGCGCTGACGCTGGCGATTGTTGCCAGCCTGGAAACGCTGCTCAGCCAGGAAGCGCTGAAAAAGCTGCGGCCGCAAAACCCGCCGCCGTCGCCGGATAAAGAGATGCGCGCGCAGGGTATCGGTAATGCACTCTGTGGTTTTCTCGGCGGCCTGCCGATCACCGCGGTGATCGTGCGCAGTTCGGTCAACGTCAGCGCGGGGGCACAGAGCAAGCTGTCGATCCTGCTGCACGGCGTGCTGCTGCTGATCTGCGGGCTGTGGTTCAGCGGCATGCTTAACGCCATTCCGCTGGCAAGCCTGGCCGCCGTGCTGCTGTATACCGGCTATAAGCTGGCGGCGCCGGGCCTGTTTGTCGCGCAGATGCGTCAGGGGGCGCAGCAGTCGGTACCGTTCCTCGCCACCGTTGGCGGCATTCTGATATTTGGCATGCTGGCGGGGATCGGCATTGGCCTCGCGACGCAGCTGCTGTTCAGCATCTATCAAAGCCACCGCAACGCGATGCATCTGACGCGCTACGACGACCACTACGTGCTGAGCTTCCAGCAGAATCTGACCTTTATGCATAATCCACGGCTGAAGGGGCTGCTGGCGGAGATCCCGGAAAATAGCGTGGTGATTGTCGATCACGACAGCGCGGAATATATCGACCCGGACGTTAAAGCGCTGCTGAAAGATTTTGGCGAAGGGGCGAAGAAACGCGGGATCCAGCTCAACCAGTGGCCGGTTAAGCTGGCGTAGGCAAATTCACGCTGCGCGGAGGGGATCGGCGTGCTCGCTGTGGTTAAACCGGTAGATCAATCACCAGCGCGCGCAGCGGGGTTTCTGCCGTCAGCGTCACGCTCTGCTCTTCGCGCAGGAAGGCGCCGTCGCCGCAGGTCAGGCTTTCCTGCTGCTGCGACTGGGTTACCGCCTTTAGTGAACCGTGGATCGATTGCAGGTAGGCGCGTGCGCCGTGCAGCGGCAGGCTGAAACTTTCGCCCGGCTCCAGCAGCACCTGATGCACCCACGCCTGCTGGCGCAGCTGCAGGCTGCCGTCGCTGCCGTCCGGAGAGGCTAATAGCGTATAGCGCTGGCAGTCAGGTAGCGCCATGCGCTGCACTGCGCTGTTCTCGCGCAGCGGGCAGGCGTCCAGCCACAGCTGCATACGCGTCAGGCTGCTCTCTTTACTGGTGTTATGTTCTGAATAGCTCACCCCCGCCTGCGTCGCCAGCAGCAGCGCTTCACCCGCCTGCGCCGTGACGTGGTTGCCCTCGCTGTCGCGATACTCGGCCGTGCCCTGCAAAATCAGATTGAGGACATCGACCTTCGGGTAGGTGCGTGGTTGAAAGGAAGCCCCTGGTGCCAGCACTTCCTGGTTCAGCACGCGCAATGACGCGTAGCCGAGCAGTTTTGGATCAAAATAGTGACCAAAGGAGAAGGTATAGCGCGCCTGCAGCCAGCCATAATCGGCGGTGCCACACTGCTCTGCGGTTCGACTGGTAATCATACGTTTCTCCTTATTGGCCGGACTGGATCGCCAGCCTTTATTATCCTGTTATGGTAAGTTTCTGGACGGCGGATTGTTAGCCAGTTAATCTGCTGGCTATATTCAAATTTCCTGACAGAGAATTACTATGGCCAAAGATCGTGCTCTGACGTTGGAAGCGCTGCGTGTCATGGATGCCATCGATCGTCGGGGCAGTTTTGCCGCCGCCGCCGACGAACTCGGCAGAGTTCCCTCCGCCCTCAGTTATACAATGCAGAAGCTGGAGGAGGAGTTGGATGTGGTGCTGTTTGACCGTTCGGGTCACCGCACCAAGTTCACCAACGTCGGGCGCATGCTGCTGGAGCGCGGGCGCGTGCTGCTGGAAGCGGCCGATAAGCTGACCACCGATGCGGAAGCGCTGGCGCGCGGCTGGGAAACGCATCTGACCATTGCCGCCGAGGCGCTGGTCTCGACCGAGCTGCTGTTCCCGCTGGTGGAGAGGCTGGCAGACAAAGCCAATACCCAACTGTCGCTGATGACGGAGGTGCTGGCCGGCGCGTGGGAGCGCCTGGAGCAGGGGCGTGCCGATATTGTGATTGCCCCGGACCTGCATTTTCGCGCCTCGTCTGAAATTAACACCCGCAAGCTGTATACGCTGCTCAGCGTCTATGTTGCCAGCCCGGAACACCCGATCCATCAGGAACCTGAACCGCTGTCGGAAACCACCCGGGTTAAATATCGCGGCATTGCGGTGGCGGATACCGCCCGCGAACGTCCGGTGCTGACGGTAACGCTGCTCGACAAGCAGCAGCGCCTGACGGTCAGTACCATTGAAGATAAGCATCGTGCGCTGCTGGCGGGGCTGGGCGTCGGCACCATGCCGTATTCGATGGTGGAAAAGGATATTAACGAAGGGCGCCTGCGGGTGGTCAGCCCGGAATATACGCGGGAAGTGGATATTATTATGGCGTGGCGGCGTGACAGTATGGGTGAAGCGAAGTCATGGTGCCTGCGGGAGATACCAAAGCTGCTGGCAAAACAGCGCCAGAGTTAACCCCCCGCAGCACGCTGAGGGATCAGGACGCGGGATTATCTGACGCAGCGATCTCCTGGCTATGTTGAATACCGCTGAAGGTTGAAAAAGTCTGATAGTAATAGTGGCCGACAAACGCCACATAGCACAGCATCACGACGGCAAGGCAGAAAGCGAGGGGTTTGATCATGGCTTCTCTCCGGGTTGAAATCTGGCGGATATCCCGCATCAGGCGAATACATCAATAAAGATACGTAAGCGCCAGAGGCGGGAAGTTGTGCCAGATCAAGAAATGGCCGGAGAAGCCGGAAGCGAAAGTTGATTTCGCTCCTTATGTCAAAAATCAGCCAAAGTGACGGTCGCGTCCGTGCGGCTCATCCCAGTCCCAGGCCGGGCCGAGTGAGATCACGCCGCTCGGATTGATGGTTTTGTGGCTGCAGTAGTAGTGATGGCGGATATGCTCAATATTCACCGTCTCGGCCAGGCCCGGCATCTGGTACAGATCGCGCAGGTAGCCGTTGAGATTGAGATAGTCGCCGATGCGATGGCGGTCGCACTTAAAGTGGGTGACGTACACCGGGTCGAAGCGCACCAGCGTGGTCCACAGCCGAATATCGGCTTCGGTCAGCTGCTCCCCGGTCAGATAGCGATGCTTGCCGAGGATCGACTCCAGCCGATCCAGCGCGATGAATAGCGCATTCACCGCCTCATCGTAAGCCGCCTGGCTGGTGGCAAAACCTGACTTATACACGCCATTGTTGACGCTGTCGTAGATCCAGGCGTTCAGCTCATCAATTTCTGCCCGCAGGTTTGCCGGATAATAATCCCCGGCGCGCGCGCCTACGCCATCAAACGCGCTGTTCAGCATGCGGATGATATCGGCGGACTCATTGCTCACGATGGTGTGCTGATGTTTATCCCACAGCACCGGCACGGTAACGCGCCCGCTATACTGCGGGTCTGCATGCAGGTAAAGTTGGTAAAGATATTCGTTCTGATACAGGCTGTCGCCGGTAGCAGCAGGGAAATCTTCATCAAACGTCCAGCCGTTCTCCAGCATCAGCGGATGCACCACGGAGACGGTGATCATCTCCTCCAGCCCTTTCAGCTGGCGCATAATCAGCGTGCGGTGCGCCCACGGGCAGGCCAGTGAAACATACAGGTGATAGCGCCCCGCCTCCGCCTGAAATCCACCCTTGCCGTGCGGGCCTGCGCTGCCATCGGCAGTGACCCAGTTGCGAAAGGCCGATTCGGAGCGTTTAAAGCGGCCGCCGGTCGATTTGGTGTCATACCACTGATCGTGCCAGACGCCGTCAATAAGTTGTCCCATACTTCCTCCCTGTGCTGCTGCAAATGAAAAGGGGCGAGGATATGATCCCCGCCCCCGATAAAATCAGTATAGCGAACTTACCACTTCTTACCCAACGCCCGGTCGATGCTGAATGCGCCTGGGCCGGTGATAGCCAGCAGCAGGAAACCGCCTGCAATGCTGACATTTTTCAGGAACATGGTTGAGCCATCAACGGCGAAATTACTGTGCGCCAGAATCGCCGTCAGGATGGTGAACACCGCAGTAATCAGCGCGGTGGTACGGGTGAAAAAGCCAAATACGATAGCCAGACCACCGCCAAACTCCAGCAGCACGGTTAGCGGCACAAATAGCGCCGGAATGCCCATGGAGGCCATAAACTGCTGCGTACCTTCGTAGTTGGTCAGTTTGCCCCAGCCTGCCACAATAAACAGCACAGCCATCAGGATACGCGCCAGTACCATACCGCTATCTTCTAATTTTTTCATGATTACCCCAAACAAGAATTGAAGGCCGTGCAGCAGCCCGACCGAGCTTTTACGTAGGCCTGAGGCGTCTTAAGCGCACAGTGCCGTTCGTTGCTGGAGATAATATGCGCGGGATGAAATTATTGTAAGCGAGATAATCTGTCGAAGTTGTTCAAGAAAACTGGTGAGGTGCAGCCGCCGGTTAAGCGCGGCTGTAAAAGCAGAACGATCAACGGCGGGGCAGATAGTTACGCACTACGCGCCAGGTACTCCACAGGCCCAGGCCACGTCGGGCCAGGCGCCCGAGTTTGCGCGGGTTGCGCGCCGACCAGATGGCCATCAGACCACTGCCGAGCGCCAGATAGCGTTTCGCGCTGAGGAGAGCCAGCCAGCCGTGGTCGTAGCGCTCGGTCCTTACGAGCCAGGCTTTACGCCCGGCACTCAGGTCCAGGCGCTGCTGCTGGATCTCCTTCAGCAGCGCCGCCTTTCGGGCTTCACGTTCACGGCTCATCACTCATCCTCCAGCAGCTTGCGGTCTTCCGACAGCTCCTTGCGGGTGGCGCTGAGCAGGGTAGAACGCCGCGATTTAGCCAGCGTCCACAGGCCCAATATCAAGGCCAGAGCGAACAGCACGCCGGTGGTAATGGCAATTGCCATCAGCCGGTATTGTGCATCCACTGCCCAGATAATCAGCACCATCAGGCTCATCAGACCAAACGCGGTGAACAGCATAGTCAGGCCAATCATCAGCAGCATCTGAATCAGATTGGCTTTTTCAGCTTCCAGCTCCACCACCGCCAGACGGATACGGGTTTCAACCATGCCGACCAGCGTGGTGACGATGCGCTGCCCGATGTTAATGACCCCTTTGCCGGGGCCCTGGCTTTGACGGTTATCAGCCATATTAACGACGGGTCAGCAGCACGCCCAGAACCACACCGACAGCAGCACCGATACCCACGCTGGTCCATGGGTTATCGCGCACGTAGACATCGGTGCGCTCTGCTGCTTCACGCGTGGTCTGCGCGATGCGGTCGCCAGAGTCACCCAGGCGGGCACGGGTATCTTTCAGCGCGCTCTGTGCTTTACTGCGCAGCTTATCCAGCTCGGTTTTGGATTTTTCGGTTGAGGAGCTAAGCACTTCTTCCAGCGTGTCAGCCAGGTTTTTCAGCTCGGCGCGCAGATGTTCTGAGGTAGTATCTTTAGACATGGAAAACTCCTTTAATAATATTAAGTAGCGTTGACAGGGCCTTAATAGGGGGCAGCCTGCACTTCCTTCAATTCATGTTGGGCTTCGGCCAGTTTCTTTTCACGCTTGGCGATCTTTTCCTGGTCATCACCGTCCGCAACCTGTTTCAGTTCCTGCTGACGCTCGGCCACTTTTTGCTGATGCTGCTTAATCTTTTCCTGACGTGCATCTCTCAGGCTGGCATCGCTACAGGTGGCGCGAGTTTCCGTCAGCGCACGTTCCAGTCCGGTGACCCGGCGCTGGTTATCATGCTTCTGCGCAAGGTCGATTTCGTGCTGGATAGACTGCTCTTTCTGCTCGCACAAGGACGCCGCCTGGCTAAAGGTGGCCAGAGCCAGCAGGCTTGCACCGAGGATAATGCGGTATGTCATAGTGGTCGTAACCTTCCTTTGCGCGGATATCGGGATCGAAGATATCGTGTTCCTGAAACAGGGGTGTCGCTATTTACGGCTTATAAAGCATAGACAGAAAACGGCGAAAGCTCAAAAAGAGAGAGGATTCTTAGGGATAGCCCCGCACGAGCGCGGGGCGAGAGGGCTTAGCCGATGGATTGCGTACGCAGGCTGATGCGGTTAATCCAGTTCGATGCACCCTGATTATCCAGCCGTGCGATATCAAATCCGTAAGGCAGCAGTTCACGCAGCACCTTTTCGGCGGCGGCGCTCTGCTCCTGGGAGTCGAACTTGATCACCAGGGAATTCTGCTCCGGGGTGATGCTTTTGATATGGATGCCCTGCGCGTTCAGGCGCTGGTAGACATAAAAGCCGTCGGGCAGGCTGATCCCCTGGCGCGACGCGCGAATTTGCAGGGCGGTATCGCTGCGAAACAGCGCGGGCACCATCGCCAGGCCAAGCAGCGCCACCACCGCCAGCGCCAGCCAGGGAAGCAGCCGCAGCGAGCGTGCGGGCAGTTTAATAAAATCAGGCATTATGAGTTTCCTTTCTCATTAGAATGTTTTTTGCGCCACAGGACGTAAAGCGAACCAAACAAGCCGAACACCAGCAGCACCAGCGGCAGTAACATCAGGCAGAACATCAGCTGATCTTCATATTTGCGGAAAATCGGCGTCTTACCGAGCGCAAAGCCCATCACGGTCAAAATCAGCACCCACAGCAGGGCGCTCATCCAGTTAAAAAACTGAAAGCGCGCATTGCTCAGGCCAGACAGGCCGGCGATGGTGGGCAGCAGCGTGCGGACGAAAGCAATAAAACGGCCAATCAGCAGGGCTGACAACCCGTGGCGGTGAAACATCTGATGCGCGCGCTGATGGTACTGCGCCGGCAGATGCGCCAGCCATTTCTGCACGGTGGCGGTGTTGCCCAGCCATCGCCCTTGAATATAGCTGACCCAGCAGCCGAGGCTGGCAGCGGTGGTAAGAATAAATATCGTCAACGGGAAGCTCATGGTGCCTTTGGCAATGAGTACGCCGACCAGAATCAGCAGGCTGTCGCCAGGCAGAAAAGCGGCGGGCAGCAGGCCGTTTTCGAGAAAAAGGATCATAAACAGTACAAAATAGATGGCCCAGACCAGCGTCGGGTCAGCCAGAGTGGCGTAATCCTGTTGCCACAGCGCCTGCACCAGAGATTTGAAAATATCCATTAATCGTCCCGTACACCAAAGTAGGCTCGTCTTACAGCTATTTACACACTTAATTAATCATTTTAGCGGTGCTTTTTGCCATGTAACGAGCGGCTGAACAGCGAAGCCAGTGAAAATCACTGTGCTTTTTGCACCCTGTTGCAAGGGTAAAAAAAGCCAGATAACTGTAACAAAATTACGTAAGCCTGGACAGGAAGAAACACCGGGCCAACGATGTTTTACCGTTGGAATCGGCTGGCAGGAAGGAGTTTTACACAGGCTGACACTATTGAACGTATTTTACTCAATGGGTTAGGCCAGCCTGGATCAAGAGTGCTATTTTTCGTCGTTGGCAGCGGTATCGAGGGTGACCACCGGATTTTCAGCAAACATATAGCGGTCGACGTTAAATTCAAAATCGTCGGTGGTAGCATGAAACAGCATCTGCTTGGTGTTTTCCAGGTGCTGCCACATCGCCAGCTTGCTGGCGGCAGGGTCTTTACGCATCAGCGCTTTAAGGATGTTGTCGTGATCTTCACACCAGCTCTCAATTGATTTGTCGTCGATATGCTCGTGCAGCTTCAGCCAGTAAGGATTGTGGCGGCGGTGCAGCCACATCTTTTCGACAATTGCGGCCAGCGCGCTGTTCTGGGTGGAGAGGGCAATCTGCACGTGAAATTTCATATCCCATTCCGAGTCGCGGAAGCGGTCCTCCTTACGGGCCTGTGCCTGAATGTCCATCAGCTGCACAATATCCTGGCGCGTCACCTGCGTGGCGGCAAACTCGGCAATATTGCTTTCAATTAACTGGCGCGCCTGCAAGAGTTCAAACGGACCGAAATGGGCAAATTCAAGATTGCTGTCGGTGTTAACGCGGTTCTGCTGCTGCTGGGAGATGACGTGGATGCCGGAGCCTTTACGCACTTCCACATAGCCTTCCACCTCCAGCATGATGATCGCCTCACGCACCACGGTACGGCTGACGCGCATCTCTTCAGCAATAAAGCGCTCGGCGGGCAGCTTGTCGCCTACCTGATAAACACCCTGTTCAAGGCGGCGTTTCAGTTCGGCGGCCAGCTGTTGATAAAGGCGACGCGAGTCGGTCGGTTCCATGATCCACGCTCCGGTTGAGGACAGGGTGATAATGGAATTTGTTATACCACTTTTGGCGGTGAAGGGTCGACCGAAAAAATGTCGACCTCTGGCATTTGGCGGAGCCGTAGGGGCGGACCCTCTTTTTCGGTCCGCCCGTCATATCAATCACGAATGCTGCGTCACCGCCCCGACCACGCGCTCCTTCTTCTTCTGCTCAAGCTCGGAAATCGGCTGGTTCTTCAGCAGCGTCCAGATCACTATCGCGCCCAGCAGGTCAAACACCGCCAGCGCGGCAAACAGCGGGCTGAAACCGAGCGTATCCGCCAGCGCCCCGACCACCAGCGCAAATAGGGTGCTGGCCGTCCACGCCGCCATCCCGGTCAGGCCGTTGGCTGTCGCCACTTCATTACGGCCAAACACGTCGGATGAGAGCGTAATCAGCGCGCCGGACAGCGCCTGGTGGGCAAAGCCGCCGACGCACAGCAGCGCAATCGCCGCATACGGGCTGGTAAACAGGCCGATAGTACCGGGGCCGATCATCAGCACCGCGCCCATGGTCACCACCAGCTTGCGTGAGACAATCAGGTTCACGCCAAACACCCGTTGGAAAAACGGCGGCAGGTAACCCCCAACGATGCAGCCGAGATCGGCGAACAGCATCGGCATCCAGGCAAACATGGCGATCTCTTTCAAATTGAAGCCGTAAGCCTTAAACATAAACAGCGGGATCCACGCGTTGAAGGTGCCCCACGCGGGTTCCGCAAGAAAGCGCGGCAGCGCAATGCCCCAGAACTGGCGGTTGCGCAGGATCTGCCAGGCCGACATCTTTTTACCGTTATTGGTCTGATGCTGAGCTTCCTGGCCGGAAAGAATGTAGTCGCGCTCCTCCGGCTCGAGCTTCTTCTGGTCTTTCGGATGCTTATAGAACACCAGCCAGCACAGCGCCCAGATCAGGCTCAGCACGCCGGTGATGATAAAGGCCATCTCCCAGCTGTGCGCGACAATCGCCCACACCACCAGCGGGGGAGCAATCATCGCCCCGATGGAGGAGCCAACGTTAAAGTAGCCGACGGCAATCGAACGCTCCTTCGCCGGGAACCACTCGCTGCTGGCCTTCAGCCCGGCGGGGATCATCGCTGCCTCCGCCGCACCGACTGCGCCACGGGCCAGCGCCAGCCCGCCCCAGCTGCCTGCCAGCGCGGTGGCGGCACAGAAAATCGCCCAGATAATTGCAAACATCGCATAGCCAATTTTGGTGCCGAGCACGTCCAGCACGTAGCCCGCCACCGGCTGCATAATGGTGTAACAGGCTGAGTAAGCGGCAACGATATAGGAGTACTGTTGGGTGGTGATATGCAGCTGAGATTCCAGCGTCGGGGCCGCCACCGCAATGGCGTTGCGCGTCAGGTAGCCCAGAATGGTACCGATGGTCACCAGACCGATCATATACCAGCGTAACCCTTTAATTTTACGCATTTAAAACCTCTTCCCGTAATTATTATTGATGTTGCACCCGAGGTGAACACCGCTATCGAGCGGGACGGCTTGCTGCATATCAGCACCCGCACATCAGTGAGAAATCTGTACATAGATTGACAAAACGCCGTCACGATAACTTGTCATACAGATTTAAAAGTTGAATGCCATCACAAAAACCATTTTTGCAATGAGGGATAATAAAATCGCTGAAAAGAGCGCCGGATAGCGTCTTTTCTGCCGGGTGGAGCCGTTTTACAGCGATATTTAGTGGTGGATTTGTGATCGGATTCTCACTATTTATTCAGCGTTTGCCATAATTGGTATGATAACTTTACTGGCATTGTCACAAAGCAGGAGAGACCCTATGTCGCGCTTTATGAGTGAAGATTTTTTACTGGAGAGTGAGTTTTCCCGTCGGCTCTATCATGACTACGCTGCCGATCAGCCGATTTTCGACTATCACTGCCACCTGCCGCCGCAGCAGATTGCCGAAAATTACCGCTTTACCAATCTCTACGATATCTGGCTGAAAGGGGACCACTACAAATGGCGCGCCATGCGGGCCAACGGCGTGCCGGAAGCGTTATGTACCGGGGATGCCAGCGACCGCGCAAAGTTTGACGCCTGGGCGCGCACGGTGCCGGACACCATCGGCAACCCGCTGTACCACTGGACGCACCTGGAGCTGCGCCGCCCGTTTGGCATCACCGACACGCTGCTGTCGCCAAAAACCGCCGATGCTATCTGGCACCAGTGCAACGATTTACTGGCGCAGGATGCCTTCAGCGCGCGCGGCATCATGCAGCAGATGAACGTGAAGATGGTTGGCACCACCGACGATCCGGTTGACGATCTGCGCCACCACCGTGCGCTGGCCGCAGACGGCAGCTTTGCCACCAAAGTGCTGCCGAGCTGGCGGCCGGATAAAGCCTTTAATATCGAAGCGGAAGGGTTCACCGACTATCTGCAAACCCTTGCGGCAGTCTCCGATACCGATATCACGCGCTTTGACGACCTTAAGCGTGCGCTGAACACGCGCCTCGATCACTTCGCTGCTCACGGCTGTAAGGTGTCGGATCACGCGCTGGACGTGGTGCTGTATGGCGAAGCGGATGAAGCCACGCTGGACGGCATTCTTGCCCGCCGCCTGGCCGGGACTATCCCGCCCGAGTCTGAAGTCGCGCAGTTTAAAACGGCGGTGCTGGTATGGCTGGGCGCAGAATACGCCCGTCGCGGCTGGGTGCAGCAGTATCACATCGGCGCGCTGCGCAATAACAACCGCCGTCAGCTGCAGCTGCTGGGGCCGGACGTCGGCTTCGACTCGATTAACGACCGCCCGCTGGCGGAGCCGCTGTCGAAACTGCTGGATGCGCAGAACCGCGATAACGCGCTGCCGAAAACCATCCTTTACTGCCTCAACCCGCGTGATAACGAGGTGCTGGCGACCATGGCCGGAAACTTCCAGGGTGAAGGGCAGCCGGGCAAGATGCAGTTTGGTTCCGCCTGGTGGTTCAACGACCAGAAGGACGGCATGGAGCGGCAGATGACCCAGCTGGCGCAGATGGGCCTGCTGAGCCGCTTTGTCGGCATGCTGACCGACAGCCGCAGCTTCCTCTCCTACACGCGCCACGAATATTTCCGCCGCCTGCTGTGCCAGATGATCGGCCGCTGGGTGGAAAAAGGCGAAGCGCCGGGCGATATCGCGCTGCTGGGCGAGATGGTGCAGAACATCTGCTTTAACAACGCCCGCGACTACTTCGCCATCGAGCTGTAAGGAGAGATACACATGCAGCAGCTGAACCGCCGCGATTTTCCGGGGCGTCACTATCCCGAGCGCATTATCCAGTTCGGGGAGGGCAACTTCTTACGCGCCTTTATCGACTGGCAGATCGATCTGCTCAACCAGCACAGCGATCTCGATGCCGGGATCGTGGTGGTCAGGCCGCGCAGCAGCCACAGCCCGCGCAGCCTGAATCATCAGGACGGGCTGTATACCACGCTGATCCGCGGCATCAATGCGCAGGGTGAAGTGGTGAGCGAACCGCGGCTGATCCGCTCGCTGAATCGTGAGATCCAGCCGGCAGAACAGTTTGCCGAGTTTCTGGCGCTGGCGCGCGATCCGCTGCTGCGTGTTGTGGTTTCCAATACCACCGAAGCGGGGATCTACTTTGACCCGCAGGATCGGCTGGACGCCGCACCGCCCGCCAGCTTCCCGGCGAAGCTGACGCGGTTGCTGTTTGAGCGCTGGCAGCACTTTGACGGCGCGGCGGACAAGGGCTGGGTGATGCTGCCCTGTGAACTGATCGACGATAACGGCGCCGCGCTGCTGAGCTGCGTGCGGCAAACCGCGCAGCACTGGCAGCTGCCCGCCGCCTTTATGCAGTGGGTTGAGCAACACAACCTCTTTTGCTCCACGCTGGTGGACCGCATTGTTACCGGCTACCCCGACGATGCCGCCGGGGTACAGGCCGAACTGGGCTATCGCGACGACTACCTGGTGGCGGGGGAGGTCTATTACCAGCTGGTGATCCAGGGGCCGCCAGCGCTGGCCGACGAGCTGCGGCTCGACAGCCTGGCGCTGAATATCCGCCTGGTGGACAACATCAAACCCTATAAAGAGCGCAAGGTGGCGATCCTCAACGGCGCGCATACCGCCATGGTGCCGGTGGCGTTTCTGGCCGGGCTGGAGGCGGTGGGAGAAGCGATGGACGACAGCGCGCTGGCGCAGTTTGTTGAGCGCACGCTGCGTGATGAGATTATCCCGACGCTGGCGCAGCCGCGTGACGAGCTGAATGCGTTTGCCGATGCGGTGCTGAGCCGCTTTCGCAATCCCTATATTCGCCACTCGCTCAGCGCCATCGCGCTGAACGGCATGACCAAATTCCGCACCCGCCTGCTGCCCGCGCTGCTGTGGCAGATCGCCCGGCACGGCCAGCCGTCACCGCGCCTCAGCTTCGCGCTGGCGGCGCTGCTGGCTTACTACCGCGGTGAACGGGCGGGCGTGCGCTACAGCCTGCAGGATGACGCGCACTGGCTGCAGCGCTTCGCCACGCTGTGGCCGCAGGTTGAGTGCCGCGACATTCCTCTCGAACGGCTGGTCGCCGAGGTGCTAAGCGATGCGGCGCACTGGGGGCAGGATTTAACCCGATTACCGGGGCTGGCGGCGCAGGTTACCGCTCACTTACACCACATCAACACGCTCGGGATGCGCGCCGCGCTGGCGCAGCTGAACTAAGGCCGATACATGCAAAGCATCATTAAGATCCACAGCCTCGACAATGTTGCCGTGGCGCTGCGCGACCTGCAGGAAGGGGAGAGCATCAGCGAGGGTGAGCAGCCGCTGGTGCTGATACAGGCGGTCGGGCGCGGGCATAAATTTGCGCTGCAGCCGCTGGCCGGGGGCGAACGGGTGGTGAAGTATGGCCTACCTATCGGCCATGCTACCCAGCCGATCGCCGCCGGGGAGATTATCCACTCGCACAATGCGCGCACCAATCTCAACGATCTCGACGACTATCATTATCAGCCTGCTTTCGCCACGCTGCCGCCGCAGGCTGCGGACCGTGAAGTGCAGATTTACCGCCGTGCCAGCGGGGAGGTGGGGATCCGCAATGAGCTGTGGATCCTGCCGACGGTAGGCTGCGTCAACGGCATTGCGCGCCAGATCCTGCAACGCTTCCTGAAAGAGACGGATAACGCAGCGGATATCGACGGCGTGCATCTGTTCAGCCATCCGTTCGGCTGCTCACAGCTCGGGCAGGATCATGAAAACACCCGCACCATGCTGCAAAACATGGTGCGCCATCCGAACGCCGGCGCGGTGCTGGTGATTGGGCTGGGGTGTGAAAACAATCAGGTGGACGTGTTTCGCCAGACGCTGGGCGAGTTCGACCCGCAGCGCGTGAGCTTTATGATCTGCCAGCAGCAGGACGACGAGGTGGAAGCGGGGCTGGAGCGGCTGCACCAGCTGTACGCCGTGATGCGCCACGACAAGCGTCAGCCGGGGCGGCTCAGCGAGCTGAAGTTCGGCCTTGAGTGCGGCGGTTCCGACGGCCTGTCCGGCATCACCGCGAACCCGCTGCTCGGGCGTTTCTCCGACCAGATGATCGCCAACGGCGGCACCACGGTGCTGACCGAAGTGCCGGAGATGTTTGGTGCGGAGCGCATCCTGATGAGCCGCTGCCGCGACGAAGCGACCTTTGCCAGTACCGTCCGCATGATCAACGACTTCAAACGCTATTTTATCGCCCACAACCAGCCGATTTATGAGAACCCGTCACCGGGCAACAAAGCGGGCGGCATCACCACGCTGGAGGAGAAGTCGCTCGGCTGCACGCAGAAAGCCGGGCAGAGCCAGGTGGTGGACGTGCTGAAGTACGGTGAGCGCCTGCAACAGCCGGGGTTAAACCTGCTCAGCGCGCCGGGTAATGATGCGGTTGCCACCAGCGCGCTGGCGGGAGCGGGCTGTCATATGGTGCTGTTCAGCACCGGGCGCGGTACGCCTTACGGCGGCTTTGTGCCGACGGTAAAGCTGGCGACCAACAGCGAACTGGCGGCGAAGAAGCCGCACTGGATTGATTTCGATGCCGGGCAGCTGATCCACGGCACGCCGATGCCCGAACTGCTGGCGCAGTTTGTCGATACCATTGTGGCGATCGCCAACGGCCGTCAGACGCGCAACGAAGTGAACGATTTCCGCGAGCTGGCGATATTTAAGAGTGGGGTCACGCTGTAGGGGCGAGGCCGTCCCCGCCCAGACCCTTACGCTGTTTTCTGATACCACCACACGGCTTCCCACGGCCGCAGCATCACTTCGCCCGGCGTGACGTGGGTGTCCGGGTAATTACTGATCAACACCTCCCAGTGGCCGCTGTAGGCAGGCGGATGCCACACCTGCGTGTCGCCGCTGAAGTTAGTGGCCACCACCAGCGTCTCCCCCGCTATGCGGCGGCAATAACACCACAGCCGCGGATGGTCGGGCAGCAGGTCGAGATAGTCGCCAAACGTCAGAATGGCATAGCGTTTGCGCAGGGCGATCAGCTTTTGGTAGCAGTAAAACACCGAATTCTCGTCATCCAGCGCCGCCGCAGCATTCACCGTGGTGAAGTTGTCGCTCATGCCAATCCACGGCGTGCCGCTGCTGAAGCCCGCGTTCTCGCTGCTGTCCCACTGCATTGGCGTGCGCCCGTTATCGCGCGATTTGCTGGCGAGGATAGCCAGCAAATTGTCGCTGTCGCGCCCCTGCGCTCGCAGCTCGGCGTACATGTTGTGGCTCTCAATATCGCGGTAATCAATGATGCGGGTGAAGTGCGGATTGGTCATGCCCAGCTCCTCCCCCTGGAAGATATAGGGCGTGCCCTGCATCCCGTGCAGCGCCAGCGCCATCAGTTTGGCGGACTCCACCCGATACTGCGTTTCGTCGCCCCAGCGTGACACCACGCGCGGCTGGTCGTGATTACACCAGAACAGCGCATTCCACGCCTGATTGTGCATGCCCTGCTGCCAGTGGGTAAAAATCGCCTTCAGCGCCACCAGATCGAGCGAGGTAAGCGTCCACTTCTGGCCGTGATAAAAATCCACTTCGACATGATCGAAGCTGAACACCATCGACAGCTCTTCCCCGCTCAGCGCCCCGTACTGCTGGCAGTGCTCCAGCGTGGCGGACGACATCTCGCCGACCGTCACCAGCTGGCGCGGGCGGAACACCTCGCGACTCATCTCCTGCATAAACTCATGAATGCGCGGACCGTCGGTATACAGGCGTAGCCCGTCCCCGCCGGGGTCATCGGCAAAATCCTGCTGCTTGGAAACCAGGTTAATCACGTCGAGACGCAGCCCGTCGATGCCGCGATCGGCCCAGAAGTTCACCACCTGCTTCAGTTCGGCGCGTAAGTTTTCATTCTCCCAGTTCAGCTCGGCCTGCTCGGGCGCCCACAGATGCATATAGTACTGGCCGCTCTCCGGATGCCAGCGCCAGGCGCTACCGCCAAACTTCGACAGCCAGTTATTGGGCTGCTGCTGCGGGGTGCCGTCGCGCCAGATATAGTAGGAGCGATAAGGGCTGCTCGGGTCGAGCGCCTCATGAAACCAGTGATGCTGGGTCGAGCTGTGGTTAAACACCATATCGAGGATGATACGCATCCCGCGCTGGTGGGTCTCCGCCACCAGATTGTCGAAGTCGCTCAGCGTGCCAAACTGCGGATCGATGGCGGTGTAGTTTGCCACGTCATAGCCGTTGTCCACCTGCGGCGAAAGGTAGAAGGGCGTTAGCCAGATGGCATCGACGCCCAGCGTTTGCAGATAATCCAGCCGCTGGATGACCCCTGCTAAATCCCCGGTCCCGCTGCCGGTGGTATCCTGAAAACTCTTGGGATAGATTTGATAAATCACGCCATTCTGCCACCAGGGTGGAATCTTATGCATCGCTCAGTCCGGAGAGTTGTGGGTTAGGCTGATGGGATAAGCGTAGCCAGTGTCTGGCTAACCCGCACCCTCTGTCAGGGGGTTTTAACTGACAAAGTTAAAAGGTCGCGCTGGCGCAGCTTTTCAGGAGTGTAACTTGATGTAACCCGCGAATTATGTTTTAAGGGAACACCATTATTAAAGGATCTTAATATGCCCTGGTCACTGCCGCGCGCGCTGCTTGTCTGCTCCCTGTTCCTGCCATTTTCTGTTCTTTCAGCACCTGCGGGCGATCTCCCGCTGATGCCGTGGCCGCAGCAGGTGGAGCAGCCGCAGGACGGCGGTAGCCTGGCGCTAACCACGCCGCTGGAGGTGAAGGTAAGCGGCGACGACCTGAGCGAAGCGCTGCCGCGCTGGCAATTAAGGTTGGCACGCCAGACCGGCAATCCGCGCCTGCCGGTTTCCAGCAGCGCCACCACGCTTAAGATCACCATTGCGCAAAAGGTGGCCCCTACGCCGCAGCCGGACAGCGATGAGAGCTACCGGCTGACGGTGAACGGCGCCGGGATACAGCTCGACGCTGAGACGCGTTTTGGCGCGATGCGCGGCATGGAGACCCTGCTGCAGCTGGTGCATAACGGCGCGCTGCCGCTGGTCACCATCAACGACCGCCCGCGCTTCCCGTGGCGCGGTATTCTGATCGACTCTGCGCGCCACTTCCTGCCCATTGAGACGCTAAAGCGTCAGATCGACGGCATTGCCGCCGCAAAGATGAACGTGTTCCACTGGCATCTGACGGACGATCAGGGCTGGCGCTTCGCCTCCAGCCACTACCCGCAGCTGCAGGAAAAGGCCAGCGACGGCCTGTGGTACAGCCAGCAGCAGATGCGCGATATCGTCAGCTATGCCAGCGAGCGCGGTGTGCGCGTGGTGCCGGAGATCGACTTCCCGGGCCATGCTTCGGCGCTGGCGGTAGCGATGCCGCAGCTGATATCGGCGCCGGGACCGTATCAGATGGAGCGCGGCTGGGGGGTATTCAAGCCGCTGCTCGACCCGTCTAATGAGCAGGTCTATCAGTTTATCGACACCCTGGTGGGTGAAGTGTCGGCCATCTTCCCCGACCCCTATATCCATATCGGCGGCGATGAGGTCGATGCCAGCCAGTGGAACAGCTCTGAGGCTATCCGGCAGTTTATGCAGCAGCAGGGGCTGAAGGATGCCCATGCGCTGCAGGCGTACTTTAATCAGCGCGTGGAGAAGATCCTCGAAAAGCATCGGCGCCAGATGGTCGGCTGGGATGAGATCTATCACCCCGACCTGCCGCGCAGCATTGTGATCCAGTCCTGGCAGGGGCCGGATGCGCTGGGTGAGGTGGCGAAAAACGACTATCGCGGCATTCTCTCCACCGGCTTTTATCTCGACCAGGCGCAGCCCGCCAGCTATCACTACCGTAATGAAGTGTGGCCACAGGGGCTGGAAGGCGCAGATCGGCTGCAGGACAAAGAGGTGGCCCAGAGCTGGCAGTTCACGCTGCCGCGCCTTAAGGGTAAGCCGCTGAGCGGGAGCTTTACGCTGATTGACGCCGTCGGCGGCTGGCGCGGCTTTATTGATTTCGACGGGCGTTCACGGCGCATGGTGCGTGACGTGCGCTGGCTGGCGCCGAATCAGTTCACCTTCCGCGTCGACAGCTGGATGGGGGAGCTACAGCCGACCCTCAGCGTGACGGGGGACAAAATCAGCGGCTACTGGCGCATTGGCAACGTGCGCTATCCGACGGCGGGCAGCCGCCTGGCACAGACGCCGCCCGGCATTGCGCCTCCGGTGCCCGACGAGGCGCAGCTGCGCAATAATCTGCTGGGTGGCGAAGCCGCCCTGTGGGCCGAGATGGTTGATGAGAGCGTGATTGATGTGCGCCTGTGGCCCCGCGCTTTTGTGGTGGGTGAGCGCCTGTGGTCGGCGCAGGACGTCAACAACGTGCAGAACATGTACCGACGGCTGGCGGCGGTCGACAGCTGGTCGGTGGTGTCGGTCGGGCTACAGCAGCACGCGCAGGCGCAGCTGCAAATGACCCGGCTGGCGAACAGCAGCGACATCATCCCCCTGCAGATTTTTGCCGAGGCGCTGGAGCCCGCGCAGTGGTATACCCGCCAGCACCTGAAATATCAGGCCGGGCACTACACGCTGGCCGAACCCTTTAATCGCCTGGCCGATATCCTGCCGGCGGAGAGCGATAAAGTGCGCGAACTGGACCATCAGGTCGATGCCCTGATCGTCAATCGCGGCGACCGTCAGGCGCTGCAGGCGATTCGCCATCAGCTCAGAGCGTGGCAGCAAAATATCCCGCAGGTGGAGCCGCTGCTGGCACAAAACCCACAGCTGCGGCCACTGCTGCCGGTGGCGGGACAGGTGGCGGCGATCAGTCAGATGGGGCTGTCACTGCTGGATGCGATGGAGTCGGAGCGAACCTTCGGCGCACGCGAAGTGGCGAAGATGCATCAGCTGCTGGACCAGGCGGCACTCACGCAGGATGAAGTGGTGATTGCGCTGGTCTATCCGATTGAGAAATTATTGCGCTACGGGAAATAACTGCGGGTCGATCGCCGATCGACCCCGACAAATTAACGCATGCGCGCCGCTTAACGGCGAACGGCAATCGCTTCGATTTCGATTTTCACATCTTTTGGCAGGCGCGCCACTTCCACACAGGAACGTGCAGGGAAGCTGGCGTTGTGCTCAGTGAAGAACGCTTCGTAAGTGGCGTTAACGGTAGCAAAATCGTTGAGATCCTTAACGAACACCGTGGTTTTCACGATATCGCCCACTTTCAGACCGGCTGCTTCCACAATGGCCTGCACGTTTTCCAGCGACTGGCGCGCCTGTGCAGCGATATCGTCGGCAACCGCGCCGGTTTTTGGATCGACCGGGATCTGGCCGGAAGTGATGATCATACTGCCAAGATCGACACCCTGAACGTAAGGTCCGATGGCGGCTGGGGCATTTTCCGTACTGATTTCACGCGACATAGTTTCTCCTGAAGGTGTTTGTTAGGGGGATTGCGGGTCGGGCATGCCCGACCCCTACAAAACGCAATTCTCCGTAGGGGTGAGGCATGCCTCGCCCTGGTATTTACCGGGCATGCCTCGCCCTGGTATTTACCGGGCATGCCTCGCCCTGTATTTACCGGGCACGCCTCGCCCTGGTATTTACCGGGCACGTGGAACATCCTGCCCACGCAACACGGCAATTGCAATGGGGTTAATCGCTGGCCATCACCACATGGTGCGCGAACTCTTTCTCACAGTATTTGCACTTCAGGTGCAGCTCGTGCTGGCGCTGTTTCACCGCGAAGCTGGAAAACACCGGCTCGCTGCGGCTGATGCAGTTGCTGTTCGGGCAGGTCAGGACGCGCTCGATGCGGTCCGGCAGGGTCGGCGCTATCTTCGCCACCACATTGTAATCGTCGATGCGGTTCACGGTGGCATGCGGCGCATACACCGCCAGCTGGTTCACCTGGTCGTCGGTCAGGAAGGTGTTTTCAATCTTGATCAGGTCTTTACGCCCCATCTCGCCCGATGGCAGATTAAGGCCGATGGTGATGCGCTGGTCGGTTTCCGTCAGGCGGAACAGTGACAGCAGCTTAAAGCCGATGTGCGCCGGGATATGGTCAATCACCGTGCCGCGTTTGATTGCTTCAACCTGTAATTTATTATCTTGCGTCATGATTATCCCCTTACAGAGCCGCTTCGCTGTTCAGTACCAGCGCCAGAAGTGCCTGACGCGCATAAATGCCGTTGCCGGCCTGCTGGAAGTACCAGGCGTGCGGCGTGGCGTCGACGTCGGTATCAATTTCATCAATGCGCGGCAGCGGGTGCAGCACCTTCATGTTGTCGCGCGCGCCCGCCAGATCGGCAGCACGCAGGATAAACTGCGCCTTCACGTTGGCGTATTCCGACGGATCCAGGCGCTCTTTCTGCACGCGGGTCATATACAGAATATCGACCTGCGGCACCACCTCTTCGATGCTGTCATGACGCGTCCAGACAATGCCTTTCTCATCGAGCATATCGGTGATGTAGGCCGGCATTGCCAGCGCATCCGGGGCGATAAAGTAGAAGCGGTTGCCGTCAAACTTCGCCAGCGCCTGCGCCAGCGAGTGCACGGTACGGCCATACTTCAGGTCGCCGACCATTGCCACGTTGAGGTTGCTCAGGCGGCCCTGGGTCTCCTGAATGGTGAACAGGTCGAGCAGCGTCTGGGTCGGGTGCTGGTTAGCGCCATCGCCGGCGTTGAGGATCGGCACGCCGCCGGAGAACTCGGTCGCCAGGCGCGCGGCCCCTTCCTGCGGGTGACGCATCACAATGGCATCAACGTAGGTGCCAATCACCGAAATGGTATCCGCCAGGGTTTCGCCTTTCTTGCCCAGCGAGGTGTTGCCACCGTCGGCAAAACCGACCACCGACGCGCCAAGGCGATGCATGGCGGTTTCAAACGACAGGCGGGTACGGGTGGAGGCCTCAAAGAAGCAGCTGGCAATCACGTTATGCTTCAGCAGCTCCGGCTGCGGGTTGGCCTTCAGGCTGGCGGCGGTACGCAGCACCAGCTCCAGCTCGTCACGGTTGAGGTCGTTAATTGAAATAATATGTTTGTGATAGAGCGGGTTAGCGGCCATCTTCACTCTCCTCTTGCTCGTCATCATTCATGATCCAGCGGTGTTGGCTGCCTTTGTTCACCCCGGTCACTGGCTGATGTAAGCTTCCGGGGATTCACTCAGTTGCCGCCTTGCTGCATCAGGAATGCTATAGAGCAAAGCATTTGCATTGAATTTCGGGCAAAAAAAAGCCCCTCAATGAGGGGCTTTTCCTGATGATCGGGAGTGCCACGGAAGGAAAAAGCATGCTGCCCGCCACGATTACGGTGCGTCAGTTCGGCATTTTTCTGGCTGTTTGATTTCATGCATCCTCCCGGCAAACGGGGTGCATTATACGCATTCACCTGGCGGCGGCAAGCGAAAATCGCCGCGCAGGTAATCGTTTGCTCTGGCTGATTTAGCCGGGCTGCGCCAGGGTCGCCACCATCACTGCCTTGATGGTGTGCAGACGGTTTTCCGCCTGATCAAACACCACGCTGTGCGCTGATTCAAACACCTCGTCCGTCACTTCCATGCCGCCGTGCAGATCGTACTGCTGCGCCATCTGCTGGCCGAGCGTGGTCTGGTCGTCGTGGAACGCAGGCAGGCAGTGCAGGAACTTCACCTGCGGGTTGCCGGTAGCCTGCAGCATCGCCATATTGACCTGGTAAGGGCGCAGCAGGGCAATTCGCTCCTGCCACACCTCTTTCGGCTCGCCCATCGACACCCAGACGTCGGTATAGATAAAGTCGGCACCTTTGACCGCCGCGTGAATATCGGCCGTCAGGGTGATTTTGCCGCCGGTTTTCTCCGCCACCTTGCGGCACTCGGCGACCAGCTCCGCGTCCGGCCAGCAGCTTTCCGGCGCGGCGAGGCGCAGGTCGATGCCCATCAGCGCGGCGGCTTCCAGCAGGGTATTACCCATATTGTTGTGAGTATCACCGACGTAGGTCAGCGTCATCTGGCTGAACGCTTTTTCCGGCAGATGTTCCTGCATGGTCAGCAGGTCGGCCAGCAGCTGGGTAGGGTGGAACTCGTTAGTCAGCCCGTTCCATACCGGCACGCCGGCATGTTCAGCCAGCGACTCCACCAGCGCCTGGCCGTGGCCGCGATACTGAATGGCATGGTACATGCGGCCCAGCACGCGGGCGGTATCCTTCATCGACTCTTTATGGCCTATCTGGCTGCCGCTCGGGCCAAGATAGGTGACGTTGGCGCCCTGATCGAATGCGGCAACTTCGAAAGAGCATCGGGTACGGGTCGAGTCTTTTTCGAAGATGAGCGCAATATTCTTGCCTTTCAGGTGCTGAATTTCTTCGCCATTTTTCTTGTCAGTCTTCAGCGTGGCCGCCAGCGCCAGCAGGCCGGTGATTTCAGCGGGAGTGAAATCCAGCAGCCTGAGAAAGTGACGGTGATATAAGTGACTCATAACGCACTCCGGATAACCTTTAATGAATTAAAATTCAATTTAACCGTATGAATATGCATTTTCAACCCCGGCGTGAAGAAACTTTTGTTTAAAGGTAGTGGCGCGGAGGGCACTGTGGGAAAATACTGGAAATAACGCCCTAATGAGGAATGGATCATGGCTAACGAAGCATTGTTGGAAGAGCAGCGTGAAGAGACGCGGCTGATTATTGAAGAGCTGCTGGATGATGGCAGCGACCCTGATGCACTGTACACCATTGAGCATCATCTCTCCTGTGACAGCTTCGACGCGCTGGAAAAAGCCGCGGTAGAAGCCTTCAAGCTGGGCTATGAAGTGACTGAACCAGAAGAGCTGGATCTGGAAGATGGCACCAAAGTGCAGTGCTGCGACATCATCAGTGAGAGCGCGCTGACCGCCGAGCTGATTGACGCGCAGGTCGAGCAGCTGATTGACCTGGTGGCGAAGTTTAACGTCGACTACGACGGCTGGGGCACCTACTTCGAAGATCCCGACGGCGAAGAGGAAGACGACGAAGACGGCGAAGAGATCGACGGCGAAGACAACGGCATCCGCCATTAATTTTGTATCAGGACGGGTCAGGCATGCCTGACCCCTACAGAGTTTGCTTTGATGAACATCGAACACCTTCTTGCCCCCGTCACCCGCTTCCTGCACTGCCGCACCCCGCAAGCCTGGATTGATGCCGCGCGCCAGCCGGAGAACCTGGCAACGCTGCTCACCGACCACCTGGTGTGCGAGCTGAAAGCGGCCCAGACCGCAATGTGGCTGATCCGCAAATACGTGGCCGACAAAGAGAGCGGCGATGCGCTGCTGGCGTGGCTGAAACCGTGGGAAAACTTTGTCCACAACGACCAGGCCGATCTCACCTTCCTTGAACAGCACAAAGGGTTGTCGAAGACCATTATCAGCCGCGAAGAGGTGCCTTACGGCGACGAGCTGGTGGATAAGATGGTGCTGCTGATTAAAGAGGAGCTGCACCACTTTTATCAGGTGCTGGAGATTATGCAGGCGCGCGGCATCCCGTATGCGCGCATTACCGCCAGCCGCTATGCCAAAGGATTACTGCGCGAAGTGGCAACCCATGAGCCGCAAACGCTGGTGGATAAGCTGATCTGCGGGGCGTATATCGAGGCGCGATCCTGCGAACGCTTTGCCAGCCTGGCGCCGCATCTCGATCGGGAGCTGGCGGCATTCTATGTCTCGCTGCTGCGCTCCGAGGCGCGCCACTATCAGGATTATCTGGCGCTGGCGGCGCTGATTTCGCCGACGGATATCACGGCGCGAGTGCAGAAGATGGGTGAGGTCGAAGCGCGCTTAATCAGCGAACCGGACAGCCAGCTGCGCTTTCACAGCGGCGTGCCGGTCTGACAGGGTTGGGGGGCGCTTGGGTGGTGCGCCCGCCACGGTTACAAACTTTTCAGCATCGTCACTTCGCAGTCGACATGGCCGGTAAAGCCCATCGGCCCGTCGATATGGGAAAAACCGAGGTGCTCATACAGGCGGATTGCGCGCGTGAGCGAAGCGGTGGTTTCCAGGTAGCAGCGCTTAAAGCCGCACTCGCGGGCGTAATCCATGGCCTGAATCGCCAGGCGACGTGCCAGCCCGAGGCCGCGCACCTGCGGCAGGAAATACATTTTCTGCAGCTCGCAGACATCGGCATCGCTGCCCGCCAGCGGTGCGACACCGCCACCGCCCACCACTTTCCCTTCCAGTTCGACCACCCAATAGGCGCAGCTGGCTGCGCTGTAAACCTCAAACAGATGATCGAGATTCGGGTCGGAGACGGTATAGCCTTTATCCGCCGTCAGGCCAAATTCGGCAGACACGGCGCGGATTACGGCGGCAATGTGGGGATTATCCGCAGCAGCGATCGGGCGCACCAGCAGGGTGGAATTTATAGCGGTAGTCATAACTCAGGCTCATAGCAGTTCGGCAGCAGGTAAGTGTAATAACACTGGTGGCGTATTGATGCAATGCCTGCGCAGTGGCAACGCCCCTGAGGGACCGCTATTAAGCTGAATGATAATTATTTATTGTCCGTTTCTGAGGGGCATGCTTAAATAGCCGCGCTACTTATTTAACTTTAATAATCTGCCTGGCAGATAACTATTCTTATTTTCAGGAAGAAAATCTAATGGAAAACAATACCTCGACTTCACAGCGCCATGCTGTGCTGTTTCATGGCCGTTCCGGCGAATATTTCTCTATCTGGCTGGTCAACGCATTACTGACCATCATTACCCTGGGGATTTATTCCGCCTGGGCGACCGTGCGCCGCCGCCGTTATTTCTATGGCAATACCGAAATCGCCGGTGACCGTTTTGATTATCATGCCCGCCCGGTCGACATTCTGAAAGGGCGCATTATTGTCTTTGTCGGTCTGGTGCTGTTCTTTATTCTCTCCGCCGCATTGCCGACCATTTCACTGGTGTTCCTGCTGGCGTTCTTTGCGCTGGTGCCGTGGATTGTGGTACGCAGCTGGCGCTACAACGCGCTGATGAGCAGCTTCCGCGGCGTGCGCTTTAACTATCACTGCCGCATTGGCCGCGCTTACTGGACCATGTATCTGGCACCGGTGCTGATGATTGCCGCCCTGTATCTGGTGGTGGGTATGATTGCCATGATGGCGGCGACCAGCGGCAATATCAGCGCGGCCCTGACCGTCGGCGTGCTGTGCTTTGTGCTGTTCCTCGCCGGGCTGGCAGCGGTGCAGGGCACGGTTGCGGCAATGAATCACGACCTGTATATCAATAATATGTTTTACGGCCAGCAGCCCTTTAAGGCTGAGCTGCAGAAAAAGACCTTTATCAAAATGGTATTAATCAGCTTCGCGATTATGCTGCCATTCCTGATTGTCGCCGGGATGCTGATTGGCTCGCTGTTTATTTCGCTTATTTATGCCGCCGCGATGGGCATGAGCGATCCAGCGATGATGGGCAACCTGATGGGCGGCAATCTGTTTAATATTTTCCTGACCTTTGTGGTGTTAATTTTCGGCGGGCTGGTTTCCTCCGCCTATTTAATTGCCGCACAGCGCAATTATGTTTTCGGCCAGACTCAGCTTGGTGAAAAACTGCGCCTTAAGTCAACTTTATCGACAGGTTCATTCCTTGCGCTGACGCTGACTAATACCCTGATTGTGATCTTCACGCTGGGCCTGGGTGCGCCAATTGCTGAAATTCGTCTGGCGCGCTATCTGGCGAACGCCACCGCGCTGGAAGGCGATATCTCCCTGCTGGATATCAGTGCGCACCACGAATCGGCGCGTACCGCCGTGGCGGAAGAAGTGGTGGCGGCGTTCGATCTTAACCCGGGCATCTGATGCTGCAGCTGAACGGCTACTATCAGTACCCTGGACGGGCAGCTCGCGAGGCTGCCCGTCTCACACTGGGCGAGCGCCATCTGACGCTGGAGCAGGGTGGGCAGCAGCAGATCCAGCTGCTGAGCGCGGTTAAGGTTTCCGCTGCGCTCGGCACCATCCCCCTGACGCTGACCTTTGCCGACGGCGGCCGCTTTGTGCCGCAGGATGACGCTGCGTTTCGCCAGTGGTGGCAGCAGCGCCATCGCCCGGGGCTGGTTCACCGGCTGGAGCAGCATCGTCGCGGCGTCGGCCTGATGCTGCTGGCCACGCTGGCGGCTATCGCGCTATATGTCTGGGTGATCCTGCCCGCCGTCAGCAGCGTGCTGGCGCGCCATATCCCCAGCTACGTTGAGCGTCAGGTGGGGCAGCAGACTTTCACCCTGCTACAAAACAGCGGCTTTAGCAGCGGGCAGCTGACGCCCGGGCAGCTTAAGCGCATACAGGGCCTGTTCGCCGCCACCGTGCCCGCTGAGATGAAAGATGACCCGACGCCGCTGCGGCTGAAGGTGATGCATTTCTCCGGCGGTCCCAACGCCTTTATGCTGACGGACGGCACGCTGATTATCAGCGATGAGCTGGTGCAGATGGCGAAAAGCGACGATGCGCTGGCGGCGGTGATGCTGCACGAAATCGGCCATCACGCTTACCGTCACCCGATGCGCATGCTGGTGCGCTCTTCGCTGGTCAGCCTCAGCTATCTGTGGCTAACCGGGGACGTCAGCGGCATCGGCGATACGCTGCTGCAGTCCGCCGCCTTTGTTAACCAGCTGCAGTTCTCGCGCAGTATGGAGCGCGAAGCGGACGAGTACGCGGTGGCACAGATGAAGGCGCAGGGGCGCTCTCTGGCGGCGATGGTGCAGATTTATCAGCAGCTGGCGCAGTCGGGGGAGAAGGTGAGCGGCGGGTTGAGTTTGCCGGAATGGATGAGTACCCACCCGGATATGCCTGCGCGCATCAGGGCGATTCAGGACGGATCGCGGCAATAAAAAAGGGCGCGGCATGCCGCGCCCCTACGGGTGTTGTAGGGGCGGACCCTTTTTTCCGGTCCGCCCGCCAGTCTCACACCGGCCGCGATTACAACGCGGCGATAACCGCCTGCTGCTCAATCAGCTTGCTTTTAGCCTGCTCGAAATCGGCCAGGCGCTCGCGCTCTTTCGCCACCACCGCTTCCGGTGCGCGCGCCACAAACCCTTCGTTGCCCAGCTTGGTGGTGATTTTTTCCATCTCCACTTCCACTTTAGCCACTTCCTTCGCCAGACGCTCCAGCTCCGCCGCTTTATCCACCAGGTCCGCCATCGGGATCAGCAGTTCAGCACCGTCAACCAGCTTGGTCACGGCAACCGGGCCTTTTTCACCCGCTGGCAGCAGCGCCAGCGTGGTAAGGCGCGCCAGGGTTTTCAGGAAGTTGTGGTTGTCGTTAACGCGACGCACCACGTCAGCACTGGCGCCGCGCAGCAGCACGTCCAGCGGCTTAGCCGGGGAGATATTCATCTCGTTGCGAATATTACGCACCGCGACGATAGCCTGCTTCAGCCATTCGGTGTCGGCCATTGCAGCGGCATCAACGCGGCTTGCGCTGAACTCCGGCATCGGCTGCAGCATGATGGTGTCATCGCTGATGTTCTTCAGCACTTTCACCTGCTGCCAGATGGTTTCGGTAATAAATGGAATAATTGGGTGCGCCAGGCGCAGCAACGCTTCCAGAACCGTCACCAGCGTATTACGCGTGCCGCGCAGCTGAGCTTCAGTCCCGCCGTTCATCACCGGCTTCGCCAGCTCCAGATACCAGTCGCAGAACTGGTTCCAGGTGAACTCATACAGGATGTTGGCGGCGATATCGAAGCGGTAGCTGTCCAGCGCGCCGCGGTAGGCCTTCACGGTTTCGTTGAATTCCGCGAGGATCCAGCGGTCCGCCAGCGACAGTTCCAGCTCGCCACCGTTGAAGCCGCAGTCGTGCTCCTGGGTGTTCATCAGCACAAAGCGGCTGGCGTTCCACAGCTTGTTACAGAAGTTGCGGTAACCTTCCAGGCGCTTCATATCCCAGTTGATGTCGCGGCCGGTTGAGGCCAGCGCCGCCAGCGTGAAGCGCAGGGCATCGGTGCCGTGCGGCTCAATGCCGTTGGGGAACTGCTTCTCGGTGCGCTTGCGGATCTTCTCCGCCAGCTGCGGCTGCATCATGTTACCGGTGCGTTTTTCCAGCAGGTCTTCCAGCGAAATCCCGTCAACCATATCCAGCGGATCGATCACGTTACCCTTCGACTTGGACATTTTCTGCCCTTCGTCGTCGCGGATCAGGCCGGTCATGTAGACGGTTTTAAACGGCACCTGCGGCTTACCGTCTTCGTCCTTGATGAAGTGCATGGTCAGCATGATCATGCGCGCAATCCAGAAGAAGATGATATCGAAGCCGCTGACCAGCACGCTGGTCGGGTGGAAGGTGCGCAGCGCTTCGGTGTTCTCCGGCCAGCCGAGGGTGGAGAAGGTCCACAGGCCGGAGGAGAACCAGGTGTCGAGCACGTCTTCGTCCTGGGTCAGCACCACCTCGGGCGCGATGTTGTTTTCCGCACGCGCTTCTGCTTCGCTGCGCGCCACATAGACGTTGCCTTCGGCATCGTACCAGGCCGGAATACGGTGGCCCCACCACAGCTGGCGGGAGATGCACCAGTCCTGAATGTCACGCATCCAGGAGAAGTACATGTTCTCATACTGCTTCGGCACGAACTGGATATCACCCTGTTCCACCGCTTCTACCGCCACTTTCGCCAGCGGAGCGGTGCGCACGTACCACTGGTCGGTCAGCATCGGCTCGATCACCACGCCGCCACGGTCGCCGTAAGGCACGGTGAGGTCGTGCGGTTTGATCTCATCCAGCAGGCCGAGTGCATCAATCGCCGCGACAATCGCTTTACGCGCCGCGAAGCGTTCCAGCTTCTGGAACGCCGCCGGGATGGTCGGGTCGCAGGCGTCAGACTCTTCGCCGTTGGTGTCGTAAACCTGGGCGCTTTCGCGGATATCACCGTCGAAGGTCAGAATGTTGATCATCGGCAGCTTGTGACGACGGCCCACTTCGTAGTCGTTGAAGTCGTGCGCCGGGGTGATCTTCACGCAGCCGGTGCCTTTCTCCATATCGGCATGCTCATCGCCCACAATCGGAATGCGGCGACCGACCAGCGGCAGCACGAGGAATTTGCCGATCAGATCTTTGTAGCGCGGATCTTCCGGGTTGACCGCCACGCCGGTATCACCAAGTACGGTTTCCGGGCGGGTGGTGGCGACCACCAGGTAATCTTTACCGTCAGCGGTTTTCACGCCGTCGGCCAGCGGGTAGCGGATGTGCCACATCGAGCCTTTCGACTCGCGGTTTTCCACTTCGAGATCAGAAATCGCGGTGCGCAGCTTCGGATCCCAGTTCACCAGGCGCTTGCCGCGGTAGATCAGGTTCTCTTTGTGCAGGCGCACGAACACTTCTTTCACCGCGTTCGACAGGCCTTCATCCATGGTGAAGCGCTCGCGCTCCCAGTCCACGGAGTTGCCCAGACGGCGCATCTGACGGGTGATAGTGCCGCCAGACTCGGCCTTCCACTGCCAGATTTTTTCGATGAACGCATCACGGCCGTAATCTTTACGGGTTTTGCCCTCTTCGGCGGCGATTTTACGCTCAACCACCATCTGCGTGGCGATGCCCGCATGGTCGGTACCCGCCTGCCACAGGGTGTTTTTACCCTGCATGCGCTGGTAGCGGATCATGGTGTCCATGATGGTCTGCTGGAAGGCGTGCCCCATATGCAAGCTACCGGTGACGTTCGGCGGCGGGATCATGATGCAGAAGCTTTCCTGGCTGGTGTCGCCATTCGGTTTGAAGTAGCCCTGTTGTTCCCAGTGCTCGTAGAGCGGCTGCTCGATATCTTGCGGGTTATATGTCTTTTCCATTTCTGCTATGTCTTAGGCAAGGGGCGGCGTTGCCGTATTCAAGTGGAATCCAACGCTGCGATACGCTTTGTAGCGGTCGCGCGCCAGCTGTTTCAAGGATGCTTCATAGGGAACGAAGTCTATCACTTCATAGAAAGCGGTGGCAAAATCTGCAAACTGCGGCAGCAGGCTGATCAGCAGGTCACGCGGCGAGTTTCCGCGCCGCTGCGGCCAGGCCAGTTCGACCGGTGCGCCATATTTCGGGCCTTCACCCGCCAGATTATGCGGCACAAAGGCGCTGGCCGGACGCTGCCACAGGGCTTCATCCAGGCGGATAGCCTGGGCTTCATCCTGGCAGGCGACCAGCACGCGTTTCCCTTCCCGCCAGCGCGCCTCGGCCAGGTCACAGACCAGCGCTTCCTGCGCGCTCAGCCCGTCAACCGGGGTGTCGGTTTCCAGCAGATAGAAAGTTGCGTTTTTCATAATGATGCCAATTGGGTTCGGTGGTTTCCGCAGGGGCCAGGCATACCTGGCCCCTGCAAAGGCTTAACGATTAATCGTCGCCGTTCAGACCCGCACGGTTAAGCAGGAACTGCGACAGCAGGGCGACCGGGCGACCCGTTGCGCCTTTGGCCTTGCCGGAGCGCCAGGCCGTACCGGCCACGTCGAGGTGTGCCCAGTTGTACTTACGGGTGAAGCGCGCCAGGAAGCAGGCCGCGGTAATCGCACCGCCGGGACGGCCACCAATGTTGGCCATATCGGCAAAGTTGGAGTCCAGCTGCTCCTGATACTCATCGGCCATCGGCAGACGCCATGCGCGGTCACCCGCCTGCTCGGACGCGCCAATCAGCTCGTGCGCCAGCGGGTTATGGTTCGACAGCAGGCCGCTGATATGGTGGCCGAGCGCAATCACGCAGGCGCCGGTCAGGGTCGCCACGTCGATCACCACGTCCGGATCGAAACGCTCAACGTAGGTCAGGGCATCGCACAGCACCAGGCGACCTTCGGCATCGGTGTTCAACACTTCCACCGTCTGGCCGGACATGGTGGTCAGTACGTCACCCGGGCGATAGGCGCGGCCGCCAGGCATGTTCTCACAGCCTGCCAGCACGCCGACCACATTAAGCGGCAGGCCCAGCTCGGCCACCATGCGCATCACGCCGTACACCGACGCCGCGCCGCACATATCGTACTTCATCTCGTCCATCGCTTCGCCCGGCTTCAGCGAGATCCCGCCGGTGTCGAAGGTGACGCCTTTACCGACCAGCACAATTGGGCGCGCATCCGCATCCGGGTTGCCCTTGTACTCAATCACCGACATCAGCGATTCGTTCTGCGATCCGGCTCCGACGGCGAGGTAGGCATTCATGCCCAGCTCTTTCATCTGCTGCTCGCCAATCACGCGGGTGGTGATATTGCTCCACGCATCCGCCAGCTGGCGCGCCTGCGAGGCCAGGTATGCGGCATTACAGATGTTTGGCGGCATGTTGCCGAGATCTTTCGCTGCCTTTACGCCCGCCGCAACGGCCAGGCCGTGCTGGATAGCGCGCTCGCCGCTGGTCAGCTCACGGCGCGTTGGCACGTTGAACACCATTTTACGCAGCGGACGGCGCGGCTCGACCTTGTTGCTTTTAAGCTGGTCGAAGCTGTACAGCGTCTCTTTGGAGGTTTCCACCGCCTGACGCACTTTCCAGTAAGTATTGCGACCTTTTACGTGCAGCTCGGTCAGGAAACAGACGGCTTCCATCGAACCGGTATCATTCAGAGTGTTAATTGTTTTCTGAATAACCTGCTTGTACTGGCGCTCGTCCAGCTCACGTTCTTTGCCGCAGCCGATCAAAAGGATGCGCTCAGAGAGAATGTTCGGTACATGATGCAGCAGCAGCGTCTGACCGACTTTTCCTTCCAGTTCACCACGGCGCAGCAGGGCACTGATGTAGCCATCGCTGATTTTATCGAGCTGTTCAGCAATCGGTGACAAGCGGCGCGGTTCAAACACGCCCACTACAATACAGGCACTGCGCTGTTTTTCCGGGCTACCGCTTTTTACACTGAACTCCATGCACTCTCCTGAATCTTAAAGACAACGGCGCTTGCTCCGGCTAGAATGGACCGCTTTCGTACCGTATAGCGCTGGTGCAATATGTCGCTGTCAGATTGAGTTTTGGTGATAATAAGTTTTTTTTTGCATCACCAGAACGCGATTGTTGTCATACTATTTTAGCTATGACTTGGGCCATTGATAGAAAAAATGGCGTGTAAGCGATGAAACTAGCGATTTTCCTGCAAAAAGACAAGTTTTCACAGGCGTACTCAGCGTGATCATCATTAGATATCTGGTTCGGGAAACGCTCAAAAGCCAGTTGGCTATCCTGTTCATCCTGCTGCTGATCTTCTTTTGCCAGAAGTTAGTCAGGATTTTGGGAGCCGCGGTGGATGGCGAGATTCCAACAAATTTAGTACTCACATTATTGGGCCTTGGCGTGCCGGAAATGGCGCAGCTTATCCTGCCGTTAAGCCTGTTTTTAGCCATTTTGATGACGCTTGGCCGGTTATACACCGAGAGTGAAATCACGGTGATGCACGCCTGCGGTTTAGGCAAAAGCGTGCTGGTGAAGGCGGCGATGATCCTGATGCTGTTTACCGCGCTGGTGGCAGCGGTCAACGTTGGCTTCCTCGGGCCGTGGTCCTCGCGCTATCAAAGCGAAGTGATGCAGAACGCCAAAGCCAACCCGGGTGCCGCTGCACTCGCGGCCGGGCAGTTCCAGCAGTCGGGCGATGGCCAGTCGGTGCTGTTTATCGAGAACACCAAAGGCAACACCTTTGACAACGTGTTCCTGGCGCAGATGCGGCCGAAGGGCAATGCCCGCCCGTCGGTGGTGGTGGCCGATCATGGCCATATGTCGCAGCGTGCCGATGGTTCCCAGGTGGTGACGCTGGATAGCGGCACGCGCTTCGAAGGCACCGCGCTGCTGCGCGACTTCCGCATTACCGACTTCAAGAACTATCAGGCGATTGTCGGCCATCAGGAAGCGATTCTGGATCCCAATGATTCCGAGCAGATGAGCATGAAAGCCCTGTGGCAGTCCGATAAACCCGATTTCCGCAGCGAGCTGCACTGGCGCCTGACGCTGGTGTTCTCGGTGCTGGTGATGGCGCTGATGGTGGTGCCGCTCAGCGTGGTCAACCCACGCCAGGGGCGCGTGCTGTCGATGCTGCCCGCCATGCTGCTCTACCTGATTTTCTTCCTGTTGCAGAGCTCGTTACGCTCCAGCGGCGGCAAAGGGCGCCTCGACCCGGCACTCTGGATGTGGGTGGTTAACCTGGCTTATCTGGGGCTGGCGATAGTGCTGAACGCCTGGGATACCGTACCGATGCGCCGCCTGCGCGCGCGCTTTACTCGCGGAGGATCGGTCTGATGTTTGGCGTTCTTGACAGATATATCGGTAAAACGATTTTTAACACCATCATGGCGACGCTGTTTATGCTGGTGTCGCTCTCCGGCATCATTAAGTTTGTCGATCAGCTGCGTAAAACCGGGCAGGGTGACTACACCGCGCTCGGCGCCGGGCTCTACACCATCCTCAGCGTGCCGAAAGATATCGAGATCTTCTTCCCGATGGCGGCGCTGCTGGGGGCGCTACTGGGCCTCGGAACGCTGGCTCAGCGCAGTGAGCTGGTGGTGATGCAGGCATCCGGCTTTACCCGTATGCAGATTGCCGCTTCGGTGATGAAAACCGCCATCCCGCTGGTGCTGCTGACCATGGCGATTGGTGAGTTTGTTGCCCCGCAGGGCGAGCAGATGGCGCGTAACTACCGTGCGCAGCAGCTGGTGGGCGGTTCGCTGCTCTCCACGCAGAGCGGGCTGTGGGCGAAGGACGGGAATAACTTTATCTTTATTGAACGTATTCGCGACGACAACCAGCTGGCGGGCATCAGCATCTACAGCTTTAACCAGCAGCGCCGCCTGCAGTCGGTACGCTACGCGGCATCGGCCAAGTACGATGCGAATAAAAAAGCGTGGGCGCTGGCGCAGGTAGATGAATCAGATCTGACTGACCCGCAGCAGGTGAGAGGCAGCCAGACGCTGACCGGCGAGTGGAAAACCACCCTGACGCCTGACAAGCTGGGCGTGGTGGCGCTGGACCCGGCGGCGCTGTCGATCACCGGCCTGTATAACTACTCGAAGTATCTGAAGCAGAGCGGCCAGATGTCCGGGCGCTATCAGCTGAATATGTGGAGCAAAATCTTCCAGCCGCTGTCGGTGGCGGTGATGATGCTGATGGCGCTGTCGTTTATCTTCGGACCGCTGCGCAGCGTGTCGATGGGGATGCGCGTGGTGACCGGGATCAGCTTTGGCTTCCTGTTCTACGTGCTGGACCAGATTTTCGGCCCGCTGAGCCTGGTGTATAACATCCCGCCGATCCTCGGCGCGCTGCTGCCCAGCGCGGCGTTCTTCGCCATCAGCGTGTATATGCTGTTGAAACGCAGGTAATTGTTGGGTTGCGGGTCGACCAGAAAAGCGGTCGACCCCTACAAGATCGGTACGTGCCGCCCGTGATGATGGCGCACCGTTCACTACCCCCTGTAGGGGCTGATCCTCTTTTTCGGTCAGCCCGTGACGACGGCGCACCGTTCACAGCCCCCTGTAGGGGCTGACCCTCTTTTCCGGTCAGCCCGTGATGATGGCGCACCGTTCACTGTCCCCTGTAGGGGCTGACCCTCTTTACCGGTCAGCCCTTTTTTCTTACAGCACCAGCGGCAACAGCGACAGCAGATACAAAATCAAACCAATCACCCCGCCGACCAGCGTGCCGTTAATGCGGATGCGCTGCAGATCGCTGCCGATATTCAGCTCCACCTGATGTGACATATCTTTAGCATCCCAGCTTTTTACCGTATCGCTGATATGGCGGCTGAGAAACGCCGAGAACTCCGGCGCCACGCTGCTGGCGGCGTCCTCCATATGCTGATTAAGCGAGCTGCGCAGCGCGCTGTCCTGCATCAGCGTTTCGCCAAACCACTGCCCGGCGGCGCTCACTTTGGCGTGCAGCTGTGAGTCCTCACGGTCGAGATCGGCCTTCAGCCAGGCTCTGAGATCGCGCCACAGCTGGCTGATATAGCCGTTCAGCGCCTCGTCCTGCTTGAGGTAGGTTTTAATCTCCTCCGCTTTTTCTGCCATTTCCGCGTCAGTGCGCAGGCGGGTAATCAGCCGCTGCACCGCACGGTTAAAGCCCTGGCGCAGCTGGTGCGACTCATCATTTTCAATCTCGCTGAGGATCGACTGCACCGCTTTCGCCGCCACGCCAGCGCTCTGCTCGCCCAGCCACTCGCTCGGCAGCATCTTCTCCTTCAGCGGGTGCTCGCGCTTCAGCCAGCGCACCACCTGCTGGGCGATAAACTCGTGCGTGCCGGGCTTGTTGATCAGCTGCAATACCTGCGCCAGCGCATCGTCCAGCAGCTGCTGGTGGCGGTTATTTTTGGTCAGGCTTTCCAGGATCATCGCGGCCGACTGCGTGAGGTCCACTTTGTCGATCGCCTTGTGGATGGCGCGGCGCATGAATGCCTGAATACGCTGGTCATCGGCAAGGTCGAGAAAGCCGCGCACCATCTTCAGCAGATAGCCGCTGAGGCGGGCGGTGTTCTCAGCGCTGCTGAGCCAGCGGGCGATAATCTGCGCCGGATCGTGGCGGCGGATCAGCGCCAGCAGCGACTCGGTGTTGAGGAATTTGTCCTGTACGAACAGCGCGAGGTTATCAGCGATGCGGTCCTTGTTGCGCGGAATGATCGCGGTGTGGCGGCCAACCAGCGGGATCGGCACGCGGCGAAACAGTGCGCTGACCGCAAACCAGTCGGCCAGCGCGCCAACCATCGACGCCTCCGACACCGCCTTCAGCCCGGCTATCCACAGGTTTGGCGGGTAGTACAGCGGCCAGACCACCGTGGCGATAAACAGCAGCGCCGCCACGCCCAGCAGTATCAGCGGCAGGCGCCTGGCCTGCCGCAGTTCCAGTTCCTTATCCATAAACTCCCTACTTGCGGCGGCCGCCCATAATGCTGCCCAATACTCCGCGAATGATTTGATTGGTGATCTGCCGGGCGGCGCTTTTTGCCACGCTCTGCACCACGCCTTCGCGCTTGCCGCCGCGCGGCCCGGTGCTGCCAAACAGGATATCCTTCAGCCCGCCGAGAATGCCGTCATCGACCGCCACCGCATCGCCTTTCGCCGCCGGCGCGCTGGCGTTGTCGGTGGCTGCCTGCACCCCTTTTTGCAGCAGCTCGTAAGCCGACTCACGATCGACCGCTTCTTCATACTTGCCCGACAGCGCCGAGTGATTGATCAGCCCGTTACGCTCATCGTCGGTGACCGGCCCCATGCGCGAACCGGGGGCGATGACCGAGGCGCGCTGCACCACCGACGGGCTGCCTTTCTCATCCAGGAAGGAGATCAGCGCTTCGCCGGTGCCCAGCTCCTGAATTGCTGTGACAGTATCAAACGCCGGATTGGCGCGCATGGTCTGTGCGGCGACCTTCACCGCTTTCTGATCCTTCGGCGTAAAGGCGCGCAGCGCGTGCTGCACGCGGTTCCCCAGCTGGCCGAGCACCGCATCGGGAATATCCGCCGGGTTCTGCGACACGAAGTACACCCCGACCGCCTTGGAACGGATCAGGCGGATCACCTGCTCAATTTTATCCAGCAAAACGGCGGGCGCTTCATCAAACAGCAGGTGCGCCTCGTCGAAGAAGAACACCAGCTTGGGTTTCTCCTGGTCGCCCGCCTCCGGCAGCTGCTCGTACAGCTCCGACAGCAGCCACAGCAGGCTGGTGGCATACAGCTTCGGCATCTGGTACAGCTTCTCGGCGGCGAGGATGTTGATCACCCCTTTGCCGTCGGCATCGGTGCGCATCCAGTCTTTGATATCCAGCATCGGCTCGCCAAAGAAATACTCCGCACCCTGCTGCTCCAGCGCCAGCAGCCCGCGCTGGATCGCCCCGACCGACGCGCTGTTGATGTTGCCGTACTGGCTCTGGAACGCTTTAGCGTTGTCGCCGATGTACTGCGTCATGGCGCGCAGATCTTTAAAGTCGAGCAGCAGCATCCCCTGGTCATCGGCCACGCGGAAGATGATGGTCAGCACGCCGCTCTGCACCTCATTAAGGTTCAGCAGGCGCGCCAGCAGCAGCGGGCCAAGGTCGGACACCGTGGCGCGCACCGGGTGGCCGCGCTCGCCGAAAATATCCCACAGCACCACCGGGTTGCTCTGCGGCGTCCAGCCGCTGACGCCGATTTTTGCCAGCCTGGCGCTGAGCTTTTCCGACTCCGCACCTTCTTTGGCAATGCCGGTCAGGTCACCCTTTACATCGGCCATAAACACCGGCACGCCGATGTTGGAGAAGCTCTCCGCCAGCTTTTGCAGCGTGACGGTTTTTCCGGTGCCGGTCGCCCCGGTGATCAGCCCGTGACGGTTGGCCATAGCGGGCAGCAGGTGCAGTTGGTGTTCGGTGGTCTGGGCAATCAGCAGCGGCTCGGTCATAGTGAGTTATCCATCGGGTTGGAAGAGGAGGGGCCCCCTGTAAGCCTGGCAGGCATCCATTTTTCTACAAAAAATACATAACCATAAGGCGATGATGAGGAAATCATCGCGTAGTGTAAAGGATAAATTAATAGCGCTATTTACTCTCTGTCAATGCGGATTTTCAAGATGTCACGGCAGGGGAGGATGGCGGAGATAATAACAACTCCTCATCTCTTTTTATTTTTATGATGAAAATAAAAGCCAGGAAGGTTAAAAAATGTGCTGATGGGCAGGGGTGTTTTTTAAAGTTAAATCATCCGTCTTAGACAGGATGTTATTAATAATTACAATTTAAATGAAAGAGCGTTGCACCCCATTTTGGATGCAACGGCTCTTAATGCTCTAAATGCGATGAATATAACGTGATTTTCTGTTCTAAGAGGGAACATTCATCGCTGCAATATTTTAAGATCCTGTTGGTCCTTGAGTAAGTACCATTTATGATACTTTTTTATTTTATCTCTGCTCACACAGCCGCGTTGTTCTAACGGGAGAAGCAAATGTCTGACTTTGTAAATGGAAATGCCGCATAGGTCGGCAATTTCTCTTGTCGACAACCCCTCAGAAGAGTGCTCTTTTAACGAGTTGAGAATAAAGATCTGTTCGGGGATATTAACCTTTTTAATCTCGACATTGCTAATACCCATTTCCATTGCCAGCATAAGCAGATTTTTAAGATGATTGTGGTGACCTTTGCGTAACTCACCTGAACTGTAAGAACATACAGAGGTTTTCATTTTGCCTACTCCATGGGCTTCAAAGGAAGCTCGTAGTATGAGATCCCAGTAATTCGTTAGCAACATTAACGTGAAATGAAGCTTGAATCAGAAGTTTTATCTAAAATTTATCATTTTTTTATTTTATTGTTCTGTTTTTGGGTGTTCAGTAAATCTAAGTTTGGAGGAGAATATGAGATTCAATATCGAAGGCGTAGTTATTTTTGATACCGAAAAGGCTTTACTTGTCAATCTGCTCACGGGAGATTGTATCGAGTTATCCCAAACATCGGCGCGCCTGCTGGCTGCATTGCTGACGCATTCCGGAGAGGTATTAGCGCGCGATGAGATTTTTCAGTCTATTTTTGATAAGTTTGGCGCACGGGCTTCTAACAGTAATTTGAATCAATATATTTCAATACTGCGAAAAAATTTACATGATTTGGGGATCGAACAGGAGATTATTATTACTGTTCCTCGCGTTGGGTTTACGATCTCGGAACATGCGGTAATTAATGAAGAAGTCAACGCTCCCAGTGTAGCCGTCAATCAACGATGGCTGCCTTATTTATACGAAAAGCTCATCGCGGGTCGGATCTATTTTATGGCCGGAGGGAGTGTTGTTTTTTTAGCATTTATTGTCTTTTTCTTCAGGGTGGAAGAGCACATCACAGAATTAATTCCCTCAAAGATGTCACTGAATCAATGCAGTTTTTATGTCTATCTTCCCATGTCAATGCAGGATATTCATAACGCTTTTTCTTTGTCCGGAAGAGTGCTGGACTGCTCGGTGCCAAAAAAAATCTATCTTTACAGTCAGGTTATAGAAAGTGATTTAGGTTACCACGTTCAAATTTTGATGGTTGAATGCGAACGAAATGGCAATCGTTGTACCAGTGAGTATATAAGAGAGATTCACAATGCTTAAGCTGTCAGCTTTGCTTGCAATTATTACCTGTCTGCTGTCGGTAGGCGGAGTAATTTATTTTTCCAAGGATCCCGTTTTTATCTGTGAAACGCCATTCACCATGACTCAAAATGTAAATAATGAGGTGATTCGTGCCCAGGGCGTCATGTTTGTCCATGTTGAAGGTGATAAACTGTTTATTAAAATGGATGGCCTGCTCACTCACCAAAGCAAAAAGTATATTATCGCCCGCACGATTGAGCTAGCGTATAAACGCTATAATCTTAAGGCCGACCTCTATAAAGTTGTCAGCCTCGACACTGTGCGCGACGACACAGACAATATTGATGATGGGCTGGTCTCGGGCTTGCTTTTCGGTATGAGGCAGAAGGAAAAAATTATTTTCCTTAAGCGTGTCGGGGATAGTGTCATTTTGTTCGGCAATAATACCTTTCCGCAGTTCGGTTGCCTACGCAATCCAGCGGAGGCCCACAGTTAATCCCCTCGCTGCGCTAACAGGAAATTCTCTGTCCAGGTGCAGCAGGTTAACCGCAAACGGTGGGCTCAATCACAGCTGATGATGCCGCGAAATCAGCTATTTCGCGGCGTGGGTTAATCAGGCCGAGAGCCCACCGTCAAGCACCAGCGTCTGCCCGGTTAAATAGCTGCTGTTATCACCAATCAGAAAGGCGGCGGCCTGGGCCACATCCACAGGATCGCCCAGCCGCCGTAGCGCGATATTTTGCCGCATCGTTTTCAGTTTCGCGGCGGGCACAGCCTCAATCATTTCGCTGGCGATTAATCCCGGGGCCAGGCAGTTGACCCGAATACCAAACCGGCCGACCTCCCGCGCCAGCGAACGAGCCATGCCAATCATCGCCGCCTTGCTGGCGGCATAGGCCGTCTGCCCGCTGTTGCCCTGAAGCGCTGTGACGGACGACATCAGCACGATCGAACCGCTTCCCTGCGTCATCATCTCGGCAAGCAGCCCCTGGTGCCAGTTCATCACTGAGACCAGATTGTTATCAAGAATTGCGCGCCAGTCCTGCGCATTCTGATGAATGTGCAGGGCATCGCGGGCGATCCCCGCGTTATGAATAATGGCGTGCGGTGCGCCAAACTGTTCGAGTAACGACCCGGCGACCTGCGCGACGCGCCCGTCATCCGTGCCGTCGCAGCATACTCCTTCAACCCAGGTGTCGGTGCCCATACTCCGTGCCTGCGCCAGCGTCGGCGCAATGCTCTCTGCGCTGCGGCCGGTAAAGACGATGTTCCACTCGGTCAGCAGGTGCATAACCAGCGCCTTGCCTATTCCCCGGCTGCCGCCGGTTATCAATATCCATTTGTTGGTCATATTAACGCGCCATCTCCTGCTCAATAAGCTGACAAAGCTCTTTGAGGGTCATAAAGGGATGATTGATAAACATATCGGCCGTCAGCGTGACCTTAAACTCGCGCTTTGCCAGCACCATGAGTTCGACATAATCCAGGCTATCCAGCTCAAGCTGTGGCAGCGTCGTTTCTGGCGTGATTTCGCCGGGTTCCAGATCTTTTGCATCGCAGATCATTTCGCTGATTTTGCGGTATACAGTCATAATATTATCCTTATTTATGCTATGGCCACCGGGCCAATCTTGAGAGTGACGGCAGTGCTGATAAAGTGATTGCGCGAGTGAGTTCTGGCTGCAATACGAATAATCGCACCTTGCTGAAGATCGCCGATGACCATCACCGGCAGCGTTTCCAGCGTCAGATTTTCTGCCGGGTCGTGCGGATGCCAGTCTGCCAGCAGGCGGTGGTCAAAAAGGCTTTCCTGATGCGTCTGAATCACGGGAATGTGGGCGAACAGGGCTTCCAGCGTCGTGCCCTGCGGCAGCATAGCGGCGACGGCCTCCTGACGAAGCAGCGCCTCATCCTGAATCAGGTGGCGAAACAGCAGCGCGTCGAGGAAGTGCCAGCGCTGTCCGGCAGGTAAAAGCGAGGCAAACTTCTGCTGAAGTCGCGTCAGCGTGGGGCGATCCAGCTCGCCGCGGCTGACGTTGACGCTGTCGACGTCCGGCAGGGCAGCGGTGGGTGCGATCTGGCAGGTGAGACAGGTTTCTCCGCTGGTCGGGTCGCGAACGATGGCCGCTGCCGCTTTTTTCTCATCGCGTATCAGCTGATAGGGCATGTCACACCACAGCGGTCTGCGCAGGCGCACCGTGCATTTCAGCAGGGGGGCATCGCTGGCAGATGGACTGATTGCGGCTTTAACATCAAGTAACGCGCGCATGCCGTGTACGCTAAGATGCGCTGCGCCCTGTTTTTTTGCCCAGGACGCGTCGAAATGGACAGGATTGTAATCCCCGGAGAAGCCTGCCCAGCCGTGTGCATCGCTCAGGGTGTAGTGCAGCGGCATCATGGGTGTTTTTCCAGAATCAGTGCCGCATTGGCTCCCCCAAAACCAAAGCTCAGGTTCAGCGTGCGGCGAATGTTCCCGGCGCGATGTCCCTCAACGATATAGTCGAGGTCACAGAGCTCGTCCGGCTGCTGATAGTTGGCGGTTGCCGGCATGGTGCTCTGTGCCATCGCCTGCAGACAAACAATGCTTTCAAAAACGCCTGCAGCGGAGATGAGATGGCCCGAGTAGGACTTGGTGCTGGAGACGGGGATCGCATACGCGGCCTCACCGAGCGCCATCTTCAGCGCCTGGGTTTCATTGAGATCGTTCAGCGGCGTTGAAGTGCCGTGAGCATTGATATAGTCCAGCTGCGTGGGCGCCAGCTGCGCCTGATGCAGGGCTTCAGTAATGGTTTTAACGCGCGCGAGACAATCCCCGGCGGGCGACGTGAAGTCCCAGGCATCGGAGAAGTTTGCGTAACCGGTGATCTCCCCGAGGATCGTTGCGCCGCGCGCCAGGGCACTTTCGCGTTCTTCAAGGCAGAGTACCGCCGCGCCTTCGGAGAGCACAAACCCACTGCGGTGGGCGCTGAACGGGCAGCTGGCGCGTTGTGGATCGGACTGCTCCTTACTTAACGCCCCCAGAACGTCGATGTTCCACACCGCACAGTGGCTGGTCAGCGACTCTCCGGCGCCGGCCAGCATCATTTTTGCTCTACCGCTGCGGATCACCTCGCAGGCATCGCCAATCACCATTGTACCGGTGGCGCAGGCAGCAATAACCGTATTCTGATAGCCGCTTAGCCCCCAGAACTGGCTGCACGCGGCCGTGGTCACGCTGGGCATCGCGAAGAAACAGTTAAACGGCGAGGTGACGCCGGTGGTGGCAAACTCCTCCTGGGCGCTGTAGCTTTCATCCAGTCCCGCCCAGCCTGTTCCCATAATCACCCCACAATCCAGCGCAGAATAAAATGCCCGCGGCAGCGCCTCACCAAAGGCCATCGCCATCGCCTGGCGCGCTGCGCCGACCGTCAGACGCGCAAAGCGCGGCAGCTTACGGCGGATCGCTGCGGGTACACCTTTCAGGCTTGGCTCCTCATCGATCAGCCCGAGAAAACGGGTATGAATGCCCAGCTCAGTTTTATCCACGTAGCGGTAGCCCCGGCGGTATTCCATGATCGACTGCCAGCTAGCTGCTGCCGTTGCGCCAAGCGGCGTGACGGCACCGTATCCGGTCACAACCACGCGTTTTCCCTGATTATTTAACGTCATTATTTAATATCCTGTATTGCGTTTTGCCACCCCCCTGCGCCAGCCAGAGCTGAAGCGTGGCGTAGAGGTAATCGTATTGCGTTTGTGCAAGGGTATTTTCCAGCGTCAGCAGATCGTCCTGGGCGTCCAGCAGCGTTTTAAAATCCACCGCGCCAGCGCGATAGCGGCTTTCAGTCAGGGTTAAACGCTGGCGGCCCAGCGACAGCGACTGCTGCAGGCGGCTGCGCTGCTCCGCGGCGCTGAGGCGCTTCTCCATCGCGTTATCCACCTCGGCGAGAGCGGTATACGCGGTGCGGCGAAAAGTGATGGCCGCCTGTTGGATCGCCAGCCCCGACTGCCTGACGGTGAGCTGTGTGGTATTCCACTGGATAAAGGGCAGCGCGAGTGACGTGCCGACGGTGCGAACGGGGTCGCGGAACCACTGGCTGAACGCCTGGCTTCCGGCATTCAGAGCAGCATTTAACGACAGCGAAGGGTAGAAGCTCAGACGCGAGGCGTCATAGCCCGCCAGTGCCGCGCGCAGGCGTGACTCAGCCGCCTGAATATCGGGGCGATGGGCAATCACCTGCAGCGGCGTTTTTTCCCGCACCGGCACGCGCTGGCTGGGCAGCAGGAAGTCGGCCTCCGCCGTGTGCTGCTCCGCAGGGCGGTTAAGCAGCAGCGCCAGCGCATTGCGCGCGTTTTCACGCTGTTGCTGCAGCGTGCGCAGCTGGTTCTGATGCTCAATCAGCGCCTGCTGAGAGAGCAGCACATCCAGCTGTCCGACCTTGCCTGCCCGGAACCAGGATGCCACCTGCTGCGCCGTCTGTTGCGAGATCGCCAGGCTTTGTTGCCGGTTGCGGATCTGCTGGTTATAGAGGGCAATGTTCCAGTAAAGCTGCGCGGTGGTGCCAATGGTGGAGAGCACCGTGGCCTGATAGTCCTCAGCGCTGGCGACGGCCTGCCATTCGCTTTGCTCGCGAATACGCGCCAGCTTGCCCCACAGATCCAGCTCGTAGCTCAGGCTTAACTGGCTGCTGTAGCTCTCGCTGGTCGCGGCGGCGCCGCGCAGGTGCTGGCTGTTGCTGGCACTGCCGGTCAGCTCCACGTTCGGCGACAGGTTAGTGGCGGTTAGCCCGGCGGCCACGCGCGCCTGCTGCAGGGTAATGGCCGCGGCGGCCACATCGTTATTAGTGGTCAGAACCTGCGTGATGATGCGCGACAGCGTGGGGTCGTCGAAACGTTCCCACCAGTTGTCATACCGCCGATCGAACCGATCGGACCGATCCACAGCGGGCCAGCGCTCGGGCAGTGAAAGCAGCGGGCGCTGATAGTCACTCTTGCCGAGATGACCGCAGCCGCTCAGCAGCAATATCGCGGTAAGTAAGGCGGGGATCTTCATTCTCGCGCCAGCGCCTCCATCGGGTTAAGTCGGGCAGCTCTGCGCGCCGGAAAATAGCCGAACGTCACTCCAATAGCCGCGGAAAACAGGCAGGCGATGACCAGCGGGAAGAGGGTAAAAACCATCGTGAACTCATCCGTTATCAGAGAAAACAGCGTACCTACCAGCCACGAACCGGCGATGCCTGCCAGCCCGCCCAGCACGCAGATGGTGACGGCCTCGATCAGAAACTGATTCATAATGTCCGACGGCCGCGCACCGACAGAGAGGCGAATGCCGATTTCATGGGTGCGTTCCGTAACCGATACCAGCATGATATTCATGACGCCGACGCCGCCGACCAGCAGCGAAATAGCGGCAATCGCCGTAATCAGCAGCGACATCGAGTCCGAGGTTTTTTGCAGTGCCGTTGCCAGCTTATCGTCGGTCTGGGTAAAAAAATCCTTTTTGCCATGACTGCGTACCAGATGATCCACCGCTCTGCGCGTCGCTTCGGCGGGCTTCAGCGTCTCCTGAAAGCGCAGTGTGATGGCTTCGAGCGGTTTGTCGCCGGTGATGCGCTGCTGTAGCGAGGTGTAGGGTATCCAGCCGCTGACAAAACCGCCGATCATCTTCGGCCCGGGGCGTGAGGCCACGCCGATCACGCGCCACGGCGCCCCGGCAATCTGTACGATCTTCCCTAGCGGATCTTCACCATCCGGAAAGAGGGCATCACGGCCGGTTTCATCAAGGATCAACACCGGTTCGCTTTCAACCACATCCCGTGCGCCAAAGCCGTGTCCCTGTACGAACTGCAGTCCCTGTAAGGCAAAGTAGTTCTGCGACACGCCGTTCAGCATGACGGAAGCGTCGTAGCCTTTGCGCACGGCTGTCGTCATGCTGCTCAGCAGCGGGGAGACGCCCACCACCCACGGGAGTTTTTCCAGGCTGCTGACATCATCCATTGACAGAGCACGTGTCATATCCGGGCGCTGATTGCCCCAGCCGCTACCGGGATGGATTTCCAGCGTGGTGGTGCCGAACTTACCAATTTCATTCATGATGGTCTGACGGGCGCCTTCACCCACGGCCATGGAGGAGACAACGGAGGAGATGCCGATAATAATCCCCAGCATGGAGAGAAAGGCGCGCATGCGGTGTCCGCGCAGGGCGCGCCAGGCCATGCGGAAAGATTCCGTCAGACTGCGCGTCAGCGAGGCACGCCCGTTATCCTGCTCAGGCAGGGAGACGGGCGTAGCTGGCCGGGTCTGACGGGCATCTTTGATGATTCTGCCGTCGCGGATCTCAATCACCCGCTGCGCCTGGCGGGCAATCTGGTGGTCATGGGTGACGATAATCACCGTGTGACCTGCGGCATGAAGCTGATGCAGTACGTCCATCAGAGCTTTGCCGCTGACGCTATCGAGCGCACCGGTCGGCTCGTCGGCGAGGATGACCTGCGCCCCGTTGATTAACGCCCTGCAGATGCTGACGCGCTGCTGCTGACCGCCTGAAAGCTGGGTCGGGCGATGATGGAGGCGTTCGCGCAGGCCCAGCTTGTCTGCCAGGGAATGAATACGGGCGTAGCGCTCTTTTTCCGGCATCGCGGTATACAGCGCCGGCATGGCGATATTCTCTTCCGCCGTCAGATAGGGCATTAGGTGGTAGCGCTGAAAAATAAAGCCCAGATAGCGACTGCGCAGTTCGGCAAGATGCTGGCTGTCGGCCAGGTGTACCGCCGCGCCATCGATCAGCACCTCGCCGGAGGTCGGGCGGTCCAGGCAGCCAATGATATTCATCAGGGTAGATTTACCGGAACCGGAAGCGCCGACGATGGCCACCATCTCCCCGTGCCCAATGGTGAGTGAGATATCGCTTAATACCGGTAGGGTTTGCGTTCCGGCACGAAACGCCCGGCAGACATGGCGTAAGATGATTATGGGTTCCATGGATTACGCCTGGCCTCCGTCCGGGGTCAGTGCCACCCGATCGCCGGGCTGAGCCCCCGCCAGCACTTCGGCGTACTGACGGTCGGAGATGCCAATCTGTACGGTGCGCGAGTAGAGTTTGCCGTGATTAAAGACGCGGATGCGGTAGTGGTTGGCCTCCAGCGGCTGCCCCAGTGCGGCCAGCGGAATGCGCAGCACGTTGTTCGCTTCAGCAATGCGGATAAACACCTGAGCCGTCATTGAGGTTTTCAGCTCGCGGTCGGCGTTGGGCACGGTAAAGGTGCCGGTGTAATAGACCGCAGAGGCCTGCTGATTGGTGCTATTTCCCCGGCTGTTTTGCTCTTCCAGCGCCTCCTGGGGGGCCGGCTGCACGTAGCCCATCTCACTGTCGTAGCGTTTGTCGGGATTGGCGATAACGTAAAACTGCAGCGGCTGGCCAGGATGGATCTTCTGAATATCCGCTTCGGAAATGCGCGTCTGTACCTGCATGGTGTCGAGATCGGCCAGCACCAGGATCGTCGGTGCGGTTTGCGACGACACAATCGTCTGACCTTCGCGTGTCACAATACCGAGTACCTCGCCATCCATTGGGGCGACGATGCGGGTATAGCCAAGATTCGCGTTGGCCGTTTTCACCGCCATTTCACCCTGCACAATCAGCGCGTCGTTTACCGCAATTTGCTGCTGCTGCGCATCGTACTGTGCCTTCGCCTGTTCAAATTCACTGCGAATGCCGGAGCCATCGCGCATCATCATCTTCTGCCGCTGATACTCCTGGCGGTAGCGCAGCAGCGTGGCTTGCGCCGCCAGCTTCTGCGCCTTCGCGCTGGCTAACTGCGCCAGCGCATTGTTCAGCTCTGACTCCTGGAGAGTGGGATCGATCTCGGCCAGCAGCTGGCCTTTACGCACAGTGTCACCCTGCTGCACGTAGAGCTTGCGCAGCTGGCCATTCACCTGGGCTCCGACGTTAACCTGCACGGCGGGTTTCAGTATGCCGGTGACCATGACTATTTTTGTGATGTCACCACGTTCAAGCGTTTCAAGCTGAAGGCTTTCCTGTGGGGAAGATGAGGTGTCGAAGGCTGCAATGACGGCGAGGGTCACGGCTATCGCCAGCACACAGCCTGTCGCTATCCAACGGGGTCTAAGCTTCACGTCGCGGCTCCTGTGGCGTCAGTTGGCCTTCAGCGAGACGATAAACGCGATGAAAACCGGACATCACCTGTTCGCTATGGGTCACGACAATCAACGATTTTCCGTTGCGCTGACAGTGGGCGTGGAGGGCCGCCATCACGATGGCTGCCGTTTCGTCGTCAAGATTGGCGGTCGGTTCATCAAGCAGCAGAACCGGGCGCGAGCTGTACATCGCCCGCGCCAGCAGCAGGCGCTGACGTTGCCCCAGCGACAGTGCGGCATGGCTTTCGCGGATCAGGGCATTAATCCCACCGGGCAAGCCGCGCACCGCCTCCCCGAGCGCAAGCGACTCCAGCAGTGCCTCAATGCGCTGCTGGTCGCGCTCGCGGTAGGCGGCGTCAAACAGGGTAATGTTTTCGCGTACGGAGGCGTTAAACAGGATATCTTCCTGGCTTTGCAGGCAGACAAACTGCGCCAGCTGCTGGCGAGGTAGCGGAATATCACCGGCATAGCAGGTGCCCGCCTGCGGCGAAAACAGCCCGGCAATCAGCCGCAGTAAGGTGCTTTTCCCCGCGCCGGACTCACCGAAAATGGCTATCTGCTCACCGGCCGCCAGAGAGAAAGAGACCGAATCGAGAATCGTTTTTTCCGCATCCCAGGCATAGCGAATGGCCTCAAAGTGGAGATGTGGCGGGCTGTGCGCCAGGACCGGTTCGGGCGGGGCGGCTTCTGCACCGTTTTCCGCTGGCAGAAACAGGCTGTGCGCGCGGCCGTCAATGATGTGCAGCTGAGACTTCTGGATCACCGAGTAGAAGATGCGCGTAATGTATGAGGTAAAGATCTGGCGCAGAAAGCTGTAGGCAAAAAAATCGCCCAGCGAGATCAGCTTGCTGTGGACCATGGGCAGCACCAGCAGCATAAAAATCACCATCTCTATGCTGCCCGTCAGCTGGTAAAGCCCCTCTTTTACCTGCTGATAGATTTTTTGCCGCTGCAGGCAGGAGAACAGATCGCGGCTATAGGCAGCGAAGGCGATCTGGCGCTGGCTCTCCAGCCCGGCGGTTTTGACCGTCAGAACGCCCTGTAACGTCTCCATAAAGAAATCGTTCAGTGCCGCTCCCTTCAGCTGTAGCTGCTGGGTGTACCAGCGATCGCGGATCACCGCCCAGATGCTGATCAGGCCCATGACCGTCACGCCGACGGCAGAGATGGCCGCCAGCAGGGGGGCGATCCAGAACATGATGGCAAGGGAGATGACGGCGATCACCCAGTCGGAGCGCAGACTATTGTCGAGCTCGATCTTTTGTAGCATTCCCGACTGCCAGGCGGTGAAACGGCTGAAAATCTCCCCCGGCGCGCGCTTTTCAAAAAAGCGCAGCGGGTTGTTCAGCAGACGCGAGAAGCCGAGGCTGCTGTTGATCAGCACGAAGCGTTTGATAAATCTTTCGCTGACGATCCTGACACCCATTGCCATCAGCGTGGAGACAATAAACGCCACGATAAATGCCCCGTAGGGGAAGGTGTCGCTCCCGCTACTGGAGAAGGCCTGGTTAATCGCGTTGCTCACCATCGTTGGCATCAAAAACAGGCTAAGCGACACCAGAAAAGTCAGCATCATCAGCCGGTAGATCCCCGGTACGGCGGCGGTCTCTTTCAGGCTCATAGCACGCGGCGCGCGCGGCGCTTTGCTCTGCGGGGGGTCAGCGATCTGAGCGGTCAGATGCGTGTCGGGATCGACAATCAGGGCATAGCCGCTGATCTCCTGCTTCAGCGCCGCCAGCGGCAGCCACTGCTCTCCTATCGCCGGATTCATCACGCAGGCATGATTGCCTTTGCGGTAAGCCAGCAGCACAAAGTGGCTGGCACCGTAGTGCAAAATGGCCGGTAGCGGCAGATCCCGCAGCTCAGCATGTTCAAACAGGACCGGCGTAGTGGCCACGCCCAGGCGGGCCATCATTTTCATCAGTGCATCAAGTGAGGTGCCGTGATCGGAAGCCGGAAACAGCTCGCGCAAGGTTTCCAGAGAGACGCGGTGCCCCTGGGTTTGGGCCAGCATCGCTACACAGGCGAGACCGCACTCGTTGGTCTCTTCCTGAAAAATAACATCGGGGATCGTCGTTTTCATCATGATGTTCAGTGATTAATAAAATAGAGAGAGTGGTTGTGCCAGAGCAACCAGTCCTGGGGACGGGTTCGCAGCGTCTGTTCGATAATGCCAGGCAGGGCGCCGGGCACCGCTTTAGCCGCCACGGGGGCATGAATATGGATATGCAGGCCGCGATCGTAATAGAGATGATAAAAAACCACCTGGGCGGAGATGGCAGCAGATAGGCGTACCACGCCGTTGTGTAACTTTGCCGCGCGTCCAAACAGACGGCAGGGCAGCTTAGCCGCCAGCGCGCCCTCTGCCTGCAGGGTATAGTCCGGAGAGATATCCGGGAAAATGATCATATTCTGCTGACCATCGATGACATCGTTCAGCAGCGACATCAGATCGCCAGCCAGCGCCTTATTCTGCTGATGAATTGAGCAGTAGGAGAGCTGGATCCCACCCAGCGCCCGCGTGTGGCGGTTATAGCGCGCCGCACTGGCGGAGACGACCACGCTGGCTCTCCCCGGCGTCACGCTGGCGCCCACCATCGCGGCCAGCACATCGGAGACGGAGTGTAACGGCGCGAGAATAATCGGGTGCTTTTCGCGGTGCAGCGGTGCGACGACCGCATCAAGCTGTCTGGCGCAGCGCTGGATCTGTTGCAGAAGTGCCGGGTTCTGTCCCCAGGTGGCCGCTTCTTCCAGCAGGCGACGGCGCACCGCAATCCACGCGGCGTTGATCTGCTCAGTCTGCCCCGTCAGACAGCGGTAGTTCTCGGTTGCCACCGCATTTTGCAAACGCCAGCCCCGGCCGACAATACGCAGTGCGCAGAGCGCCCTGGCGACCGCGAGTAGCGCGGGCAGATAGCCGTATCGCAAAATTTTGCGCAGTATCACCATGGCCGCGCGCGACCCCAGACTGCGTAATGCACCCGTCCGCTCAACGCCATTTCTGACGCTAAAGACGATACGGATCAACAGAAGCTTCAGCACCGGGATCACTTATCCTCGCTGAGCAGTTGCCGCATTCGGTCGGCAAACGCCGGGAAATCGCGATCCTGAGCGACGACGTAACGCCGGTTAATAATAAAAATTGGCGTGGAGCGGATAGCGTAATGGCGGGTCACCTCCGCCATATAGTTCAGGCGGTTTTTTACTGCGTCACTCTGACTGACACGATGATATTCCCCCACGTCGATATTATTTTTTGTTAGCCAGGCTTCAAGCGCTTCGCCATCGCTGAGGTTGATATTGCGCGTAATGATGGCGTTATAGGCGCTGTCGCGATACTTCTCTTCAATACCCATCTCCTCCAGCGTGGCAAATAGCGGAGCGTAGACGGCCAGGCCATTATCGTCGCTGGTGATGTGAATCGCTTTGAACTGGCTTCCCGCCGGCAGCGAACGTGCGAATTCGGCGAGGTTATCTTCATTCGCGGCACAGTAGTGGCAGCCAAGAGACATCACCTCAATAATGGTTTTGTTGTCCTTAATAGGGCTATTTTTAACCTCTTCATCGCTGACCTCACGAAAAGCTTGCGTCTGGTTAACGTCAGAGGAAAAAGTATTAAACACAAACAGGTGATAGCACAGTACGGTTATCAGTACAGAGATTATTATCAGCAACAGGGAATAGCCGATAAATGTGCGGCGTTTAATCTGGATAGTCATCTTCATCTCGTTATGAAACAGAAAAATACCCGGAAAAGAGTGACTCCGGGTATTAGCCCTTCAAGGGTTTAGTTCAACACGCCACAATTGCTGCTGGCCGCATCTTTTGATGTGCTGGAAATAACCGTACCGTGCTTATCGGTGCAGGTTGTTACCAGCTTACAGGACTTCACGCTACCTGATGTAATCAGCTGATAGGTGCTTTCACAGGTCTTACAGGTGCCACCAATAATGCGTGCGGCTTCAACAGCGGTCACTTTTTTCATCTTTATTTCCTTACTTTAGGTTGATTTTGCAGACAGGTGCTGCGCGATACCGACGGAAAACCCGGCGGTAAATATCGAATTTATTGCTTTATCTTGAGGGCGTAAGCCATTTGAACTTCTCAAAAAGAGCGATGTTATTTTTTATATTCAGCCTTTTCATTAGCTTGCGCTTTACATAGCTTATTTTTCGGATGTCCGTGTCCGCCTGATGAGCAATATTTGACAGGGATTTCCCTCTCAATATCTCTTCAATTAACCACCACTCATTACAGGAGATTAAATGATGTACATCACCACTACGTATAGTGTTACGGGTATAATCTATCAGCGAGTAGCTGAACCGGTTTTCATTGGCTTTTTTTTGATTCAGTCCATTAAGAAAAGCAGGGATATGCTCCATTTTTTCATTTTTCATTAACCAGTGCGCCTGTGGAAACAGGTTGTAGATGGTTAAAAAAAATGGCATATGATGATTGCTTAGCATAATGACCAGCTTTTTGTTCTGGTGCTTATAACAACCCTGCATTCTGTTCAGCATCACAAAACGCTCCATAGGGAGCATATCTAAATCGCAGAAAAGCCACAGGTGTTGGTTACCCTCGATCCTGCTTTTAGTTCGATCAATAAGCTGTTCGTAATCATCCGTTAGCGAAAATGACACATTTCTTGTTTCACGAAATAAAGATGAAATGCTCGCCTTCATCCCCTCAAAAAAGTAGGCATTTTCGTCATAAAAAAAACATCGATACGTCATGCTGAAAATCCCTTTTGATGCCGTTACTGATAATTCAATATGTAGTTTGCCGTGGCGGTAAAAGGCCCGGTGGTCAAGGTTTCTTTTGATAGCGCTTCAGGCTCTGCGGCGACAAAAGCTTTAAAGTTCAGCTGCATCATCCCGCTTTTAAGCGTGACAGGAAGCGTTGCCACTCCCAGTTGGATCGGCGTGTTATCTTCTTCCAGCAGTCCGATGCCAATACCGCTGGCCCCATTGGATGTCGAGGGCTTTATCGCCAGGTGGTCTTTCAGATTGGGGTTTTCGCTGCCGCTAAAGGTTACGGTGACGGTACTTGCCAATTGCGGATTACAGTCCTGTAGCTTGAGCGTGAAAGCAATGGGCTCACTTTTCTCAGAGTGATAAAGATCGCGCGTTGAAATTTTGCCAAAATCTACCGGTGCACTTTCCGATTCCGGAGCGATGCTGCAGGGGATAGCCACCACAACGCCTTTAAAATCCAGCTGGCCACCAATCAGTTCGCCAGCGGCCTGCGCGGGACCCGCAAGAAGCAGAGGCAGCATCAGTACGAGACCAATAATGATATTTTTCATTCTCTTCCCTTACTGGAATTGCGCGACGATAGTTGCCGAGGCGCTGAATTCGCCTTCCTGAATCATCGACGTGGCGCTTTTTGCAATCGGCGCGGCCACGAGATTCCAGTTCCCTTCATTATTGGTAAAGCCCGGAACGTCATAAAAAGTATTGGGGATGATGGCTTTACCCTGACTGTCCTTAAGGGCGATACCCAGCTCGGGACGCGCAGGAGAGCCACTGACGCTGAGATATCGACCGTCGTCAAAAGCCGGCGAGGGCTGTTGAATACCCAGCTTGATATTCAGTGCGCCACTGGCAAAACTTCCTCCCTGGCACTTCACGTGGATCGGTATATTTTGGCTGTAATTAATGCCGTTCAGCTTGCTGCCCGTCCCGGGGATGGTGCCAAAATCCACCACCACAGGCGTGCCCTGATTAATGATGCACTTGTCCGGAACGGTAATGATGGCGGAATTGATGTTGGTGCGCGAAAGGGCCACCGTGCCCTGGTTACCCGCGACGAGGCTGCCGAACAGCCTGGCAATCTCGGTACCCTCCAGCCTGATGCCGTTAATAATGGGTTTGGTCACCATAAAGGTCACGCGGCCCATCGAGCCCGAGTCCATATCGGGCGTTATTCTTGAGGAGGGCGCGGTGCAGCTGTTCGCCAACATATTTGAAACGTTATTAAACGGCACGGCAAAATACTCGCGCCGCGCGCCGCTAATCCAGATCTCAATTTTGACGGACAGGTAGTCATTGAGCTTGAGAAATCCTGCGTAGCGACTGTCCTGTGGCAGCGTCGCCGTGGAGGAGAAGTAGATAGGCGCATTGCTAATATTGCTGTTGCAAAACACCCTGGCCGAGTAGCTTCCGCTCAGGCTATAAGCGCGCGGGATAGTGGCACCTATGCGATTATCGGTAATGTCCTGATTTTCCAGGTTGATGTTGTAGTCATAGGTGCCCGCCGTCGGCTCAATGGCGCCATGAGGCTCGGCGGACCAGGCTAAATGAGGCAGCAGCAGTGCAGCAGCAGAGAGCAGGCCCCGACAGCGTGGCTGGCGTAACAGCGTGGAATTTTTCATTACAGATACTCCATTTTCAGGCGGATCAGACTGCTAAATTCGCCATTGCTGACGTGACCGCCCGTTGATTCCAGCGCGGCCATAAAGTCAAACTCGCTGTCGCCGGCATTGATCAGATAAGAGCGGGCTGTCTGATTGAACGCCAGCGCGTTGCCGTTGATATCCAGCAGCCGGATGCCTGCGCCCTGCACGGTTCCGTGAATGCGCAGCAGTTCCGCGTTGATGGGATCGGCCTCTCCCATAAAAATCAGCTGGATAGTTCGCTCACCCGCGGGATTGGCCGCCCTGTTACTGACCACCCGCTTCGCCCCGTTAGGGGCTGGCGCACCGGCGGCTCCTTTCAGGCAATTTTTCAGATTCAGTCTGATGTGTACCGGCTGACTGCGATCGCCAGCCTGATGAAAACGTCCCGCGTCGATTGCTCCCAGCGCAATATACCGCATATGGCTCTGCGTTATCACCGTACACGGCAAGGTAAGATCCAGACTGTGGAACCGGACAATGCCGTTGACCTCGCGAGCCTGCTCCCCGGCCTTAAGATCTGGCAGCCGTAACGTCTCTGCCTGCAGCGGAAGTGTCAGGCTCATCATCAACAGAGACAGAGATGAAAGTGTGTGGCGCATTGTCGGCTCCCTGTTACCTGGTTACTGATCCTGCTGCGCAGGCGGTAGCGCTTTACAGGTGTTGCCGTCACAGCGGTATTTCAGCTCCGGGTGGCCGCCGTAATCGTTGACGAACATCATGGAGAAGGTGCTGACGCTCGCTTCCGTGATAGCAAACTGCTGGCTCGATTTCGGCGCAATCATGATCCCCGGAAAGTGGGTGAGTTTGCGCTTCGCATCGTCCGACAAGCCAAGAAGGGTGATGTAATAAGGCGTCGGATTCTGTGCCGTTATCTGATTGCCGTTTTTCTGGAACACCACCTGGTCCTGCCAGACCTCGCTTTTACTTTTTGGGATCACGGCAGCCGGCCGGTAAAACAGCTTGATGCGTGACTGCATCGCCAGCTGCAGCGTATTCGGCTTATCGGGTTTCGGCGGGATCTCACGCACGTTGAGGAAGAACAGACTCTCCCTGTCCTTGGGCAGCTGCTCTATTCCCGAAGTCTTTGTGACGCGTGCAATTCCCTTTTGCCCGCCATTAATGCGCTGCAGCGGAGGTAAAACCAGCAGCGGTGCCGTGATCTTATTGCCCTTTTCATCCTCTACCCATGACTGGGCAAGAAAAGGAATGGCTGAACTGGTATTCGAGAGATTTACGCTAGCTGAGGCCTCTTTCTCGGTAATAATCAGCCGGGTCCGATCGAGTGAAATACCCGCTACGGCCTGGCCACTGAGTACGCTCAGCGCCACGGCGGCCATCCAATGGGTTGTGTATTTATTCATGCTCATTTTTGACCTTTTATGACTGTGAATTAACATCATGGGCGTGCTTAGCGGCACGGCAGCAGCAAGCTGGTGGCTTGCTCGTTGATATCCGACGGCATGGCAATGCGGCACTGATTTTTACCATTCCAGACCACGTTCAGCGTCTCGTCAGGATTGACCCCGGCCAGCCAGGCTTGCCCGTTATCCAGCACCATCGCCACGCTGACACCGTCTGCGTTATAAACCTCGGCACCAAATGGCGGTACGCTATTGTCAGCCAGGCGCAGCGTGGCCATGATTTTCAATCCCCTTGCCATGCCAAAAGCCTGATAGCCGATGGCCCCTTCGGTCAGCGTTGCGGTGGTAATGGCTTTGGCGGGTTCGATGTCGCCATCCATCGCGTCAACGTCAACGCGGGTATCAAAACTGCTGTAGCTCACGATGTCCGGCACCACGGCAATACCAAAACTGTTGGTTCTTGAACGTTTGTCATTAAGCGGCACACCGGCGATCCCGTTGGTGTCGACCATCACCCGCGCCGTGTTCATGGTGGCTCCGCCGTTGTGCAGCGCCGCGCCATGACGTGTGGCGGTAAAGCCGCCGCGCACTGATGTGCCCAGCGCCACAAAGCGATTTTGCTGGTAGCTGGCATTGGTGTTGATATCTGCCATCTGCGCGCGCCGCTGATAGTAGCCGTCAACGCTGGCGTTGCCGTCCTGGCTGGCGCCGCTGCGGATACGCCACAGATTGTTAGCGTCGCTGTTATCGGTGTAGGACGCCATCGGGCTGCTCTTGCCGTTATAGCTCTGTACATCCACACCGGCCCAGCGGCTGTCACCTATCGGGATCGAGAGCGAGAGGGCGAGAGAATCATCCGTGCGTCCCCGATAGTCGGAGCGGTATGCCGAAAGATTAGCGCTGATACCTTTGGTATCCCCCACGCGGAAGCTGCGGCTGACAGACATGCCGTAGCGCTCCCTGCGCTTGTTTTCCCAGTAATTTTGATGGGTGTAGGACAAAAACAGCGTGGTAGCCTGGTCTGCGCTATCCGGCCAAAAGGTTTTATTGGCGGTGATGGTGTACAGCTCTTTTTCACGGCCAAAAAACGGTGAGTCCTGATAGTCGCGGTAGCGATCGTCGAGGTATTGCGCCATCGTTCGGTAATTTTTTTGCGAAAAGCGGTAGCCTGCGAAGGTGATCGCACTGTGGTATTCGTCAAAGGTTTTCGCATAGCTCAGCTTCCAGGAGGTGCCGGTAAGACGCTCGCCATCACGCTGTTTACTCAGGGATTGGGTGGCATCGACAGAAAGGGCCCCCAGCACGCTCAGGTCGCGCCCGACGCCCACTGTAGAGGCGGAAAATTCCTCACCAGACGTTTGCAGCCCGCCGTATAACGACCAGGCATTACTGACCCCCCAGGAAAAATCCCCGGAAATGAACGAAGGCCCCTGCAGCTTATGGCTGTAAGTCGACGGCGTGCCGCCGGCAAGGTTGTAGCGTACGTATCCCGGGCGCGTCAGATAGGGAATGTCGGCGGTATTAATCTGGAAGGTAGACACCGAGCCGTCCTGCTCTTCGACGCGAACGTCCAGCGTGCCGCGCACCGAGCTGCGCAAATCCTGAATATTGAACGGTCCCGCAGGCACGGTGGTTTGGTAGATAATACGACCGCTCTGGCTGACCGTTACGGTGGCGTTCCCGCGCGCAATTCCCTGAATTTCAGGCGCGTAGCCTTGCAGGGCGGGGGGGAGCATGCGTTCGTCACTGACAAGGTTTGCCCCGGTAAAACGCACCGTACTAAAAACCTGCGAATTGAGCGAGATTTCACCCAGCGTCAGTTTGGCCGCCATCATCGGCAGGGGACGATAGGCGTAAATCTGATTCCAGTCGAAAGCAAACTGGTGATTGTCACTGTAATAGCTGGTTTGGTACTCACCGCGCAGACGCCACGCGCCAAGATTAGCGCCGGCCTGGCCGTAGCCTGATACCGTGCTGTAATTATGGCTGTCGTCGAATTGTCGGGTCATTTGTCCATTGAGACTGTAATCAAAAATCAGCCCGGCGATGCCGTTATCCCAGCGCTCGGGGGGCGTCCAGTCAGGATCGTCGTATTTCATCCATGCCTGGGGCACGGTAATGTCGAGCGAACCGGCATAGTTACTTAATTGCACACCCGGCAGCGTTTGCAGCGAGTAGCAATTCTCATAGGGCTGGGCGACCTTCAGCCGCGCTTCTTCTTTCAGCGCCAGCTTATTCAGCAGGCTGCTGCTGATGCAGGGCTGGGCACTTTTTCCCTTTGCGGTTTCGATATAGCGAATTTTTTCCTGATCCAGCGACTTGCCGTTAACGCGAATATCAAGCAGGTAGCTGCCAGGCGAGATGTAGTTATCCGTTGAGAAACGAGATAAATCGATATGGGTACGATCGGCGGTATCTAACACGTCGGTATTGAATTCAACGCTATCGTCAGCATATATTGCCGTGGCGTAGCAGACGCTGATTGCCTGCAAAATTGCCGCGGTTGATTTAACTCTGAAAGTTCCCAACATGATTTCAATCCTGGAAAAAATGTTTAAATGCTCTGCGTTTCATAACGAACTTTTCAGTACGGATAGCGTAAACCTACCCCCCGAAAACAGATGCCTTCCGTAATATCATCGGGGTGTTTTTTTATTGGTTAGCGCTCTCAATGATAAGTGTTTTAATGCTCTGAGTTTAATTTTTCTGCTCTTAGCTGGGGTTCTTTTTTGTGGTGATATTTTATTTTTCTGGTTATGGCCCGATCGGGTATGATTTTTTCCTGCTTCAGCTCGCGCAGAAAAAAGAGCAATGAGGCGCTCATCGCTACTTATTGCGTTGCCGATCTCCATTCTGACTCTCCCTGGCATTGCCATCGAATGTGAAAATGTGCGGGGGGATCCCCCCGCACTGTATCTTTATTGCGTATTACTGGTAGGCGATTTCGAAATTAATGGTCGACTCGAAAGAACCTGCTGTAACCGGGCTGTAAGCAACATTATTCTCAGCATCTGTGGTTTTTTCAGAACGCAGGAAAGCAACAAATGGAATGGTCGTCGTGCCGTTAACCAGCTTCACGGATGCAGTAGGCTGGCCCCACTTAACTTCCTGGTTAGCGCTGTCCAGCATGCCGATACCCGCGCCAGAGGCAGTACCAGAAGTAAATGCTGCCAGTGAATCATCAACGGCATTTGGGCTGGTTGGGTTATAGGTAACAACAGCACTTTGCGCTACGGTGGTGTCGCAGTACTGCAGTTCAATGTTTTTCTGAACGCTGGCTGCACGCTGGCCATTTGCCAGTGCTGATACAGGAACCTGGTAGAAATTAACGTTCACTGGACTGGAGTTTGCAGAAAGACCACAGGCGGTATTGACCAGTTCACCTTCGAATTTGATCTGCCCTGTGGTGGTATCAGCGGCAAAAGCAGCCCCAGAGCTCAGAGCAGCAGTGAAAGCAGCAGCCATAACTACTTTAGTCATTTTCATAATTCATCCTGTTTATATTAAAATCCTGAGAAATAAAGAGTCACAACCTCACGATCAATCTATAATTCGATCCTTGTCAGGTGCTATCCGTATTGTTCGCTTAAGTGATGTTTCGCCCATCCCTTGTAAATCAGTAATGAGTGAAAGTGCTTAACCGAACTGGAAAGGATGCTATCAAAATAAAGAAAATCCTAAAAGAGTTGCGCACTAGCTCAGTGATATACGCCATCAAAATTTAAGATCGGGGTCTTTTTCTAAGGTATATCTCGCGAAGAGGTTAGAATAATCCTAACCCGTGGCTTATAAGATTGTATAAAGATGAATTGAGGTGTTATTTCCTATTTTTTTTAAGATATTTCCTGGTCGTAGGGGCTCTTATGGGGATTATCCATCTCCAGCAATGGAATTAGAGCGATGCAAAAGCCGGGTAATAAGAGCGCCCGCAGGCTGACTTGAGAAATAGGTTAGCGACGGATTACGATGGGTTTTATCCCCATAAACTTTAGGGCTAAATAGTGACATTACCCGGTACGGGTTATTTGCCCGGCACGGCAGAAAGAGGCGGGGAGGGGACAGCCTCACCGCCTGAGAGAGAGGTTACGAGATAAACTGTTTACCCTGTTTGAGAACCAGATCGCAGGCTTTGGTTTTCACCTTTTTGCCGATGGCGGTATCGCCCAGCGACTTCAGGTCAACCTGCTGATTGTTGCTGGTATTCAGCAGGCCCATCAGCCCCTGTTTGTAGTCGGTGGTTTCCTGCTGCTTTTGGGTATCCGCCAGGCCCAGCTTGCCGAGCAGCTTATCCTTCACCGAGGAGACATTGTTATCCACGATGTTGTTCTGCACGCAGTACTGCAGCACGCCCGCCGCATTGGTCATGGTGCCGGAGCTGAGCGATTGGCTGCCGCCGTTCAGCAGCCCGGTGAGCGCGCCCAGCGAGGTGCCGCTCTGAGTGGTGGTAGTAGAAGAGGCGGAGTTGCCGTTGGCGTTCTGCCCCAGCGCGCTGGCGGCCGAGTTAAGCTGATCCTGCCAGCTGGCAGCCCCCGCCGCAGCGGTGAACAGGGCGGTGGAGACGGACAGTGCCAGAACAAACTGAGAAGCTGCTTTCATGAGGTGACCTATACAATGTGATGTGGCGCGCAGCCCTCCGTGGCGCTGCAACGATAGCTTCCCTTTCGGACCCTGTTATCCGCGCTGAGTTCCTTTAGGAATGTTCCGTAACTCATGCCGCCACCTCTACCTACGCCCTGTTTTTGTAGTGGCCGACCGCTTTTAGGGTCGGCCCGTTATACCCCCATCACCCACCGTTTTCCGTTTTTGGTCAGCCATTCTCACACCTGTCATCCACCGTTTTCGCTGTTGCCAACCGTTTTTATGCTCGGCCATTCTCACACCTGTCACCCACCGTTTTTCGTAGGGGCCGGGCATGCCCGGCCCGTTATTCACTGCCCCCAGCGCGTGTTTTTTCAGCATTCACACCCAGCACGTGCGGAATGGGGTTGCGTATACAGGGGGTAACGGTATAATCCACAACGTTTTCCGCATACCCTTCAGTGCCGAAGTGGCGAAATCGGTAGACGCAGTTGATTCAAAATCAACCATCGAGAGATGTGCCGGTTCGATTCCGGCCTTCGGCACCATAAATCAGGTATGAACATTTAAGCCACCGCGAGGTGGTTTTTTTGTGCCTGAGATTCAGCCTCGGCATGGCTTTCCTCGCTTTTCATTCGGCTCAGAAAACCTGATTCAAACTGCCTCAATTTGGTGATGCGGATATATCCCGGTTCGATACTTTTTGTAACCACTGTGAACCCTTGAAAGGTCACATATAATGGCTTTAGTGATGTGAAGGTTGGTACGGCTAGGTCTGATGCAAAACCTATAAGCTTACTAACGGGCAGGCATGGTGTTACTGGTTCACCCTGACGGTTCAAAATATTGGCGACTACATTATCGCTTTGGCGGTAAAGAGAAGATGCTGGCGTTGGGGAAATACCCTGAAGTCTCGTTGGCTGATGCCATGGCACGCCGGGATGAAGCCCGTAAGGGGTTAGCTAATGGCGTCGATCCCAGTGAGAGCAAGAAAGCCGTTAAGGTAGAACACGAACAAGAGGCGATCACGTTTGAAGTGGTCGCCAGAGACTGGCACGCCAGTAATCAGAAGTGGTCTGCATCACATAGTCTGGTGCATTAAAAAGTCTCGAAGATAATCTCTTTGCTGCTATTGGTAAGCGGAATATTGCTGAGTTGAAGACACGGGATTTGCTTGTGCCCACCAAAGCGGTGGAATCATCCGGGCGGCTCGAAGTTGCCGCCCGTTTACAGCAGCGTACTAGCGCTATTATGCGGTTTGCCGTTCAGAGCGGCTTAATCGATTACAACCCAGCACAAGAGATTGCCGGTGCAGTTGCTACGGCGAAAAGACAGCACCGTGCTGCTCTGGAGCTTAACCGCATTCCTGAACTACTTCATCGTATTGATCATTACTCAGGCAGGCCGTCAACTCGACTTGTGGCCGAACTCACACTGTTGGTCTTCATCCGTTCAAGTGAGCTGCGTTTTGCTCGTTGGTCGGAAGTGGATTTTGAAACAGCCATGTGGACGATTCCGGGTGAGCGTGAACCGTTGGAAGGTGTTAAGCATTCTCAACGTGGTTCAAAGATGCGGACACCTCATCTTGTTCCGTTGTCGCGGCAAGCTTTAGGCATTTTGGTACAGATCAAAGGCATGAGTGGGAATCGAGAGCTGATCTTCGTTGGCGATCACTATCCGCGTAAGCCGATGAGTGAAAATACGGTGAATAAAGCTCTGCGGTGATGGGCAATGACACAAAAACGGAAGTCTGTGGGCATGGGTTCATGACAATGGCGTGTAGTTCGTTGATTTACTCAGGATTGTGGTTGAGGGATGCAGTGGAGCGGCAGATGAGCCATCAGGAGCGTAGTTCTGTGCGTGCGGCTTATATCCATAAGGCGGAGCATCTGGGGGAGCGTAGGCTAATGCTGCAGTGGTGGGCGGATTACCTGGATGCGAACCGTGAGAAGGGGGTGAGTCCGTTTGAATCCTCTAAAGACAAAAAACGATAGTAATGATTAGTTATAAGTTCCTGCAGGCCAAAGTGTCGCTAATTGGCATATGACCTCACTGGAACCTATGTCGGGTATTTATGCCCGACATGTATCCTGTACTTAAACATGTTGAATATGCATGTCTTCCTGTCCATACGTTCAATATTTTCCCAACTGATATAATTTCATTTGAGATTGAATTTTTTTTGTTATCTTCGCATTTTGGGATACGATTTGCATCGTTAAGCACAACGATAAGGACCATTATGATCCGCTGCCATCTTGCTCGGCTCATAGGCGAACATAAGATGCGAATAGCCGATGTTGTCAGGGAAACTGGCCTGAGTCGCAACACTATCACTTTGCTTTACAAAGAGACGGCTCAGAAGGTTGACCTGGATACATTAGAAAGGCTTTGCGTGCTTTTTGAATGTGAAATACACGATTTACTGCAAAAGGTTCCTGCTTCGCAGAATCGTACAGAGAAAAATTAATGACACTGATTAATCTAAAAGATCTCGAGGCCCATCTTTGGCATGCTGCCCATATTATCACCGGGCCTATTGATGCGTCAGATTACAAAACGTACATTTTCCCCATCCTGTTCTTCAAACGTATTTGTGATGTATATGACGAAGAATTTGCCGATGCGATGGAGAGCGTTGGGGATGCAGAGCTTGCCAAAGGTAAGATGTTTCACCGAATTCAGATACCTGAAAATTGCCACTGGCGTGATGTTTTCGCTGAGACCAAAGACATCGGTCAGGCTTTAAAAGACTCCTTCCGTGGTATAGAACTGGCAAATCCTAAACTGCATGGCATTTTTGGGGACGCCAGCTGGACCAATAAAGAACGCCTTTCTGATGAGTTGCTGGCTACGTTACTTAATCACTTCAATAAGGTGAACCTTGGCGTTTCAAGTGTCCGTGATGATGATATGGGGCGTGCATACGAGTACCTGATCAAACGCTTTGCAGACAAAGCTAACAAGAAAGCCGGTGAGTTCTATACCCCACGTACTATCGTTCGCTTGATGGTTAACATACTGGATCCAAAAGCCGGTGAGAGTGTCTACGATCCCGCCTGTGGCACAGGCGGTATGTTGCTCGAGACTATCCACCATGTAAAAGAAAACGGTGGCGATCCGCGCTTGCTAAAAATCAAAGGTCAGGAAAAAAACCTGACAACAGAAGCTATTGCACGGATGAACCTGTTTTTACACGGTCAGGAGGATTTTGATATTGTTCGCGGGGATACGCTGCGTGAACCTAAGTTTTTACAAAGTGATCGTTTAGAAACCTTCGATTGCGTTGTTGCCAACCCTCCGTTTAGCTTAAAGGAGTGGGGATACGATCTGTGGTCGAACGATCCCTATGGCCGCAAGCAATATGGTCTGGCACCTAAAACAAATGGTGATTTTGCCTGGGTGCAGCATATGTTTGCTTCACTTAACGACAATGGGCGTATGGCTGTCGTGTTACCTCATGGTGTGCTGTTTCGTGGCGGAGCTGAGGGGGCAATTCGAACCAAATTGCTGCAAGAAAATCGCATCGTGGCGATTATTGGTGTCGCTTCCAATCTGTTCTATGGGACTAGTATTCCAGCGTGTATTTTGGTGCTGCGCAAATCTCGCCAGGCAGCGCATAAAGATCATGTATTGATTATCAATGCTGAAGAAATCTATACCAAGGGGCGTGCGCAGAATACGCTGTCCAACAAGCAGGCCGATGACATATACCAAATCTATCGTGACCAGGCTCAGCAGGGGCCAGATGCAAAAGAAATCGAAGGCGTTACGCGCTGGGTACCTCTGAAGGAGATTGAAGAAAATGACTTCAATCTAAATATTGCTCGTTATGTGCAAAAGCCACTCGAAGAAGAAACTATCACTGTGGAAGAGGCGCTCAAAGATTTTCAACGGAAGCTGGCTGAACTGGAAAAAGCAGAAGAGGAGCTGGAAACCCTGCTTATCAAAGAAGGGTTCGAGGTATGAGTACTATGAGTAATAAAAAGCTGGAAGAGCTGCTCTGGGGAGCCGCCGAATTTCTTCGCGGCCAAATCGACGCATCAGACTACAAGCAATATGTCTTCCCGTTGCTGTTTTACAAACGCCTGTCAGATGTCTATCTGGAAGAATACAACGAAGCGCTGGAACTCCATGAAGGCGATGCTGAATACGCAGCTATGCCGATGTTTCATCGTTTCAACATCCCCTCTGAGGCAGCTTGGGAAAAGGTCCGCAATACCAGTAAAAACATTGGTGAAGCGATTCAGAATGCGCTTCGACTAATTGAAGCCAATAACCCGCGTTTACATGGCGTCTTCGGTGATGCGCAGTGGACCAATAAAGAGCGCCTTCCCGATCATCTGCTGGCTGATCTGATTGAACATTTCAGTAAAATTCCGCTAGGCATTAAATCTGTCGCCCAGGATGATCTTGGTGAAGCCTACGAATACCTGATTAAAAAATTCGCTGATGATTCCGGTCATACGGCAGCAGAATTTTATACCAATCGAACAGTCGTGCATTTAATGACGCGCATTATGGGCTTAAAACCGGGGGAAACTGCCTATGATCCGACATGCGGCACTGGAGGGATGTTGTTAAATGCAGTGATGGATCTTCGTGCAAGGGGGGAAGAGTGGCGCTCTGTGCACCTTTATGGCCAAGAAGTTAACCTGCTCACTTCCGCTATCGCCCGTATGAATATGTTCCTGCACGATATTGAAGAGTTTGATGTAGTGCGCGGTGATACTTTGGCTGAACCAAAGTTTATTGAAAACGATCGGCTCAAGCAGTTTGATGTGATTTTTGCGAACCCACCGTACTCCATCAAAAAATGGAATCGTGATAAGTTTGCCGCTGACCCATATGGTCGTAATCTTTATGGTGTACCACCGCAGGGTTGCGCTGATTATGCGTTTTACACACATATTATCAAAAGCCTGAAGCCAGATACCGGTCGCGCAGCCATGCTCTGGCCACATGGCGTGCTGTTCCGTAATTCTGAGCAGGCCATTCGTAAACAGGTGATTGAATCAGACATTATTGAAGCGGTGATTGGTTTGGGGCCTAACCTATTTTATAACTCGCCAATGGAATCTTGTGTGGTGGTGCTTAACTGCAATAAACCTGCTGAACGAAAAAATAAGGTGCTGTTTATTAATGGAGTAGACCATGTCACCCGCGAACGTGCTCATAGCCGTCTATCCGATGATGATTTAGCAGTATTGTACGAGGCTTATTTTACACCGGCAAAGCAAAGCGACATTACCGCTTTAGTGGATATCGAAGTTATTAAAGAGAATCTCTACAACCTGTCGATTCCATTGTATGTGCAAGCACAAAGCAACGGTGAAGTACATAATATTGAATATGCAATTGAGGCGTGGAAAGTAAGTCGCGCTCAGCTAAAAAAACAAACTAATAAATTATTCCAAAGCCTTGCAGAGCTTGGATATAACGTTGAAAGCAAGGTGGAGCAGTAAATGATGGAGCAGCAATTACCGGAAGGCTGGCAAATGGTGAGGTTTGGCGATATCGCTAAACATATCTCTAAACGAGTGGAACCGAGCGAGACATACCTTGAAATTTATGTTGGTTTAGAGCACCTAGATCCTGATAGCCTGAAGATTAAGCGACATGGCGTACCATGTGATGTCGAAGGGCAAAAGCTTTTGGTGAAGAAAGGGCAGATTATATTTGGCAAGCGTCGTGCTTATCAACGTAAGGTAGCCGTAGCGGATTGGGATTGTATTTGTTCAGCTCATGCGATGGTTTTAGAAGCTAATTCTGATAAAGTGATACCTGATTTTTTGGCTTTTTTCATGCAGTCAGATGCGTTTATGGAAAGAGCGATAGCTATTTCCGAAGGTTCCCTTTCTCCAACCATAAAGTGGAAAACGTTATCATCTCAAAAATTTAGATTTCCTCCAATAGAAGCGCAAAAAAAATCGGTACGTTTACTGAAAAAAGTAAATGAATGTATTGATAAATATGATTTGATGGCTGTTTCTGGGGCTGAGTTGTGTGAGAGATTTATAGAAAATAGAATTGCTAATTCTATTGGTTATCAAACAAACATTGGCGATTTGATTGCATCTGGCGATATTTTAGAAATTCAGGATGGAAATCATGGGAATGATCACCCAAAAGCATCTGAGTATGTTTCGGGTGGTATTCCTTTTGTTATGGCCAGTGACCTAAGTTTAGGTGAAGTTAACCTTTCAAGTTGTAAAAAATTGCCGAGAGAACGTGTGAATAAATTAAGAGTAGGGTTTTCGTTTCCGGGAGATATATTACTTAGTCACAAAGGTACTGTTGGGCTTGTTGCAGTTACGCCAGATGTGGATGATTATATCATGCTTACTCCACAAGTTACGTACTACCGCGTAAATAAAAATGGAAGAATATCGCCTAGATTTCTAGAGGTTTATTTTCGGAGCCGAATTTTTCAACGAATACTTAAATCACTATCCGCACAGTCTACTCGTGCATATATAGGAATAACAGCTCAGAAAAAGTTTCCGGTTCCCATGTTAAGCATAGAGCAACAAGTAGAAATAGTAGATGCTTGGGATACATTTAGATCTAATATAGCGATTTGCAATGAAGCAAAAGCTGCTACGATTCGATTGGCTTCAGGCATAATTAACGGAGTATAATATGTTTAACGAACAAACCGTCACAGAAAATGGAATTATCGACCGTTTAAAAGGTTTAAGCGGGGTCAAGTGGACATATTGCTACGGTGAAAAACTGCCTAAACAAGCGCAGGATATCTTCGTTGATGAGTGGCTAAAAGACGCGCTTTGTTCGTTAAACCCCGATATCGGCAGACAGCCTGACTATGCCGATGAGGTCATCTATAAATTGCGGGGAGTAGTTTTAGAAGCCCGCCATACCGGTCTGGTAAAGGCTAATGAAAACTTCCAGGAATGGTTGATGGCCGACAAAACCTTGCCCTTCGGTGAGAACGGCGACCATATCACCATTAATCTTATTGATTTTGACAATATAGAAAATAACCACTTTGTGGTGGCACAGCAGGTTCACTATATCGCGGCCACTGAAGTCTATTTTGATATTGTCCTTTATGTGAACGGTATACCGTTAGTCGTGGGGGAAGTTAAAACCGCAACTCGCCCCAGTGTGACCTGGCAAGACGGGGCCGCCGACTTCATGGGCGGCAAAAAGTACTACTGGAAAAACGTTGAATCTTTCTTTGTACCTAACTTGCTGTGCTTTGCCAGCGAAGGAAAAACCTTTGCCTATGGCGCCATTAATGCCCGAGTTAAGGACTGGGGGCCCTGGCATAATACTGAGCTTCGTGAAGAGATTCTGTCAGGCCTGGCATCGGTACTTAACAGCTGCGAGAGTTTGTTAAATCCACAGACCTTATTGCAGCTACTGGAATCTTTCGCATTATTTTCAACCGTCAAAATGGGCAAAAATACTCCGCCTAAACGCGTTAAAATCCTGCCGCGTTACCCGCAATTTGAAGCAGCAAAACAAATCGTTGAGCGTGTTCGTAGAGGCTATCCAAAAAAAGGTCTTATTTGGCATTTCCAGGGGTCGGGTAAATCCTTGTTGATGCTTTACGCCGCCAAAATGCTGCGTGCCGATAATGCGTTAAAAAATCCGACGGTACTTATCGTTGTGGACCGGCGAGATCTGGACAGCCAAATTAATGAAACTTTTGGTGGGGCCGACGTTAAGAATCTGATTAAAGTGCAAAGCTGCAAAAAGTTGGGCGAATACATTGAGCAAGACAGCCGTGGCATTTTAATCACCACCATCTTTAAATTTAAAGATATCGAAATTGACGATAGCAACCCTAATGGCTTGAACAATCGTGACAACATCATTGTGTTGGTTGACGAAGCTCACCGGACTCAGGAGGGTGGATTAGGCGAGAAAATGCGCTGGGCGTTGCCCAATGCCCACTTCTATGGCCTGACGGGTACTCCGATTTCTGGCATTGATCGTAATACATTTAAGTTGTTCGGTGCCGAAGAAGATCCTGGCCGCTATATGAGCCGCTATAGCTATAAGCAGTCGATCCGTGACGGCGCGACTAACCCGGTGAAATTCGAACCTCGGTTGGCTGAACTCCGAGTGGATCGTGATGCTATCAACGAAGAATTCGAGCAACTGGCTACCGAAAACAACCTGGATGAAGAAGAAAAAGCAGCATTGTCCAGACGCGCCGGCAAGCTGGCCATCATGCTGAAATCTCCGAGACGCATGGCTGCGGTGAGTAATGACATTGTTGAGCATTTTACCAGCCATGTTATGCCGAAAAAGATGAAAGGCATGGTTGTGGTATACGATCGCGAAGCCTGTGTGCAGATGTATTATTTGCTCGGTGAAAAGCTCGGTTTTGATGCAGTTGAAGTGGTTATGAACGTTGACCAGGCTCCGGTTAAAGCTGAAGAGGGTGGTAAAAAAGATAAGCTCAACAAGGACTGGCTCAAATGGCATGACGAACTGGAGCTACCTGTTAAACAAGCTGATTTCGAACGCTGGCAGCACATTGATGCAGAAGAGCAGGTACAAAAGGATCTGATTGAATGCTTTAAAGATCCTGGGCATCCTTTACAGCTTATCATCGTTACCGCCAAGCTGCTTACGGGCTTTGATGCACCAATTTGCTACTGCATGTACCTCGATAAGCCTTTACGCGATCATACGCTTCTGCAGGCTATGTGTCGCACCAACCGATTGTACGAAACCGATGATGTACGCAAGAACATGGGATTAATTATTGACTACCTCGGCGTTTTCGAAAATCTGCGCACCGCTCTGGCCTATAACCCTGAAGAAATTGAAGGGGTTGTGGAAGGCATTGAGGCATTTAAAGAGCTATTGCCGCTACAACTGAATAAATGTTTGTCCTTCTTCCCTGGTGTGGATCGGTCCATAGCAGGTTTTGAAGGTATTATGGCTGCACAGGAATGCCTGCCGACCAACGAGAAACGCGATGAATTCGCTGCCAGCTTTGGTGTGTTATCCAAGTTATGGTCAGCTATCAACCCAGATCCTTTTTTGACCCCTTATCGTCAGGACTATAAATGGCTGGCGCAAATTTATGAATCGGTGCGTCCGGTGGGGCAGACAGGTGCGCTTGTTTGGGCTGCCCTTGGCCCCGAAACAATTAAGATGATCCATGAGCATACTGATATCAATCGTATTCGCGATGATATTGACGAGTTGATCATGGACGAGCATGCTATTTTTACCCTGACCGCTAAAGAACAGGAACAACGCGCCAAACGCCTGGAGATTGATCTTATGGGGCGTTTGCGTGGCAGTCATGATCCTAAATTTGTGGCATTGGGCGAGCGCCTGGAAAAACTTCGTCAGGATTATGAAGCTGGTGTTATCAAGGCTATCGACTGGTTGAAAGGCCTATTGGATGCTGCGAAAGATACAGTTCAAGCCGAGCGCGAAACGGGTGAGCGCCCAGTAACTGAAGCTGATAATAAACAGGCTTTGACCAAGCTTTTTCTGGAAACACGCCCGGAAACTACCCCTAAGTTAATCGGTGATGTTGTAGAGCAAATTGATAAAATCGTGAAAGCTACCCGCTTTGATGGCTGGCAGAATTCTAACAGCGGTCCGCGTGAAATCCAAAAGGCACTATTACTGACTTTGGCTCAGTTTGGATTAGGTAAAGATAAAGAGTTATTCAGGAAGGCGTATGGGTACATTGAGGAGTATTATTGAATTTATTCAATGAATTAACTTTATTCACTGATTACAGAATGTAACTGAGACACTTTGAGCACCGCTGGTCTAGGTTGCACACTAAGTGATAGGTAAGTTAGTTTATAAATGGATAAGTTGGTGAGATGATAAAACTACTTTGATAAAAGGGCTGTGTCCATATTACGCGGATAGGACCAATAAACAAATAGCTTCCGGATAGACCCTTCACTAGAGGAGACTATGCTTTTAGCCATGTAAGAAGAGGGTGACGAAATACTTTCTGCATGGCTAATGGAATTGTCAGAAAAGAGCTAAAACAACGTGGTGTTAAATTAAAAAAATAGCATCAACATTTATTCAGGGTCATGGGTTACGATTGTTTGAAAAGCCTCCATGAATATCTTCTGTAGTTCAGGAGGCGGCACAGAAAGAAAAGCACATGCAATTGGCGTAAAGGCTTCGATCGCTTTAATCGGGTCATCGAGATTGATACCTTTCCTTGCGATAGCTAACACTTCGTAAATTGCTGAGATGTTGTGCCTCTCAATTTGCGTACTCAAATCATGGCCAAGCTTGTTTCTTATTTTATTCAATTGAATAATTCCTGGCCTGACAAATGATGCACTTCCACCAGCCCTAGGAACAAGTTCAATTTTCTGAGCAAAACGTAATTGTAGATTTTCAAGTCCGTCTATTCTGTAAAAATCCACTAAGAATTTTGTCAAAAAATGCTCCACCACAAGATGGCATTTCAGAACCCTACCAATATTATCATGCGGTTGTTCCATTAAATTAATAAAAATACCATTCATTTCAGAGAAATGTTTCTCGATACTATCCATGTGAGGTTTCATTATTTCTAAAATCTGATGAACTCCGTCTATATCTTTCATTAAAACCTCCCTACCATATTAGTTGCCGCAGCGCCGCTTAAAGTTGCAATTGCGGTACCCGTTGAGGCCGTACCAAAAGTCGTTGCAATGGCTAAGGCTGCCGTGGGGGCAAATGCTGCGACTCCCGCTCCGACTGCAACCCCTGCGGCAGCGGTCCCTTTTCCAACGTGTGATGTTCGGTATTCTTCTTCCAGTTTTTCGACGACGTTATCGAATTCAGCAATTTCCGCTTTCAGTTCGCTCCAGGATTTATCAAATTCTTTGGGTTTATTCGCCAGTCGGTTTACAAAGCTTTCACCACGAGTAATCAAATTTTTACTGCACTTTTGGCGCAGCAAAAAGAGCGCAGTGATCTCCTCCTGAGTATCTTTTGCCTGTGCTTCATATTGGTTAGTTGCTCTGGTGAGACTGGCTAATGCTTCTTTTCTTTCTGAACCGCGTAGCATGATTTACTCCTGTTGCATGTCGTCAAAAATAGCCATGCCGTATTTTGTTTCCATTTCATCCATCTGTTGATTGAGCTTCTGCTGAAAACGATGTTGCATGCTAATAGGGGAAATAATAATGAGATTGGGTAACCAGTATCGTAATAGAGGGAAGAGCTGGTTTTCGTGCGCCATTTCGGTTTGCACAATCAAATCACCGTTTGATTCTTGTCGTATTAATTTCTGCGCAGGTAATAAGTTGCGGCGCTGAAAGTAGTAGCTAACCTCGGCTGCGGTTTTGACGTGTACCGTCTGCTTATTCAGAGAAAACCAGACATCATCTTCTTCAGCAAAGTACTGGGTTATGTGCCGCTCTGGCGTGAAATGTACGGGAGTAAGATTCAGCCAGCGAATTTTACTGAGCTGATAACCCTTCACATTTCCTCTATCCACAGCACCGAGATACCAGACACCTTTTATGTTAATGAGCTTATAAGGGGCAACGGTACGGAGCTTGTCTTTATAGTGAAATTCGCAAATGTTATTTTCGCGAATCGCTTTATCAAACAGACTAAAGTTATTCTCAAGTACTCGTTGAGCCTCAGGATCGCTCGGTAAAGCACGGATACTTAACGACGTTAAATCAGGCTGGGACAAGAGTTTTTTTGCGGGAAATAACGCTTCCATACCTAAAATACGGACGAGATTTTGCAGTTCTTTTAGTGATTGAGGTTTGGCATAAGCAGGTGCCAGCCTGTAAATACCCTCTCCATTATGGATAATACGATCGCCCAGGCGGTTAAGATCCCGATACAAGGTGCGTTCGCTTATTTTGAATTCGTTCATCAACTTTTGGCGAGACACAAAACCGTATTGATAAAGTTCTGAGATAATGACGGTTATTCTCTGTACCATGACTTCATGCCCGCTCATAAGTCTTCCCTTGATAGCTTTTCCCTGATGGTAATCTTACTTACTGACAGGTTATGTCAGTAAGCGACAGAAAAATGGAGAGCCTCCTTTTTCTATATCGGCTCAAAAACAGTTTATCTTAAAGATTTCATGCATCAATGGGCTTTGTTGAATAAATCAGATACCGGGCGAGCGTCCCTGTAGCTGATCGCATATTCAGGCAATACGCACGCTTTCCGGCATACCTGCCTTCGTCATTTTGTTCAGCGCCCGCACCATGGCCATGGCCTCCGCAACCTGATCATCGTAGTCACGCAGCGTCAGTGAACCACTAAACAACTGTTTTATCCAGTACATCGCCGTTTCCGCTATCGAGCGACGGTTGTATTCTGTTGTCCATTTCCACCGCGCATTACTCCCGCTCAGCCGCTGATTCGTAACAGCACGGTGACGGTCTGCGTACTCCACAGGCCAGTAACCCGCTCCTTTTCGGGCCGGGATGAGCGCATTGATTCTCTTGCGCCGCAGTTCATCATGGCACAGCCGGGTGTCGTAAGCGCCGTCTGCCGCTGCTGCCCTGATTTTTCTGTGTGTCTGTCGGATAAGACCCGGGAAGGCTTCTGAGTCCGTGACATTGTTCAGCGACAGATCTGCACAGATGATTTCGTGTGTGTTGCTGCCAACGGCCAGATGCAACTTCCGCCAGATTCGACGGCATTCTTTGCCGTGCTTTTTGACTTTCCATTCCCCTTCACCAAAGACCTTCAGCCCGGTGGAATCAATCACCAGGTGTGCGATTTCACCCCGGGTGGGTGTTTTAAAACTGACATTAACCGACTTTGCCCGCTTACTGACGCTGGTGTAATCCGGGCAGCGCCAGGGAGAAAATGGAATCAATAAAACCCTGTGCAGCCCGCAGGGCCAGCCGGAATACGCGTTTGAGGACCAGGACAGTGGTGATGGCAAGGTCAGAATAACGCTGAGGTCTTCCTCGTGATGAAGGTATAGTTGATTCATACCAAGCCTTAATGACCTCATCATTCAGCCAGAAAGTGAGGGAGCCACGGTTGATGAGGGCTTTGTTGTAGGTGGGCCAGTTGGTAATTTTGAACTTTTGCTTTGCCACGGACCGGTCTGTGTTGTCGGGAGGATGCGTGATCTGATCCTTCCATTCAGTAAAAGTTCGATTTATTCAACAAAGCCTAAGGACGTTTACGAGGATGAGTTCTTCAGCATTCGTTACTTTCAGAAGGGTACCGCGCATCTGACGTTTAAGCGTCTGGAACTGATAGAGAGGATGAATGACATTATTGCGAAGCACTACCCGGGGATGCTAGCAGCACGTTAGATTCATACTGGATCAAATCGTGTCTTCGCCCCGATTCGAGTCCCAAAATCAACGAGTTAATGTGTTGGTATCGATGTTGGTACATTATCTAAATGTCTATTTTTTATTATTTTAAATTAGATGGTTAGTTATTATTTTCGAGTCCGGCCTTCGCACCATAAATCAGGTATGAACATTTAAGCCACCGCGAGGTGGTTCTTTTGTGCCTGAGATTCAGCTTTCCTCAATCACATCACCAGGCTGATGACGTTCGGATAAAACCAGTAAAGCGCGACCAGCGCAGCGATGTTCAGCAGAACAGTAATAAAGAAGTAATGCTTAAACGGCTGCTTCTGCGTTTTATGGCGAAACAGCTGCTGACCAAGCACCGCACCCGGCCATCCCCCCACCAGTCCCAACACCAGCAACGTTAACTCCGGCACTCTGCGCCAGCCTTTGCGCGCCGCCATTTTATCCCCGCCGTAGATGACAAACGTCAGCACGCTGACAAGCAGCAGCCACATCACCAGCGGGTGCGGCAACAGTGCACTGGCGACTGCCGCTAAGGCCAGAAGCAGGTAACAGAAGGTATTGAGGGTCATGGGATTTACGGTGGCCACTGTTGATAGAGAGGGGCGATTGTAGCTGATTTTGCGCATGATTCGCGAGAAAGCAAGAGAGGGGAAGGAGCGATATCCAAGGCATGAGATCGCTTTTAAACTCCAGAACGCTGATAATTTGATCGCTATGATTTTGGATTCATTGAGGGGCGCAACTGCCATTCCCTCACGAAAAGGGAGGAACGATAAAGCATGGACGATGATATTGAGCAGCGGGTTATCGCACTGGCAAGGCGCTACAACGGTGTTTATTTATTTAACAACGAAAAGAAGCAACGGCTGCTCACACCCGCAACTGATTTAGACACGGATATGCGCTTAGATGTTGGTGAAGCCGAAGATTTAATGGACGAGTTCTTTAGAGAATTCAAGGTTCAACGGGGGAGTTACATGATTGAAACTTACTATCCTGATGAGCCTTTTTCGTGGAATCCCTTCAAGAAACTTCCAGTCACTCCCGTACCCGACTTCACTCTTGGGATGCTGATTGAATCGGCTAAGGCAGGGAAGTGGCTGTACGACTAATCAATGGCATCGGGTTGATACGGTTGCCCCTGCAACTGTATCAACTCAGTCCTGCTCACTCCGCCCACCCCAATCCTTCGCCGCTAATGCGCCGTGCCAAACAGCTCCGCGAACTTCACTGCCAGCCAGCCGACGGGAGTGGTTGCGCCCCCGACCATATTGGTTACCTCAGACATCCCCTCCGGGATCGGGATATTGGCGTTTCGCGCCGCCTGCGTGTACTCCGGGGAAATGTCGCTGCCGACGTACAAAATGCAGGTGACGATCAGCGTGCCGGTAATAAACATGCGGAACATATTGCGTTTACAGAAGGGCGTGACCATCGCCAGCAGGAACATCAGTGACGCCAGGTCAACGAACGGCAGCACGCGGTTGCCCGGCAGAATGACGGACAGCACTACCGTTACAGGGATAAGCAGCAGCCCGGTTGCCAGCACCGAAGGTTCGCCAATCAGTAACGCCGTATCCATACCGATGTAGAAATCCCGACCGGGGAATTTCGCCTTCAGCTTTGCTTCCGCCGCATCACGCAGGATCATTAATCCCTGCACCAGGATCTCGATCATTTTTGGCAGCAGCAGCATGGCCGCCGCGACCTTAATCGCCAGCGCAACCGCCGCCGACGCACCATATCCGGCCAGCAGCGCCAGCAGTAACCCCAGCACAAAGCCTAACGTCAGCGGCTCACCAAAAACGCCAAACTTTTTATTAATCGTTTCCGGGTCGAAGTTTATTTTTCTGATCAGCGGAGTCTTATCAATAAGGTAATTACAGACCATGGCAAAGGGCACGTAGCCTATACAGGTAAGATGGGGGAATGAGATCCCCTTGAGGTGATAATTTTTCTGCAGGTAGGGCGCGGTGAAATCTGCCGCCAGCAGCGTCAGGATAAATATGCCGAAGGTAATCCCGACAGCAAGCCAGTAATTACCGGTTCCGGCATACACCACTGAACCCACAAGCAGGAATATCCAGTAGTTGAAGATATCGAGATTCACCGTTTTGGTGATTTTCAGCAGCAGCATCGCCAGGTTGATGATAATAAAACCGACCACCACCGGCAGCATCAGCGGCGAGCCCCAGCCGATGGTTGAGGCCGTGGGCCAGCCGGTATCAACCACCGTCAGATGCAGGCCAATGCGTTCAACCATCGCCTGCGAGGCGGGGCCGAGATGGGTCAGCAGCAGGCCAATCACCAGTCCGACCCCTTCAAACCCGATTCCAACCAGCATCCCGGCTTTAAATGCCGTGCCGAGGGTGACCCCAAAGCAAAGCGCAATAATAAAGAATATTACGGGCATCATGACGGATGCCCCCAGACTGATAATACTGTTGATAATATCCATAATCATTCCTTCAGCGTGCGGAAGATACGGGCACGGAATATTCCGCGCCCGGTTGGCTATGTGGATTGAATACAGCGTGAGGGTTATTTTTTATTAAGCCAGGCCAGCAGCGCCTCAGAAAATAGTTTGGGCGAGTTGCTGAAGGCATCCATAGTGCTACCGGCAATATGTGGCGTAATCGTCACGTTACTCAGCGTGTAAAAGGGGCTGTTATCCGGCAGCGGTTCGTCATCAAAGGTATCCAGCGCGGCACCCATAATTTTCCCGGCTTGTAAGGCCGCAATTAAGTCACCCTCATTGATTAACCCGGAGCGGGCGGTATTGACGATAATCGCGCTGCTTTTCATCAGGGAAAAATGATGCGCGTTAATCATCTGCGCGGTTTCCGGCGTCAGCCGGGCATGCAGCGAGATAACATCGGCGCGTTTGACCAGCTCATCCAGCGAATCGACTTTTTCATAGCGATCGTGTCCGCTAACGTACTTATCGTAAAAGATAATCTCCGTACCAAACGCGCTAAGGTAACCGGCGACCCGCCGGGCGATATTGCCCAGCCCGACAAGGCCGACCACCTTACCGCCAATCTCCGGGATCGCCCGATGGTTAGGGCTCTCCCCGCGCCAGATTTTAGCGCGCAGCGCAGCGTGCGAACGGGCAATATTGCGCATCTCCGCGAGGATCATGCCCACGGTGAACTCTGCCACGCTGCGCGCATTGCGCCCCGGCGTATTTATCACCTCAATGCCACGCGCCTGCGCAGCATCCTGATTGACGTTTTCCACGCCGCCGCGCAGCACGCCGATAATTTTCAGCTGTGGCAGCTGGTTGAGGACGGCGGTATTCACCGGGGCGAACTGAACGATCAGGATGTCGGCGTCCTCCGCTGCCAGCAGCAGTTCTGCGGGTAACGCCACGGCTTCGGCACCCTGCTGCTCAACCCGCAGATTATCCTGCTGTAATTTCTCGACGGAGGGATGCGTCCACTCGCGCACTTCAACCTCAATACCTTCATCCCTGAGCGCCTTAAGGCCAGATTCCATCATCGCTTTATTGATAAAAAGATCGGCAATCGCCAGACATTTCATAACTGTTCTCCATGGGTTAACGCATCAACATCCCGCCAGTGACATCGACCGTGGCTCCGGTCATATAGCGGGTTTTAGGGGAGACCATAAACACGCCGATATCGGCGATCTCTTCCGGTTGGGCCACCCGGCCCAGCGGAATGCGCTTCAGGTAATAGTCAGGATCCCGTTCGAGCTGGTGACGAACCATCGCGGTATCCATCATTCCGACGGCGAGGTTATTGACGTTGATTTTCTGCCTGGCGACCTCGCGCGCCAGTGAAATGGCGAACGCCACCAGGCCCGCTTTACTGGCCGCGTAGTGCGCATGCCCGGTGGTAGAGCCGTGAAAGGCCGCCTGGGAGGTAATGTTCAGAATGCTGCCCGCCTGGTCCCGCTGCAGGCAGTGATTAACAAACAGCTGGCTGAGGTGAAATACCGCTTTCAGATTGATATTCATCACCCGGTCCCAGTCCTGCTGGGATAATTCAGTGACGTAGCCGCTCAGCCAGATCGCCGCGTTATTGATCAGGATGTCCGCGCTACCCAGCCTTGCAACGCAGGTTGCGAACAGCGCCTCCCGGCTTTGCTCATCCGCCAGATCGGTTTTCACCGCGATAATGTTAACGCCGGTGGCATTTTTCACGCTGGCAACCAGCTGCTGCGCGCTTTCTTCATGCGTTAAATAGCTGAAGCAGATGTTGACCCCTTCATTTGCCAGCGACAGCACCAGCTCTTTCCCCAGCCCGCTGGCCCCCCCGGTGACGATGGCGCTACGGTTTTTTAAGTTCAGATCCATGCTTGCCTCATTAATCGGTGATGAAGTGGCTGCAGCGCCGCCACGGGGACTGCATCTCTGACAGCAGATTTTTATACAGCTGATATTTGTCCTGATAGACCTGCTGATTGTCCGGGTTGGGCAGCACGGTGCGCGAGACGTGGACCATCGCGTGAGAGGCGCTAAAGACGTCGTCAAACCAGCCGATCATCACCGCTGCCGTCATCGCCGTGCCCAGCGTGCCGTGCTCTTTGACATCGACGATTTCCAGCCGCGCCTGGAAGATATCGGCGAACAGCTGCAGCCAGGCAGGGGAGTTAGTTACCCCGCCCGCAATGCGAATCGTGCGGCTTAACTGCGGGTTGATGTGGCGTAAACGCTCGGTGTGATAGAGGTGGCTAAAGGCCACGCCCTCGTAGATCGCCCGCAGGAAATGGGCTTTTTTATGGAAGCTGCTGACGCCGATAAAGCCGGCGGAGGCATCCGGGATGGTGTTGGAGCCAAACACAAAGGGAAAGAACAGCAGGTGGCTTTCTTGCGGCGTGGTGGAGGAGACCAGCGCGCTGCACAGGTCGTAAACGGATGCACCCTCCGAGGCCGCTTTATCCCGCTCGCCCTCCATAAAGTTATTGATGAACCACTCCAGATTACTGGCCGAGGTGGGGCTGGCCTCGGTGATCAGCCATTTACCGTCGATCGGATAGATGGAGGTCATAAACAGATCTTTGTCGATCACCGGTCGATCGGTGACGTACTCGTTGATGCTCCAGGTGCCGGTGACGATCGCCAGCTTATCCACGCTGTTGATGCCGCAGGCGATAGCAGAGGCAGAGATATCGAACACGCCCCCGGCAACCGGCGTTCCCGCCTGCAGCCCGGTCTGGCGGGCGATCTCCGCGCTGAGGGTGCCGCAGCAGTCGGTGGAGAGCTTAATCGGCGGTAACCTGTCGCGCAGCTCAGTAAGGCCCCACCACGCCAGCAGTTCGTCGTCGTAGCGGCGCTCGCGCACGTTAATCAGGCTGGTGCCGGAGATATCGGTCAGCTCCACGCAGGCTTCCCCGGTCAGCCAGAAGCGGACCAGGTCCTTCACCATAAAAATCGCGTCGGTTTTTTGCAGCGTTTCCGGCTCGTGGTCCTGCAGCCAGGCCAGCAGGGCGACGGGCTGCCCGGCCCAGACCGACTGCATGGTTTTGGGCAGAACGTGGGAGATAAATTCCGGCGAGTTTTGCCATCTCTCCACATACTCTTTTGCCCGACTGTCGGTAGAGATAATGCCGTTACGCAGCGGATGACCGCTTTTATCGACCAGATACAGCCCGTTGCCGTGGCCGGTCACGGCAATGCCTTTGATCTGGCTGGCGGCAATGCCGGACTGCTCAAGCGCTTGCCGGATAACGGCAAGATTGGCGGCCCAGAGTTCATCCATATCGCGTTCGGTGTGATGCTCTTGCGGGGTCAGCATGCGGGTGGACTGTGCGGCGCTGGCGATAACCTTACCGCGGCGGTCGTAGATGGCGGCCTTAGTGAAGGTGCCGCCATTATCAATGCCCATGACGAATTCATCATTCATTAGCGTGGACTCCTGATTGGTTACCATAAGCCAGGTTCGCTGGTGGTGATCCCTTTAAATCCGGCATGGAATATTTTCTCGACAAGGTATTTGCGCTTTACGAAGCCCCCGGCGATAAATACCACCTCACAGCCGTTTAAATTGCGGCTGATTAATTCCAGGCACTGACAGGCGTATTCGGCAGGTAGAATTTCAATCGCATCCAGCGGGTTGTGCTTAACGATATCAATAGAGTGATCGAGCGAGCGCGAATCAATAAGCAACACGCGAAAGATGGTCAGCAGCCCCTCTTTTTTGGCATAGCGCAGCGCGGAAAGATTGGATGAGATAACACCATCAACCCGGTAATAATTTTTTAGCAGGGCGATCCCTGCCTGGTCCGGTTTAAATCCGCCGAGCAGTTCGAGATGGACCAGCACTTTTTTACCGCCCTGATGACATTTGCCAATCAGCGACTGCAGGTTGCCGATATTGGCCTCCGACAACAGCAGATACTCCGACGGGCAGGCGAGCGCCTTATCCAGGTGCTTATACTTTCTGACTGAGGGAATAATGGTGTTATTTAACTGCATAGTGATTTCCGATGTTAATGAGCCATGTAGAGGCTGTAAGCATCTTCCGCCGTGGCATTGTGATGGATGATGGCATTCAGACCTGCTACCACTTTTGCTGGCTGTGGGTCCTGCGTGATATTGCGGCCCACCGCCACCCCTTTTGCGCCAGCCTGCATGCAGTGCTGTACGAATTGAAAGTAGCCCTCGATACCGGTTTTAGGCCCGCCGAGCGCCAGCACCGGTACGCCCGCAGCCTCGACGATCAGCCGGTCTTCGTCAGTACCGCTAAAGCGGGTTTTGATCACGTCTGCGCCCAGCTCCACCGCGGCTCTGGCCGCCGCCGCAATGATCGTCGGGTTGTTCGAGTCGTCGCTGGTCACGGCATAGCCGTAAGGGAGGGATTCAACAATCAGCGGCATATTCCAGCGGTCGGCCGCCTGCGCCAGCTGCATCGCCATAAGGTGGGTCTTCTCTTCGTTGAAGGCGCCGGGGAAGGTCATGCACACCACGCCCTCCGCCGCGACTTTCAGCGCATCTTCAATGGAGAACACCGCAACGGTATCGGGCACGCTATTATCAAAAATACTCACCGTGCTATCGACGCGTAATACCACCGGAACGTGGCTTAATGCCTCACCGAAGTTTTTCAGCATGCCGTAAGTGACCAGCGCGCAGTCCAGACCCTGCGCGACCAAATCTGGCAGCTGACTGAGTGTATTATCAATACCCGCTGTTTTAGTTGAAAAGTGATAACCATCCAGCGCCAGCGTGACCGATTTGCCATCTTTTGCAAAAATTCTCGACAGACGACGTTGTTTAGACATTGATTTCCTCCTGAGTAGAAAAACAAAAAAAGCCCTCAGAGAAACGAATCTCTGAGGGCTTACTCTTCACGTACCCTGATGATAATGGTTCGGGGGGCCAAACCATTACTCTTGAATTATTTATCCTGGAAAGAGGCATTTATATTTACAATATAAATTCACTCTTCCGTGCGGTTAACAACTAGCATGTGGCCGTTCGCCCTGTCCAGTCGGGATAGATAAAATGAGATGTTCATCACGACTTGGTAAGTGGCTAATTCACCGCAAGCCTGAATGCTTCCGCCATATATTCCTGTTCCCGCTGAGGGAGTTGTAAACCATTGGCAATGGTCCTCCACTGACTCACGATGTCAATAAAGTCCTGAATGATTTTATCAGCCTCCGCCAGGTTCAGACGAAAGTATCGGATAATACTAACCTCATGCGGCTCAGTGCTGGATTGGACAGTGTTATGGGGGCATTATGCAGAAAACCGACTCGTTTTGGCCCGGATAATCCATTCCAGTCTGCGTAGACACCGATCATTGCCATCATTAGCTTCCTTTTGTCGGTTTATTCGGCGGTTTAAGCAGTGCAGCCAGATCCGCTGATGTGGTACCCGCCTCTTTCCGTTGGAGGGACGAGGCGCGATGATTTTTTACCGCGTGCCCTGCCGGAACGTCAGATCCTTTATCGGTGACAGCGGTAGCGGCATCGCTGAGTGGAGTTTTATCCGCAATGGGCTTGCGGGGCATCCTGGGTTTAGCTGCCGCAACGCTATCATTTTTTAACAGGCGGGAATCCTGGAGCTGGCGGCCCCGTTCATCCTCAGCGGCTAACTTATTAACATCGTTTTCCAGCCCCAACACCTGCATGACGGACAAGTAGGCACCTATTGTGACACCGGCCCCCCCTGCTTCAAGCGAACGCAGCGTCATTGGCGTCATACCTGCCCGTTCCGCAACTTGTTTGGCGGTTAGTTTACGGCGCAGGCGGGCCAGCTTGAGCCTCTCACCAAAATCGGTAAGCAGCCGGGCTGTGACAGGAAGTAGAGGTGCTGTTTTTTTTGCCATGGTGCTAATATTTTATCTTTTTATGGTTTTTGTGGAAATAATAATAGCACATATATTGTGGTAGGCATGGCAGCTGATAGGAGATGATGAAAAGATAATATTATTGTTTTTTAGGATGGAAAGAAAAAGAATATTAGCACTTTATGAGGGTGGTAGTGGGTCAGGCGGAGATGGCAAACTGAGTTTTGAAGGTCATTTATACACTTGATGGCGAAAGGATTTCTAACCGATTGCTTGGGCAGGCCATTCTACCAGCACATCTAATTCCAGCTTTAACTCCCTTCCAGGTGCAAAAAAATTATGATGCGATGCGAAGTGGCCCACTAAAACTGCCCACCGCTTTAGAGTTTTTCAAGTATCGGTTTTCCGATTCGTTTGGAGATAACTCACCATTATATTCATGCGGCTTTAACAGGCTGTAAAACCGGACGATATAGTCTGTGATCGCATGAGCCGCTTCGCTAGAGTGAAGTGGGGGCTCTTCCCGTCTGCTGCGCGTACCAAAACTGGATATGGATTATTTCGAGTAGGGTTAGTGAGAGGGTTTGTTTGCAATTAGAGCATTAAACCATCTCTCGTTCTGCCGTTCCGCGCGTTTGTCCCCAGTTAGCCAGCACTCCATCACCTCAACCCCGGATAACCCAGAGAGAAATTCTGCAAATCCAGACTCATCCATATCCGTAAACCTCCTTCCATCCTTCTCCCTCTCCCCGCAGCCGTACTTAAACGACAGATACCAAACCCCGCCTGGCTTCAGCGCCTTTGCCAGCTGCGCCATTACGCCCGGCAGTTCCGCCAGCGGCACGTGCAGCAGGGAAGCGCAGCACCAGATACCGTCGTAGCGCTCCACTTCGGTGATGTCCTCGAAGCGCATCTGCTTAACCGGTAATCCCGTGTGCTGGTGTGCCAGCTCGACCAGTTCGGCGGAGGCATCGAACGCTTCCACTTCATAGCCCATCTCGCTAAACGCTTTGGCATCGCGACCGGAGCCGCAACCGGCGTCGAGTATCCGCGCGCCCGGCTTGAGGTGGGCGACGAACGGGCGATACAGTTCGGACATATCGACATCCACCGTCTCGCTGAAAAAGCGCTGTGCGTGCAGCTGGTAATAGTCACTGTTCATCAGAAAATACTGTCCCCTTGTGCGGCGGGCTGCCAGGTGTGCAGCAGCGCATTGAGCGCGCTCTGCCAGCGCTGTTGCAGGAAGTTGTGGCGCTGCTGGCTGCTGCTGCCGGTTTGCTGGATCAGCGTTTCCCGCAGCGGCAGGTGGCTGTTAATAAAGTATTCATTACGGTGATGTAGCCGCTCCAGCAGCTGCAGCGACGGGATGCGCGCAAACTTGCCTTCGTGGCCGCGATTGCATGACTGGCAGGCCAGCACCAGGTTCCAGACGCCGTTGAGGTTAGCGTGCGTGGCGTGCAGCGACCAGGGAATAAAGTGGTCGACGTCGGCGAGGTTGTCATCGCCCGCCTGCAGGCTAATGTCGCGATAGCAGTAGAAGCAGCGCCCCTTCTGGTAGCCGTTCAGGCTGTCGCGGCAGCTGGTGATGTTGATGCGTCGCTGCTGCTGGCGGCTGAACAGCAGCTGCTCCTGTTGATCGTATTCCAGCGCGATCAGGTTGCGCGATACGCCCATCGCCCACGCCTGTTCCACCAGTCGCCAGCGGGCATCCGTCTCCTGCACCAGGTTGTTAAACTGCGCGGTCTGCGTCAGCTGGTAGAAGTTATCGGTCAGGCGAATCCCTTTGGCGGTTTTGCGCTCGTCGATAAAGAAGCGTTTATCGATCTCGGCGCTGTTCACGTTATGGAAAGCGTCAATCACGTTGGCAAAGCCACGGCGTACCGTCTGCTCAATCAGCTGCGCTTCGCCGATCTCCTCCTTGTTGAACTGCACGCAGGCATCGAGAAACTGGCTTCGACTCACCGTGATCTGTTTAGGCGCATGGCGCAGGTGCGTGCAGAGGTGGCGGGCAAACGGTGCGGCTAAGGTTTCCAGTGGGATCAGGTCGTCCTGATGCTGCTGCAGGTCATACAGCGCATGGGCGAGGGCGAACTTATAGGAGGCAACGTTTTTGCCAAACAGGATCACTCCGCGCCAGTAGTTCGCCAGCGTCGGGTCGGCCTGATAGAAGCGCATAGGTTATGGATCCCGCTACGGTTAGCGCCCGATAAGTGGGTTAAACGAGTAACGTGATCACATAGCAAAATGGCGGCGATGTAAACCAGAAATGCGGGATGGCTCGCAAAATCGTGAAAGGAGTGAAGATAACGGGAAGGTTTAGGTGTTGGTATTGCTATTGGATTGAACTAAGAGGACATTATTAAAATGTCACTTCCCTAATGGTGTTTAATATACTATCGAAACGATTAATAAATTTCCGCGTTGACTTGTAAATTTCGGTTGTTAATTTAATTACATTGATTATACGTGCCTTTTTTATTGAGGTTTATGCAGCGAGTATGATATCAATAATGACGAAATTAAAGTCTCGATTGATTTTTTAAAATAACATAAGGATGCGTTATGACGTGGGAGTATAATCAAAGAACAGGTGAAATGACTCATAATGGAGCTCACTATGCCAATGGTTACAGCGGAAGTCCTCGAGGTAAGAATGATCCTTCAAAGGAAGATGTAGGTTTCGTTGGTCCGATACCTCATGGCTACTGGCGTATTACAAGGCATACTAATAATAAAGGACCCTGGACGATAGAGCTGGAACCTATCGCTGGTACGAATACCTATGGACGCTTTGCTTTCAGAATTCATGGGGATAACCCCAATACAATCGGAAGCAGTTCTGAAGGTTGTATTGTCATCAATGGTGCAAATCTCAGAAAAAATATTTATAGTTCTGGTGACGATATACTGGTGGTCAGATGAAAGGTTTAATTTTTTTATCACTGTTGTTGCTAGCCTGCAATTCCACAGCTGAAACCACTATGATTACGCCTGAAATCGTATTGCAAAATATCCACCGCGATGGTGCAGAAATTTACCTGCGAGAATTAGCGAATAAAAATGCAACGGCCACTTCAACGAGCAGTTGGGAATCTATTGTTGAAAATATATCTAGCGGGGATGTCACCTGGCTGAAGATAGTTCCCCTTATTGCTGGCAACACAGATGCAGGGTTCGCAGAGGATATTGCTACTGCGCTGGCCCAGGCTATTCCTAAAAATGCGAAGGGGGTGATGGATGTAATCAATGACAAAATACCTCCTGTTAGTATTTCTAACGTCTGTTCGATGCCGCTTTATAACGAAACGATTCCAGAGAAAAACGAGTACTTTGTCAAAGCAGTTCAGGCGCTTTACAAAGACGGTACACCACAGGCTAAAAGATGTCTGTGGCAGCTTATCAACACGGTCGGCCGGGCTGGCCCATTTAAAATGGTGGATTAGATGGCAATTCCAGTTTATATGTTTATACACGATGATTCCGGTAATCTCATTAAAGGGAGTGTTGATATTTACGGGAGAGAAAATAGTATTGAAGTTTTAGGGCTGCATCATGAAGTGCATCTGCCAACGGATGATCTATCCGGTAAGACTATTAGCACGCGTAAGCACTTAGCTTATCTTATCGAAAAGGAGGTTGATGCATCTTCATCGTATCTGTATCAGGCGTTAAGTTCTGGGCGTTTGTTGAAAAAAGTAGCGTTGAAATTTTTTAAAATTAATGATGCCGGATATGAAGTTGAGTATTTTAATACTCTTTTGGAAAATGCACGGGTAAAGTATATAATGCCGCTAATGCATGATGTGAAAGATCCTTTAAAAGAAAATTTCAATCATATGGAAATCGTTGAATTTATCTATGAAAAAATCAGCTGGAAATATGTTGATGGAAACATCATACATTCTGATAGCTGGAATGAGAGAAAAACCGCATAAAGTGGTGTCATTGTAAACTGTCAGTGCGGGCTCAATGAAATAGTGGCTAACTCTAATCGCCATCTCCGTATTATTATTTCTGGCGTTGCTAGATGTCGGGCCGCAGGGAGTAGACTGCCTGTGGACGATAGAAGCACTGGCGGAAGAACTAAAAGCGCATGTGCGTAGATAACTAAGTGGAAAAAATTTTTAAGCAGGGAGGTGAGGAACATGGATGTTGAGGATGGCGTGCTTGAGTTTTTTCATGAGGAGTTATCAATAGTCACAACATGGAAGTTAAGGCACGTCCCACTCGAGATGGATGATATTTTGCAAGAGTATGCAAATGAAGGGGAGCTCGTCGATGCCATTGCAGCATACGGCGAAAAGTTTCAGCTGGATGTCACGCGGATCCATTGGGCAAACTACTATCCCAGGCGAAGGGATTCTGCGATCCGCCGATGGCTTTTCCGTCAGTCTTTCTTACAGACGAAAATAACGCTCTCGACCAGAATGTTTGCCGACTCAGCCAAAGCCGGCCGCTGGCTGTATGATTAAGGGGCCGTCAGCCCCTTGAGTGATTTACGACTCTTTAATCTTTATTCCCGCCAGCCGCGCCACATACTTCTCCACCCGGCGCTGCTTGGATTCCGGGAGCCTGCGCACGATGCGGATCCCTTTTTGCAGACGTGATTCATACTGCTCGCGTACGGTGATCATTATGCAGCCGTTCACGACGCGCATCTCCACCGGTGTGCCCCGTGGGAAGCCCGCATCAGCCAGCCACTGACCGCTGATGCGCAGTAAGGGCACATCCCAGTATTTTGGAGGGTTTCTCACATAACCCACGCGGCAATGATGCAATTCCGGCGCTGCGGCTTCTGGTTCAATGATTTCTGCATTACAATCCTGCTCATCCATAATAACTACCTCACTCTAGTTGTTGTGGCTAGCGGCGTAATTGTGCTCGAACACATTTACGCCGCGACTTAATACCCTGTAATTATATCCAGCGGGATAAAGGAAAACAGCGAAAAATAAAAGCCGTGTTGGAAAATGCAAAGCGGCTCGAAAAAATAAATGCAAGCCGTGAAACAACCCTTCCCGAATAATGGATGTGAAAAATTAATATCATTGATAGTGAGGGCCGATCGAAAAAGAAGATCGGCCCCTACAGGATTTATGCCGGGCGGTAATATAGGGCCGATCGGAAAAAAGGATCGGCCCCTACAGGGTTCATGCAGGGCGGTAATATGGGGCCGATCGGAAAAAGGATCGGCCCCTACAGGATTCATGCCGGGCGGTAATAGAGGGCCGATCGAAAAAGAGGATCGGCCCCTACAACGTGACGGATACAGTCAGCCCTCAGCGCACATCCTTAAACCACTGCGGCACGGGGTGCGGGCCTTCCATGGGGCGGCGCAGTGCATCGGGCTGCCCATCGCTGCCTGTCGTGCAGTGCAGGCGCTCAAAGCCCCAGCTGCCGTCACGGCCGGAGTAGTAGAGCGCCCAGTTCTCATCATCGATGGCGAAATAGCGCTCGTGGTCGCTGCGCCGCGCTTCACCGGCGCAGTAATAGCTGCTCTGCCATTCGCGGTTAATTGCATAATCCATCGTTTCCACCATTATCTTGCCGAACCACTGCACCAGCCCCTGCATCGACAGCACGATAATAAAAAAGAAGGTGGTGAGGGTCAGCATCATTCTCGGCCTGCTGCCTTTCATCACCACCAGAAAGGTGATACTGGCGGCGGGGTAAATAAGCAGCGAGAACCACACTGAAAAGTAGAGCACCTTGACCCACAGATTCAGTACCGGTGAGTCATCCAGCTTAATGCCGCTCATCATATAAAAATCGCTGGCGGCGTAGCTGCTGGTAATAGCGTAAATCACCGGTACGGCGGCACCCAGAATATATCCCGCCTTTTTTAACGTCTGGTTCTCGTTGCGCATTAAGGCGATCAGCAGCAGCAGGGCGGACAGCATCCCCAGCGCGACAAAGCCGAGCAGCAGATAGCGCCCCGGCCATATCCAGCCGCCGTTCACGGTAAATATTGAGAGGAAGAACGCCAGCAGTGCCCAGGTTGCCAGCGTGTGCGCATTCTCCTCAAGGGAGTGCAGGGAGAAGCAGAGCCAGCCGCGCCGGAACCGGTCCAGCCAGCGCCAGTCATCGCGCCAGAACAGAAACAGCAGCAGCACCGCCAGGCTCAGCAGCAGGATGATGCCTTTGCCCGGCAGCTGCACCCCGACCAGCCAGATATTTAGCAGGCCAAAAAGGCACAGTGCGGTCAGTGACGGCTCTTTCCTGATGGCACCCGCTATCCCTTTTAAAATCATTGCCGCTCGCTGCCTGAACCCCATGGTGGTTAACTCCTGTGGTGAAAATTGTCCGTTGCGCGCAGTTCTTATCCCGCGCATCTCTGAATGCATCAGCTTACCGGGTGATGAAAATTTACTCAAAAACCATGACAATCATCTGCAGCACTATATAATGAATATCACTAATATCTCTTAATCGCCTGAGGTGAATGATGACCACTAAAGTGAACCGCACCTTGCGTGAAGCACGATCCTTTGACATCAAAACGCTGAACGGAGATGAGCTACACTGCCTGGATACTCAGTCCCACGCCGAATATTTAGTTATTGATCTGAGCCCGTTCCAGGGGCGCCTGCCGGGTTTTAATGAAACGCTGAAAGTGGCAATGAATGCAGCGGTGAATGCGGTACTGGCAGCGTTGCCACAAGGCGAACCGGCAGCCGCCAGCACGCCCCAAAACAGCGCCAGTCAGGCCGAAAAGCAGGCGCGGGCGCAGCGCAATACCCAGCGACGCGAGCAGCTTAACGCCCGGATTCTGTCGGAGGACAGATGGTTAACATCTCGTGAGCTGTCTGAAAAAGCCAACTTTCAGAGTAACAACCCCAGCGCGGGTCCCAATCGCTGGAAGGCGGAAGGGCGTATTTTTGCGCTACAGCTTAACGGTAAAGATAAATACCCGGAATATGCATTAGACGAGGGGTTCCGGCCCATCCCGGTGGTTAAACAGATTATTTCTCTGTTTGGCGATAGCAAAACGCCGTGGGGCCTGGCTATCTGGTTTGCGTCGGCTAATAGCTGGTTAGGCGGCAGGAAGCCAAAAGAGGTTCTGGCAACGATGCCTAAACAGGTCATGGCAGCCGCTGAGGCAGAAATGGAGGGAGGCAGCCATGGCTGATTCCGATAACGACAGGGACGATGTTGTCAGGAAAATACCCGCACCGAAGAAAGATCTTGAGGTCAACTTCATCAGCTGGAAGGCAGGAAAACCCATCTATCGCATTCATTCTGCGGCATATACCGCCGTTCAGTTCAACCCGGGTAAGGGACGAGCGCGCTTTAGCCCGATGAAAAATGGCGTAGCAACGCTGTATGGTGGTGACAGCATCGGTGTGGCGATCATGGAAACCCTGTTCCACGATCTGCCCGTAGATTCAGCCGGGGCGCCTTACGATCTGGCCAAGCTGACCGGTCTGGTCTATTCAGTGATCAAACCCGAGAAAGCACTCAATCTGGTCGATCTTAATCCCAAAACACTGCGCAAAATGGGCATCAAGAGAGCACAGCTGCTTGACTCCTCTGCCGATCAATATGTTTTCACCAGAGAATACTCTGACGCCATTCATCAGACTTGCCCCACTGCTGATGGGATGCAGTGGTCCTCTAAGCAGCATGGTGATTCAGCGTTAATGCTGTTTGGGGACAGGATCAATACTGCACAGCTTGCTGTAATGATTGAATCTGAGTCTGTACAGGGATCGGAGGCGGTGATAGAGGCGATTGAGGCAGAAGCCGATCAGTTAGGTGTGGTACTTATTGCGGACAGTCGTGTTGATACTGCCAGTAATAAGTGATGTTGATATGTATGCTTGCCCGGAATTGGTAAAGTTTGCCGTCAGTTAACTGGCTTTTTCTCTCTCGGGCACCCAGAATACTCGCAGACGCAATTTAATACGCCGTGGAGGTACAGCATGCAACAAGGACCCTTAACCGAAGAGGAACTCGAGTTCCTGGACGAAATCTTAACCAAGTACGGTAATGACGATTCGGTGCTGGATGCCTCTGAACTCGACGGTATGTTCACCGCTATCCTCTCCGGCCCAACGCTGGTGGAGCCGCAGGTGTGGCTGCCGGCGATCTGGGGCGGCGAAGAGAACGACCCGGAGTGGGAATCGGAAGAAGAGTTCGAGCAGTTTATGGAGCTGATCGCGCAGCATATGAATGATATTGCTGACCGCCTGAGCGAGTACCCGGAGCAGTTCGAACCGCTGTTTGGCCTCAACGAGATGGAAGGCACCGAGTTTGTGGTGGTTGAGGAGTGGTGCTACGGCTATATGAAGGGCGTGGCGCTGGGCAACAACTGGCCAACCCTGTCGGAAGCGCTGAAGCCTGCGCTGGCGGCTATCGCTCTGCACGGCAGCGAAGAGAACTTCGACAAGCTGGAAAGCATGAGCCCGGAAGAGCATGAGCAGAGTATCGAGGCGATCCGCCCGGCGGCACTCAGCCTGTTCAGCCCCAAGGTTCTGCACTAAACAATTCAAGATAATCTCTGTAACTGACGGCAATAACGCGGGCTATCCGCGCTATTGCCTGTACCCCGATTGCCGTAATGTCTCCCTGCCAATTTTTAAACAGGGAGAACCAAATAATGGCAATAGTTGCACAAGATGTTATCAGCGGTGCCATCATTAACGGCATCGAAAAAGCGCAAATTGATTATGAGCGTATCTCCGGCGGTGAGTGGGTATGGGCAGCAGCGGAATATATGCTCACAACCTATATCGCTAAAGAGCTGGGAGATATCGATGGCGCCAAGTTCGTTACCATCGAGAGTAACGGTTTGTCATCAATTTCGGAAGCCGGTGCAACGATGCCGGGGCCTAAGCCACGCAAAGCGCGCCTGCGCGGCCGCTTCGATATTTTGCTTTGGTGGGGAAACTCAACGCCGAGAGCGGTGATTGAAGTTAAAAATCAGCCGGGCGGGCAATCTGGCTGGTATAAAGATATTGATCGTATTACTTCCGTTCTCAAAATGGGTAATGGTGCATCCAGCATCAAGTTCGGCGTTTTTGCCTATTACTTTTCAGCCCCAAACGGCGAGCGTCTGAGTGCCGAGCAGCGTGTGTTAAATAAATTTTCTAACGTTGAAGACTTTGTCAGGGAAAAAATTTCCCATGAATTCCAGGTTGAGCAGGTGGTTTCCGATATTCATGATGAAGGTGAATATGGCGCCTGGGGCGCTGCCTGCCTGATCATCAAACTGCTTTAGCTTCTGCGATAAGTGCGTTCTGCCCAGTTACAGAACGCATCTACTGTTACCAGCCCGGCACCGCGCCGCCGTTAAAGATCCCTTCCGCTGCTTTGGCCACTTCTGGCGACTCATACGACTTCACAAAATCCTGCACGTTCTGCGCATCCTTGTTGTCTTCCCGCGCCACGATAATATTGACGTAAGGCGACTGCTTATCTTCGATAAACACGTTGTCGCGCACCGGGTTCAGCCCGGTCTGCTGCAGGTAGGTGGTGCTGATAATCGCCACGGCGACCTGGGCATCATCCAGTACGCGCGGCAGCTGCGCGCCCTCAATCTCCATAATCTTCAGCTGCAGCGGGTTGCGGGTGATATCGGCGCTGGTCGGCAGCAGGCCGGTGCCCGCCTTGAGGGTAATCAGCTGCTCTTTTTGCAGCAGCAGCAGGGCGCGGCCCAGGTTGGTCGGGTCGTTAGGGATGGCGATGGTATCGCCCTGTTTTAATTCGCTGACCTGCTTAATCTTTTTCGAGTAGCCCGCCATCGGGAAGACGAAGGTGTTACCGACCGCGACCAGCGTGGTGCCTTTGGCTTTGTTGTCCTGCTCAAGGAACGGACGGTGCTGGAAGACGTTGGCATCGAGGTCGCCATGCGCGGTCGGGTCGTTAGGCAGCAGCGAGCCGCTGAAGCCAACCAGTTCCACATCCAGCCCGTACTTCTCCTTCGCCACTTTTTTTGCCACTTCGGCCACGTCCTGCTCGGCACCGTTAATCACGCCGACCTTAATATGGTGCGCGTCGGCGCTTTTCTGATCGCAGCCGCTCAGCAGCATGCCCAGCATCAGTGCCGCGGCGGTAAGTACAGGCAGTTTCACGTTATTTGTCCTTAAATACAAAGAGGTAGAAAGCTAACCACTATCCGTGAATCCGCCGCTGAGTCAACGGCGCAGTCCAGGCTAAAAAAGCACATGATATAAGCAGGAGGAGTAAGAGGGGTTATCGCGGCAGGTAAAGCGCAGGCGTTACTCTGGGTGCTGTTGTAAATACCACTGGCGCACCAGCTCGGCCAGCTCATCTTCAACGGTGTAGAAATAGCAGGAAGGCACGTTCAGTATCGACGCAAGGCGGCACACCAGCTCGAAGTCCGGCACATGAATGCCGCGTTCGTACTGGTTCATACGCGCGCTGGAGGTCGCTTCATCAATCCCGGCCAACACGCCGAGTTTTTGCTGAGAGATCCCTTTACGCAGGCGGGCTTCCTTTAAACGGTGTGACAGCATGGCGATCCTGATGCGTTAACAAGTAACAGGATTCTCTTAGCTGCTTATGCAAATTGTACTAAGTTATACTTAGTGTTAATTTTACAGACTCAGGAGTTTAGCCAGCAGCAGAGGGAGCGATGAAAAGAAAAGATATGCATCCGGCCGATATCATTGCGGCATTTAAGAAAAAGGGGATCTCCCTGGCGCAGCTGTCGCGCCAGGTTGGGCTGAGTTCGGGAACGCTGGGCAATGCGTTGAAGCGGCCCTGGCCGAAAGGGGAGTTTATTATTGCAGTGGCGTTAGGCAAGCATCCGGCGGACATCTGGCCAACGCGGTACTACGACAGGCGGGGGCGCCTGCTGCCAAGAGAAAATCTGATCCGCCGCCAACGGTCGGTGGCGACGGATCGCGCAGAGGATGAGGATATCACTGCGCCATAATGCTGGCGGCAAGCTGTGCGCTGCCAGAACTGTTACCTATCAGCTCGGTCAGCAGGTTGTTGACCCCATCGCTCATTGGCGTAAAGCGGGTCTCTGCTGAGCGGGCTACCACGATAAAGACGCCCACGCTGTACTGCGGCACCATCGCCATATAGGTGATGAAGCCGCCGCCGCCGCCGGTTTTTTCAATAATGCCCGGTCGGCCGTCACGCGGCCCCATATAGACCCAGCCCATGCCGAGCGCGTCGGCGCGGCCCGGCACGTCCATGCCGTCGACTTTGGTCAACTGCGCGCGCTGGTAGATCATGGTCTGCAGGCGGTCAGCCTGCGGGCTGCGGGTGTGAACGTCGGAGGAGAGGAACTGCTGCATCCAGCGGCCCATATCGTCAGGCGTTGAGTATACGCCCCCGCTGCCAATCGCCGCCAGCGAGTTGTTGCACGGGCTTGGGCTTTTCGCCGGGATCATCAGGCGTGCGCACTGGTCAGGAGAAGGGGTAAAGGTGGTGTCTTTCATTCCCAGCGGTCGGGTGATCTTCTCCTGCAGCAGCGCGGGATAGGGCTTGCCGCCCGCGCGCGCCAGCGCATCGCCCAGCAGGTCAAAGCCCAGGTTCGAATAAGCGGCGCGTTCGCCCGGCGCATATTTTAGCTGTGCACTGCGCAGCCAGGCCCAGCGCTGGCTGTAAGTTGGCCAGGTAAATACCGCACGGTTTGCTTTGCCGCCGGGCTGTTCACGCGGCAGGGCGGCGGTGTGAGTGGCCAGGTTGATCAGGCGGATAGGCTGGCCGTTGTAGCTCGGTACACGGCTGCCGGGCGGGGCGTATTTGCTGAGTGGGTCATTGAGCTGTAAGCGCCCCTCTTCGGCCAGTTTAACCATCAGCTCGCTGCTCATCAGCTTGCTGAGCGAGGCGATGCGGATCAGCGAATCTTTTTGTGGCCGCTGGCTGCTGCCGGGGCGCACGGAACCGCGGCTGACGAACACCCGCTGGTTGGCATCAATCGCTACCATCGCCATACCGCTGGCCTTGGTATTGTAGAAAATATTATCGGCGTAGCGTTCGACGGTCTGCGAAGCCAGCAGCGGGTCCGGCGTGGTTCGCGCCTGGCTCAGCAGTGGCAGAGCTAGGGCGGGAAGCAGCAGAAAAGCATAGAGCGAAGATTTCAACGGGCGTGCATCCCTGTAAGTGAATGATTGACCGCTTCATAGTAGATTTTCTGGTCCTAACTGCAAGCCTTTCCTGAGTAAAAAAAAGTGTCATGCCTGTTCATTTTTTTATCAAAAAAATAATTAACTCGCCAGACGTCCATAATTGTAATTGAAATCGAATAAGCCATTTTTGTCATTAAATAAACTTCGATATATTTTTAATGTTTTGTTGCCTTTTTACTTCATGCTTTTACTAATTAAGTTGCTCCGGCAGGACTATTTGATTTTTTTTCGCTACATATTAACAGGCAAATTATTGTGCAATTAAAAGGAGCTTTTCATGTGTGGAATAACAGGATGGTTGTCATTTAGTCGCCAAATGCAGCAGCAACGAGATGTACTGCAAAACATGACCGATACCATGGCGCTGCGCGGCCCTGATGCAGGCGGGCTATGGATTGACGGGCCGGTAGGGTTAGGGCATCGGCGGCTGTCGGTTATCGATCTGGCCGGCGGTGCCCAGCCGATGATGGCCGGCAATCGCGGCAATCTGGAGGCAGTAATGACTTACAGCGGAGAAGTCTACAATTTCAAAGAGCTACGCGCAGAACTGGAAGCAGCTGGCCAGCGCTTCCTTAGCCGCAGCGACACTGAGGTGGTGCTGCGTGCCTGGCTGCAATGGGGCAATGATTTTGTCCAACGGCTTAATGGCATATTTGCCTTTGCTATCTGGGATATCCGCCGCCAGAGCCTGCTGCTGGTACGCGATCGCATGGGGGTGAAGCCGCTCTATTATTTTCCCACTGAGGATGGGGTTATTTTTGGTTCAGAAGCTAAAGCCCTGCTGGCAAATCCGCTGGTAAAGGCCAGGGTTGATGCCGATGGACTGCGTGAATTACTCAAGCTGGTTAAAACGCCCGGGCAGGCGATATTTAAGGGAATATATGAAGTGCTGCCGGGTGAGATGATTCACTTTTCCAGACGCGGAAAACAATATCACCGCTACTGGCAGCTTGAGGCGATGGAGCATACCGATACGCTAGAGCAGACAATTGCCCATACGCGCGAGCTGCTGGATGATATCGTCGGGCGGCAGATCGTCGCCGATGTCCCGCTGTGTAGCCTGCTCTCCGGCGGGCTGGACTCCTCTCTCATCACCGCGCTGGCCTCAAAAAAGCTGCTGTCCCAGGGGAGAGAGAATATTCGCTCGTTCTCAGTGGATTTTCGTTCACACGGCATTGATTTCGTTAAGGACGAGCTACGCGGCACGCCCGATGCGCCCTTCGTACGCGATCTGGTGGCGATGATCGGCTCACAGCACGGTGAAATTGTGCTTGATAGCCGCAGCATGGCCGACTGCAAACTGCGCGACAAGATTATCCGCGCGCTGGATCTGCCGCCGGTAGTCTGGGGAGATATGTGGCCGTCACTCTACCTGCTGTTCGAGGCGATCCGCCATCACTCCACCGTCGCGCTATCCGGGGAGTCAGCGGATGAGGTGTTTGGTGGCTACCGCTGGTTCCACGATGTCGAGGCGGTGCAGGGCCAGATTTTCCCGTGGCTGGCACAGGGTTCCGGTAAGTATTTTGATGGTACAACGCTGCTGGATGCCAGTTTATTGCAGCAGCTGCATATTGATGAGTTCCTGCACGACAGCTTCACCCAGGCACAGCGGGAGACGCCACTGCTGCCAGGTGAAAGCCCGACCAATCAGCGTATGCGGCAAATCAGCTATATGAGCCTGACGCGGTTTGTGCGCAGCCTGCTCGATCGTAAAGACCGCATGAGTATGGCGGTGGGGCTGGAGGTCAGGGTGCCTTTCTGCGACCACCGGCTGGTGGAATATGTGTTCAATATTCCATGGGAGATGAAGTGCTTTGACGGTCGTGAGAAGAGTATCCTGCGTGCCGCGGGTCAGGACCTGCTGCCCGAGTCGATCGTTAAACGGGTGAAAAGCCCTTATCCCTCCACGCAGGATCCGGCTTACGAGCAGGCACTGCGCGAGCTGACGTCCGCGATTATGGCGGATAAGGATGCGCCCGTGCGGGCATTGCTGGATGATAAACAGGTCAAAGATAAGTTAGCGCTGCCGATGGGAAGCAGCAGCTCAATGGATATTCGCGTCGGGCTGGAGATGGTGGTAGGCCTGAATCGCTGGATGGAAAACTACCAGGTTGAGCTGGCACTATAAAGTCAGGGTGGCCCCGCGCATGCCGGGGCCACCTTAATCTCAGGGTTGAGCCGTAACCTTCAGGCTGACCAGCCCTATACCCAGCTTACGTGCCGCAAAACCATCTACCGTACCTTCACTGGTTTCAATCGGCTCCGGCGGCGTGATGACGATGCTGCGCGCCCGTGACGGGTTATCCACCTGCAGCGTCATCGTGGTGTCCTGCGCGCCGAAGGTCACCTGCTGCTGCCAGTCACCGACTCTGACCTGCACCGGGCGCAGGCTGTTATTGCCAAAGGCGCGGGCGCTCATCGTCAGCGCAAACTTAGCTGGCAGAGGCTCCAGATACTGGATGGTGACATCCGGCAGCAGGTTGGCATCCGACCAGCGCCCCCAGTTTTCAGCATAAGAGAGGCCGGACACTTTCTGCACCTGCTGCGGCAGGCCAGGCAGATTGAACTGAATGCTGTCCGAGGCGTATTTCAGGTCGGCGTCGGCTATCTTCAGGCGCGTCAGGCTGCGCTGATAGCGATCGTCACTCTGCTCACCCTTGCTAAAGGTGATTTTCCCCAGCGTGTTGCCCGGTTTAACCTGAATAATGGTCGGGTGCGCATTCAGCGTACCGTTTGCCACGCACAGGCCGTTGTTCATTATCAGCTTGTCATCCCATACGCTGCCTATTTTGTAGCAGCGATCGATCCAGACAAACTTCTCGTCGGGGGCGAATCTTGCCAGCTGCTGTTTCAGCGGGGTCGCCAGGTAAGCATCCAGCTTCGGTTCAATCTTATTTGGCATCACTGACAGTAACAGCGGCAGCTTGAAGTGGGCGCCAGAGAAGCTGAAGGTATTTTTCTCGCTATCAATTTTGTAGTCGGAGATCGCTTTCGGGAAGTTCCACAGCGAAATCACGTCCGGCTTCCACTCGTTGATCTTCTCTTTGATATTGAGATAGGTGGCGGAAAGGGAGGTGGACGAGAGGCTGCTGCGCCCCAGGCCGATAAAGTTATCGCCGCCCATCGCATCCAGCACCGTGGCGCCGTTGTCCAGCGTGTTGCGCTTCAGCGAAATCACTTTGCTGCTGACGTCATCGCCGCGCAGCATAAAGAACAGATCGCGGCGATCGTGCTGGTTGAGATATTTGTAGGCGGTGTTGTTCATCGCCAGATGGTCGGAGCTGACCACGATAATGGTGTTTTTGAAATACGGCGTGGCGCGGATTTTTTCAATCAGTCTGGCAATATGCTCCTGGCCGCAGGCAACCGCCGCGAAGGATTTATTCTCTTTGCCGTCAAACGGATAAGACTTGCGCTGGCAGCTGCGGGAGATAAAGCCATCCGGATGATGGGTATCCACGGTCAGGGCAAACAGCGAGAACGGCTGGTTTTTCTGCGCCAGCTCCAGATATTTGTCAAACACCACCTCCAGCACGGTATCGTCATACCAGCCCCAGTCGTTGCGATATTTCGGGTCTTTCACCACGCCAGCCAGCTCTTTAAAACCGTACATATGGTCAAAGCCGTGCGAGGAGAGGAACAGATCCTTACCCGCGAAGCTCAGGCTGGCACCCTGGTAGAAATAGTTCTGATAACCGGAAGATTTCAGGATATCGCCAAGGCAGACATTCTGCGGGTAGAAGGTCGACAGCGAGCTGGAAGCGTTGCCGTCAAACGGCGCAAACAGCGGGATGCCGCACTGTGAGGCCACCATACCGGCAATGGTGTATTCGGTGCCGGGCAGCTGTTCAGTATTGCTGAAGTCCAGCGAGTTATTTTTAATTTCGTTCAGTTCAGGTGCCAGTTTTGGAAACGCATGCTCATCAAAATAGGTGCGTTCCAGGCTTTCGGCGTAGATATACACCAGATTAGGGCGATCGCCGCGTAAGCTTTTTCCCGGCACCTGATAATGACTGTAAAAATCCGAGTCGCCTTTGGTCATTTGTGACTTAATTAAATTGGTGACCTGCTGATAAGCCGGAGTGGTTTTGATCGAGAGTACGGCAAGCACCAATGCCAGCAGGCTATATAATTTGCTGTAATTATGGTTTTTACGCAGTCGTAATACCCAGGATAATAACAGGAATAGCAGTAATAACGTTATTATCAGCCCCACCGCTGGCAGAATATACTTCTGCACCCCGGCGCCGCTCAGGCTGCTGGTGATGGTATAAATAACCGCATCGTTAATGCCTTCACCGGTGAAATAATTACTCGCCAGCAGTGAAGCATTCAGCACAATGTAGACGCCCAGCAGTACCAGCACCGCCGAGAACCACAGCTTATGGCGTCCTGCCTTCCATGTGTAAAGTGATACAGAAGCGATAAAAAATAGGAGTGATAACCATTCTGAAACCATCGGATCAATTTTACCCTGTATGTGACGCAATCCCTGTCAGGTGCCTGCGAAAAGAAAATATTAAGTTCAACGGATTAATTTAACGCAGCGAATTATCTCTGGCAACCAACCGGGGGGACAGGAAAATGTGATAGTGCCCACGCCAGGAACCCCGCCGTTTACCTTTCGTTTAACTTTGCGTGACGCAATGATGACTTTTTTCAATCTGCTGTTTGCGGGCGATAAGGCTATTTGACGCTGCTTTTCATTGCTACAGGCGAAGCCACCCTCACTCAGCCATGACCAGACAGTCGAATAGCCCGCATTTGGCGCGAAGTATCTTAAACATAATTAATGAGTGAGTGCAGGAGGGAATAATCTCAAAATTAGGATTTAGCTCACATAAATGGCGAGTCAGCATCTTTTTCATTTAAAAACCACAAAAAGCCGTAACGATGTTGCAAAAATGTTAATTGCGCCAAATTTTTGCAATCTCGCTATGCAGAAACGGGGGGGTTCACATTTAGGGATAAAACCCGGCTAAGAATCAGGCGTTTTTATGATTGCGCATTTCGTGAAAACTGCTCCCCGCCGGGGGAGTGGTCTACTCAGGGAGGGTAATGATGAAACTCGCTTGCACGCTTCACCTGTGTCGTTCCGCGCTGCTGCTGCTACTTTTTTCCACCTCATGCCGGGCTGAGATCACCCTGCTCAGGGCCGATCCGCAGGGGGGCAGCTTGCTAAGCCGCTTCAATTTACGCGTCGGCGGCGATATCCGTATGAGTATCTATGATGTGATGGGCGGTAAAGATCGCGGTTCTTATCAGCGCAACCTGTTTGATGGCGGCTCGCGCCTGCGTTTCCATCTGCGCTATCAGGTGGATGACGACTTCAGCCTGGTGGGCTATGCGGAAACAGGGGTGAATAGCGCTGAGCTGATCGGCTGGCACGGACACTATGCTGAAGGGGCGCGCAACACCAGTAATCGACAGCTGTTTGCCGGGGTACGCAGTCAGCGCTGGGGCGAACTCACCTGGGGCCACCGCGACAGTATCTATTACCAGGTGGTGACCGCTAAAACCGATATCTGGGGCAACGATATGCACACCGAGCCGGTGGAGAACGGGATGGAGGCAAATGCCGATGGTTCCTGGCACGCCCGCCGATCGCTCAACTACCTGCAACATTTCGGCCCCGTCGATCTCTACGCCAGCTATCTTTTCCCGGTCAATCCGTACTACAGCCGTGGCGCAAGGTACAAGCGGCATGATGGTCAGTCACTGGGGATTGACGACCATTTAACACCCCGGCTGTCGTGGGGGCTGGCGTGGAACCGTACCCGCGCCTCCATGAGTGATGCACAGCAGCAGCGCAAGCGCTTTGATCAGCAGATCCTGGGAACCGGGTTCTCCTGGAAGCCAGGGCACTGGACGGTGGCGGCGACCGGCGGCTGGTTCCGTAACTTTACCCCTCTGGCCGGCCGACCGCTGCGGCGCTACTTTGCCACCCGCGCCTGGGGGCTGAGCTATTTCATCGGGCGGGACTTTGCGGTAAATCGCTACGGGCTGAAAAGCATCATGCCGATCTACTTTGGTGCCCAGCTGCGTGCCGGGCAGCATCGTGAGCGCTACCAGCGTGAGAATGGCCTGGGCGTGGAGTTCTTTTTATACAAGGGATTCCGTTTTGACTATCAGCATGTGTTTCGCTCCAGCAATGACCACATTGGTGATTTAAATTTGTTTCGCCTGCGCTATGACTTCTGAAAACTATTTGGCTTTTGTTTAGGCACGGTCAATAAATACCGCACAATTTGATAATTTGTGTGAATAAAAAAACATAATGAAATATTTGCTTAATCTCTTCGTGCGCAAAATCGCACAAAATCGTCATGCAGATGAACTAAATGTCACATATTTCGGGCTAATATCTCGCCGTTATATTTGGCAATATTACACAGGGCTACATAATGTTAACTAAAATGCGTGTTTTAACTCAGGCCATTGGTCTGGGGCTGATTGTTGGCAGCGCTTCTTTTGCTGCTAATGCTGAGATTACCCTGCTTAAACAAGATCCCCAGGCGGGCGACCCGCTGAGCCGTCTGAACTTCACCGTGGGCGGCAGTATTCGTCCACAGTTCAACAACCTGACCGGCAACGATGGCAGCAACGCCTACCGTCGTAATGGTTTTGACGGCGGTTCGCGTTTCCGCTTTGCCGCTGATTATTATCTGTTTGATGATATCAGCTGGATCAGCTACTACGAGCTGGGCGTCAATATCCCGGCGGTGTTCGACTGGGATAACCACTACGCCCCGGGCGCGCACAACACCACCCGCCGCATGCTCTACACCGGCCTGAAAAGCAAAACCTGGGGTACGCTGACCTTCGGCCAGCAGAACAGCGTTTATTACGATGTGGTCGGCGCGAAAACCGATATCTGGGACTACGACATGCTGGCCCAGGCACCGGGTAACGGGATTAACGGTGACTACGATGGCTCTTATCGTTCACGCAAGATGCTGAAGTACAAAAATACCTTCGGCGACGCGGATGTGTATGCCTCCTACCTGTTTGCCGACAATGACTACCTGGTCAATGGCAATAGCCTCGGCTACAAGCGTCAGGGCGGCGGATCGCTGGGCGTGGATTACCACATCGCGAAGGATCTGACCTGGGGCACCGCGTGGAACTACACCCGCGCAGATATGCGTAACCGCAACAATGGCGATGACAAATCCTACGACCAGAACATTTTCGGTACCGCGCTGAGCTGGACGCCGGATAACTGGACCTTTACCGTGGGCGGCGGCTGGTACGACAACTTCCTGACCACCAAAAAAGCCGATGTTCACAACTACTTCGCCGGTGATGCGTGGGGCGTGGAGTATCTGGCCGGTTATACCGTGCCGGTGGGTCAATACGGTCTGAAGTCGGTGATGCCGTACTTTATGGGCGACCGCCTGCAGTACGTGTCGGGGCGTGATTACCAGCGCATCGATAACGGCCTGGGTGTGACCTTCAAGCTGGATTACGGCTTCCGTGTTGACTACGAACACGTGTTTACTTCCAGCACCGACAACCTGGGTGATATGAACCTGGTGCGTCTGCGTTACGATTTCTAATCGTTATGCACTCCCCGGCGGCCAGCCGGGGAGTTTCTGCTACTGCTTACAGCTCGCCGGTCAGATACTGCGCCACGCCATTGCCGAAGCTCCAGTCGCCTTTGTCGTTGGTGATAAAGGTCATCATCACATCAGTCGGCAGGATCCCACAGCTCTCTTCCAGTTCGCGGCACAGTTCGGCCATAAAGAGCTGCTTCTGCTCGCTGCTGCGCGGGCTGGTAAACACCCTCACCATCACCAGATTATCGGTACGCGGCAGATCCAGGCCGGTATCCTCGAACACCATCTGGTAGCCTTTATTCTCGTGAACAATCTGATAGCGGTCGCGCGCTGGCACGTTAAACGCCGTCAGGACTGCACGGTGGGCGGCATCCAGCAGGGTTTTTAGCTCGGACTCTGAACGGCCCTGAATGACATCGAATTGCAGTAACGGCATAGATACCCCGACTTGGTCATTGTTTAGTGAGGCAGGCAGTATCGCCTGTCAACGGGGGCAATTTAACCCTGATGCGCGGCGGGAAAAAGCGCTATGCTTGAAATGATTATTTACTATAGTGAACAATGAAAATGAAAGAGCTGAAGACGGATGCGCTGTGGACGCATCTGCACTGGCTGACGGTGCTGGCCGAGCAGGGCAGTTTTACCGCAGCCGCAGATCGGCTGGAGGTCAGTAAGGCGGCGATGTCGCAGAAGATCAAAGAGCTGGAGCAGCTGGCAGGAGTACCGCTGGTGACGCGCACTACGCGCAGCCTGCGCCTGACCAGCGCCGGGGAAAAGCTGGTGGATGACCTGCGCGCGCCCTTTGCACAGATTGCCCAAAGTTTTTTCAGCGTGCGCGACTCTGCCGGACCGCTGCGCGGGATGGTGCGCGTGACTGCACCGGTGGCGTTTGCCCGCCAGCAGCTGGTGCCGCATATCACCGCTTTCCTGCGCGAGCATCCGCAGGTGCGCGTGCAGCTGGAAGTTTCTGACCGCCTGGTATCGCTGGCCAGCGAAGGGTTTGACCTGGCTATTCGTCACAGCACCACCTTACCGGAAACCCATGTCGCGCTGCCGCTGTGCCCGACGCGCGCCGTGGTGGTGGCTTCTCCGGCCTATCTGGCACGTTTCGGTCATCCCGCCAGCCCGCATGCCCTGAGTGAACACCTCTGCCTTTACTATCCGCGCGGCGTGGAAGCGCCGCGCTGGCGTTTTCAGCCGCTGGCCGGGGGCGAACAGACAGCCGTGAACGTCAGCGGGCCGTTTGCCACCAACAACAGTGAATCGATTCGCGATGCGGCGCTGGAAGGGCTGGGCATTGCGCTGCTGCCGGACTTCAGCGCGCAAGCGGCGCTAAAGGATGGCTCGTTAGTGCAGCTGCTGCCGCAGTGGCAGGCGGTGGGCGCCTTTGCCGAGATGCTGTACGTGGTGCGCCCGTGGTCGGCTCAGGTGCCGCGTGCCGTCAGCGCTTTTATTCACTGGCTGCGTGAGGCGTTTGCGCATAAATCTGGTGAGAATTGTTAAAGTTTTCGCCACATTCTGCCGATGGTTTAGCATAGTGCAGGCAAGTTGCTGCAGGATCCAAACAATCATAACAAGGTCGTTATATGCAAACCCATCAGCACGTAACCCAGCAGGAGCATCTGCTCGACGACGATACCACTCTGATGACCACCACCGATGCCGACAGCTACATCACCTACGCTAACAGCGCGTTTATTGAGGTGAGCGGCTACGATCGCAGTGAAATCGACGGTCAGCCTCATAATCTGGTACGCCACCCCGATATGCCAAAAGCCGCCTTTGCCGATATGTGGAGCACCCTGAAACAGGGGCTGCCGTGGACCGGGCTGGTGAAAAACCGCCGTAAAAATGGCGACCATTACTGGGTGCGCGCCAACGTGGTGCCGGTGATCCGCAATGGCGAAATCCTCGGCCATATGTCGGTGCGGGTTAAGCCCGGCGCCGAAGAGGTGCGTGGCGCCGAGCAGCTGTATCAGAAGATGAATCAGGGGCGGCTCAAGGGCTGGCATTTGCATCGCGGCCTGCTGCTGCGCACGGGCTGGCTGCGTCCGCTCTCCCTGTTGAAAACGCTGTCACTGCGCTGGCGCATTCATAGCGCGGTGCTGGCGCTGTGGCTACCGCTGGTGGCGGCGGCGGCAGTCGCCGGGCTGCAGGGCACGGCGCTGGCCGGTTTTAGCGCCTTTTCGGTGCTGATCGCGCTGGGGGTGGATGCCTGGCTGCAAAGCCAGATTGCCCGCCCGATGGCTGCCGTCTGTCGCCAGGCGCTGGACGTGGCCAGCGGCGCTAATTCGCAGGTTGAGCACCTCAACCGGGTTGATGAGATCGGTATGACGCTGCGGGCGGTGGGGCAGCTGGGCCTGATGTTCCGCTGGCTGATTAAAGACGTCAGCGATCAGGTACTCGACGTGCATCGCGCCAGCGACGAGCTGGCGCGCGGTAACGACAAGATCAACAGCCATACCGAACAGACAGCAGCTAGCGTGCAGCAGACGGCCAGCACCATGAACCAGATGACCAGCACGGTGCAGCGCAACGGCGAGAGTACCGAGCAGGCCAATCAGTTCTCGCATACCGCCAGCAACGCGGCGGTGAAGGGCGGTGAGGTGATGCAGAACGTGGTGGTGACAATGGATGAGATCGCCGCCAGCTCGCGCCAGATTGCCACCATTACCGGCCTGATCGACAGCATCGCTTTCCAGACCAATATCCTGGCGCTGAATGCGGCGGTGGAAGCCGCGCGTGCCGGCGAACAGGGCAAAGGCTTCGCCGTGGTCGCCGGAGAAGTGCGCAGCCTGGCGCAGCGCAGCGCCGGTGCAGCCAGTGAGATCCGCCAACTGATTGCCGCCAGTAATCTCAAGGTGGAGTCCGGTGCCGGGCAGGTGCATGAAGCGGGCAAGGCGATCGGCGATATTGTCGATAAGGTGCAGAACGTCACCGAACTGCTGCAGCAGATCAGCGTGGCAACGGCCGAGCAGAGCGCCGGGCTGGGCGAGGTCGGGCAGGCGGTAGAAGCGCTCGACCGCCTGACGCACGATAACAGCGCGCTGGTCAGCGAAGGCGCGCAGGCGGCGCAGCGTATGAAAAACCAGGCCAGCCGTCTGGTAGAGGCAGTCAGCGTGTTTCGCTAATCTGAACGCGGGCCTTGCACGGCCCGCGATGGCTGATGCGTACAGCGTGCCTGTTCGGCAGCTTCTGCCGCCAGATACCCCAAAAAAAGCAGCACAAACGCGTCACCTGGGCGAAGATGTTATCTTGCTGGTTATATTAATCATCTAAGGAGCATCATGAAAAGCTATCAAGTGGCGGTGATCCCCGGGGACGGAATCGGCGTGGATGTGATTAACGCTGCCTGGCATGTGCTGGTCCACAGCGCGGCCAAATTTGATTTCGCCCTTGGCGGCGAGTGGTTCCCGTGGTCGTGCGAATACTATCTTGAGCACGGTGAGATGATGCCGAAAGACGGTATCGATACGCTGAAGAAATTTGATGCGGTGCTGCTGGGTGCGGTTGGCTGGCCGGAAAAAGTGCCGGATAACGTCTCGCTGCACGGCCTGCTGTTGCCCATCCGCAAGCAGTTTGACCTGTTTGCCAACGTACGGCCGCACCGCCTGCTGGCGGGAGTGGAAGGCCCGCTGCGCAAAAGCGAGTTTGATATCCTCTGCATTCGTGAAAACACTGAAGGCGAGTACAGCGGCGCGGGTGGGCGTATTCACCAGGGAACCCCGGCAGAAGTGGCGGTAGAAACGTCAATTTTCACCCGTCGCGGCGTTGAGCGCATTCTGCGCTTTGGCTTTGAGATGGCGCAAAAGCGCAGCAAGCGGCTGGCCTCCGTCACCAAATCCAACGCGCAGAAATACACCATGGTGATGTGGGATGAAGTCACCGAGGAGGTGGCGCGCGGCTATCCTGATGTCACGGTTAACCGCTATCATATTGATGCGATTGCAGCACGAATGGTGATGAACCCGGAAACGCTCGACGTGATCGTCGCCTCCAACCTGTTTGGCGACATCCTCACCGATCTCGGCGCGGCCATTCAGGGCGGGCTGGGCTATGCGGCTTCTGCCAACCTCAATCCCGACCCCGCTGTGCCTTCGATGTTTGAACCGGTGCACGGTTCCGCGCCGGATATTGCCGGGCAGGGCATCGCTAACCCGATTGCCGCTATCTGGTCTGCGGCGATGATGCTGGAACATCTGGGCGAGCAACAGGCAGCACGCGCGATCCTGCACGCCGTTGAAACCGTCACCGCGCAGCAGAAAATAAATCACGGGCTGAGCACCGAAGAGATCAGCGCAGCAGTTATTGCCGCGATTTAAATCACGATGGCTGCCGCACGCGTGGCAGCCCGCTAGCAGGGAGAGAGTGATTCATGGAAGCACACGGCATCAGCGATATTATCCAGCCCGGACTGAGAGTGCTGTTCTGCGGCATTAATCCAGGAAAATCCTCCGCCCACACGGGTTTTCATTTTGCGCATCCGGGTAACCGCTTCTGGAAAACCATTTTCCAGGCGGGCTTTACCCGCAGCCAGCTCAAGCCCGAGCAGGAACAGCAGCTGCTGGAGACCGGTTGCGGTATTACCATGCTGGTGGAGCGGCCAACGGTGCTGGCCAGTGAACTGGCGGGCAGCGAGCTGCGTGAGGGCGGCCAGGCGCTGGTGGATAAGATTGAGCGCTATCAGCCCGCGGCGCTGGCGGTGCTCGGCAAGCAGGCTTATCAGCAGGCATTTCGCCGCAGCAAGGTGGAGTGGGGCAGGCAGCCTGTGACGATTGCTGGCACCGAAATCTGGGTACTGCCGAATCCCAGCGGCCTGAATCGTGCTTCGCAGCAGGAGATGACGGCGGCCTATGCGGCACTCGATCAGGCATTGCGTGAGCAGGGGCGTTGATTGCATTACCGTTGCATAAAAATCAGACAGAGCACTGATTTCGGCAATCTGAAGGCATTGATTTAAAAGCGGATGCGTTACACTGCGCGACGGGTGCTCAGGATCTTTCTGTCCTGAGCCTTGGGTAAGGGACAGATAGCGAAAAGCCCCACTTGAGTTGTAATCAAAGTGAGGCTGCCCTTACGACCGACAACGTAAAGGTAGCCTTTTACCTGCTGAAAAGCAATGGAGAAGGAGGCCAAAGATGGCGCAAAAACTGCTCGCTTTTTGTTTAATAGTTATGCTGATTTAAGCGCAAAAAAAATGGCCCCTCAGTGAGGAGCCATCTTGTTACGCAGACCGTCGGTTAATCGTCGAGGAAGCTGCGCAGCACTTCAGAGCGGCTTGGATGGCGCAGTTTACGCAGCGCCTTCGCTTCAATCTGACGGATACGCTCACGCGTCACGTCAAACTGCTTGCCAACTTCTTCCAGCGTGTGGTCGGTGTTCATATCGATACCGAAACGCATACGCAGCACTTTCGCTTCACGCGCAGTCAGGCCAGCCAGCACGTCGTGGGTAGCAGAACGCAGGCTCTCAGAGGTGGCAGAGTCCAGCGGCAGCTCCAGCGTGGTGTCTTCGATAAAATCACCCAGATGTGAATCTTCATCATCACCAATTGGCGTCTCCATGGAGATCGGCTCTTTGGCAATTTTCAGCACCTTGCGGATTTTATCTTCCGGCATCAGCATGCGCTCAGCCAGCTCTTCCGGCGTTGGCTCGCGGCCCATCTCCTGCAGCATCTGGCGCGAAATACGGTTGAGCTTGTTGATCGTCTCAATCATGTGCACCGGAATACGGATGGTACGCGCCTGGTCGGCGATAGAACGGGTGATCGCCTGACGGATCCACCAGGTAGCATAAGTTGAGAACTTATAACCACGGCGGTATTCAAACTTATCCACCGCTTTCATCAGGCCGATGTTGCCTTCCTGAATCAGATCAAGGAACTGCAGACCGCGGTTGGTGTATTTCTTAGCGATAGAGATAACCAGACGTAAGTTTGCTTCAACCATCTCTTTCTTCGCACGGCGCGCTTTCGCTTCACCGATGGACATGCGGCGGTTGATATCCTTCACCTGCTCAATGGTCAGGCCGGTTTCTTGCTCAATCTGCTGCAGTTTCTGCAGGCCACGATGCACATCTTCTGACACGTCGTTCAGCTTTTCAGACCACGGCTTGTTCATTGCCAGTGCCGCTTTGAACCAGGTTTCGCTGGTTTCATTGCCGGTGAACAGAGTAATGAAGTTCTTTTTCGGCATTTTGCACAGTTCAACGCACAGCTTCATAATCAGGCGTTCCTGAGTACGTACGCGGTCCATCATCACGCGCATGCTGTTTACCAGGAAGTCGAACTGCTTCGGCACCAGGCGGAACTGCTTAAAGACGTCGGAAAGATTCTGGATCTCAGCGATGGCATCAGCGTGGCTGCGGCTTTTCGCTTTGATGACGGTACGGGTTTTCTCGTACTGTACGCGCAGATCGTTGAATTTTTCACGCGCCAGCTCCGGGTCGATGCTGTTGTCATCGTCCGAGCTGTCGTCATCTTCTTCGTCTTCTTCTTCGTTGTCGTCACGCTCAGCTTCAGACAGCTCGGAACCGACATGGGTCGCCGTCGGTGCGATATCTTCTTGCGCGTTGGGATCAACAAAACCGGTGATCAGGTCTGACAGGCGCGCTTCGCCCGCTTCAACGCGATCGTACTGCTCAAGCAGGTAGGTAATGGCTTCAGGATATTCAGCAACCGAGCACTGTACCTGGTTGATACCGTCTTCGATGCGCTTCGCGATGTCGATTTCGCCTTCGCGAGTCAACAGTTCAACGGTACCCATTTCACGCATGTACATGCGCACCGGATCGGTAGTACGCCCGATTTCGGACTCTACGCTGGATAGCACCTGAGCAGCCGCTTCAGCAGCATCTTCGTCCGTATCGTTGTTGTTTTCATTCAGCATCAGATCATCGGCATCAGGCGCTTCTTCCACTACCTGGATGCCCATGTCGTTAATCATCTGGATGATGTCTTCAATCTGATCGGAGTCGACGATATCTTCCGGCAGATGGTCATTGACCTCGGCATAGGTCAGATAGCCTTGCTCCTTACCACGGGTGACAAGTAGCTTCAGCTGTGACTGCGGGTTTTGCTCCATAAGACGGTATCCACACTTCTGTTAAATTAGATTGGTGTCGGGTCGGCTAAGATGCCAACAATAACAGTGAGGGCGTTTAGATTATTGCCGCTGCCCGTCATGGCGGCTGTCAGGGGCTGCCTGACTCGAATTCGGCACTTAAGCCGCTGATATCTTTGTCGAGGCTATCTCACTTGCCATTTTGAACCCCGGCCGTGCTCGCACTCCTCACGTACTTCAGTACGCTCCGGGTGCTGCGCGCAGGCGGTGTGCAAACTGACTGCGCCGATAACGCCTCTAAATTCTGTGTGACTTTGGGGCGAACCCTAAAATCTTCTGTGATGTAGGGGCTGACCCTCTTTTTCGGTCAGCCCGTGTTACTGTTTCTTCAGAGCCTGGCTTAGCGTCCAGAACTCGCGGCGCTCTTCTGCGCTCAGTACGTGCGTGCGGTCACGGGCAATCAGCTCTTCCAGCCGACGCTCCAGCGCGTCATCGTACATACTGCCCAGCGCATCCTTAAACATGGTGTCCACTTCGTCATCTACTATCATGTGGTTCCATGTTGCCAGGGTTTCAAGGCTCTGGCTAAATTTTGTGCCGCGGTATAACTCTAGTAGCTGTCCGGTCGTCAGGCCAGGTTGAGCAACGCAAGTGCTCACTAACTCAACGAACAGCGGAAAACCGGGTAAATCCGACTGCTCCAGCCCATCAAGAGAGGGCACCATCATCGCCAGCTGTGGGTTCTGGATCAGCAGCCCAATAAGTATACGCATGGTTGTGCGTTTTAGCTGGGGCTGCGCGGGCGGTTTCGCATTTTCCGCTTGCTTCGGCAGCAGCTTCTCCAACTGGCTATCGTCAAGGATCCCCAGCTTGTTGCCCAGCTCCTGACGCAGGTAGATGCGCAGCGTCTCGCCCGGCACCTGACTAATCAGCGGCAGGGCCAGGGTGCTGAGCTGCGCGCGGCCATCCGGCGAGCGCAAATCGACCTGCGGCATCAGCGTATCGAACAGAAACCCGGAGAGCGGCATTGCCTGCTCCATCCGCGCTTCAAACGCCTCTTTACCCTCTTTACGCACCAGCGTATCCGGGTCTTCGCCGTCAGGCAGGAACATAAAGCGTAGCTGACGACCGTCATTCATGTAAGGTAATGCGGTTTCCAGCGCACGCCAGGCTGCCTCGCGGCCTGCACGGTCACCGTCGTAACAGCAAATCACGGTGTTGGTGGCGCGGAACAGCAGCTGAATATGTTCAGCTGTGGTGGAGGTCCCCAGCGAGGCCACGGCGTAATCCACGCCAAACTGCGCCAGCGCCACCACGTCCATGTACCCTTCAACCACCAACAGCTTAGGCGGTTCAGGATAATTTTTTTGTGCTTCATACAGGCCGTACAGCTGGCGGCCTTTATGGAAAATATCGGTTTCCGGCGAGTTGAGATATTTCGGCATCCCGTCGCCGAGTACCCGGCCACCAAAGCCAATCACCCGTCCACGCTTATCGTGGATAGGAAACATCACGCGCTCACGGAAGCGATCGTAGCTGCGGCCCTGATCGTTGGTGACCAGCATACCGGCGTCGATCAGCGACTGGCGGTCATCAGGATTACGGCCAAAGCGTTTAAGCGCGTTGTCCCAGCCCGCAGGGGCGAAACCGATAGAAAAATGCTTAATGACCTCTTCGCTTAGCCCGCGCTGCGCCAGATATTCACGCGCGCCTGCCGACTGGCTTTGAACCAGCGCCTGCTGATAGAAATCGCGCAGATCGGTCATTAACTGATAAAGACTTTGACGCTGGTGACGCTCAAGCTGGCTGGGACCGTTACCGCTTTCATACGGCACTTCCAGACCATACAGGGTCGCCAGTTCTTCGATGCTTTCGACAAATTCCAGACGATCGTAATTCATCAGGAAGTCGACGGCGTTGCCGTGTGCACCGCAGCCGAAACAGTGATAAAACTGTTTCTCGCCGTTTACCGTGAAGGAGGGGGTTTTCTCATTATGGAAAGGGCAGCACGCGTGATAGTTTTTACCCTGCTTTTTCAGCTTCACCCGGGCATCAATAAGATCCACGATGTCCGTGCGTGCGAGTAAGTCATTGATAAATACGCGTGGAATTCTTCCTGCCATAAGCCCCGGTTGATCAGCTCATAAACGACAACAAGCCGCGCATTCCTTTCGGAAGCACGGCCTGATAACTACTAACTGGTCTGTATAACGAGAGGGCGAACCCTCAGGCTACTAGTACAGACGAGTGCGGCGTGCGTTTTCGCGAGCCAGTTTCTTCGCGTGGCGTTTTACTGCAGACGCTTTAGCGCGCTTACGTTCGGTAGTAGGTTTTTCATAAAACTCACGACGACGAACTTCAGCCAGAACGCCTGCTTTCTCACAAGAACGCTTGAAGCGACGCAGTGCTACGTCGAATGGCTCGTTTTCACGTACTTTAATTACCGGCATGTAACTCTCACCTCGATAAATTCGGTTTTGCTGCTGACATCGGTGCCAGCTCATTTCAAAATGGTGCGGAATTTTACTCCAACACAGGCTGCGTTGTAAAGCACCATAGCTTAATGTAACCAACAGATGCGCCTGTGCGGCTGCCGGTTTTTTTCAGGGGGCTGATTATACACGAAACCAGCGTCCCTGGTGGGAAAAAAAACGCCTTATTGGTCAAGGCATAACCGCTGAGTCGCTAAAATTGCCGCCCGGCAAAGCGCCGCCATGCTACACTGCGCGCCGCAAGAATGAGGTGAAAAAGCCATGCGTGTTCTCGGAATTGAAACATCCTGCGATGAAACCGGTATTGCCATTTATGACGATGCGGCCGGTTTGCTCGCTAATCAACTTTATAGCCAGGTAAAGCTCCACGCCGACTACGGTGGTGTGGTCCCCGAACTGGCTTCGCGCGATCACGTGCGTAAAACGGTGCCGCTGATCCAGGCCGCGCTGAAAGAAGCCGGGCTGCAGGCGCAGGATATCGATGCGGTGGCCTACACTGCCGGCCCGGGCCTGGTCGGTGCGCTGCTGGTTGGCGCCACCATTGGTCGCTCGCTGGCGTTTGCCTGGGATGTCCCGGCGATTGCCGTGCACCATATGGAAGGGCACCTGCTGGCTCCGATGCTGGAAGACAACCCGCCCGAGTTTCCGTTTGTCGCGCTGCTGGTTTCCGGCGGCCATACGCAGCTGATCGGCGTCACGGGCATCGGTGAATACACCCTGCTGGGCGAATCCATAGATGATGCGGCAGGCGAAGCCTTTGATAAAACCGCCAAGCTGCTGGGGCTGGACTATCCCGGCGGCCCGATGCTGTCGAAAATGGCGCAGCAGGGGGTGGAAAAGCGCTTTGTCTTCCCGCGCCCGATGACCGATCGCCCGGGGCTGGATTTCAGCTTCTCTGGCCTGAAAACCTTCGCGGCAAATACCATTCGCGATAATGACAGCAGCGAACAGACTCGTGCTGACATCGCGCGCGCTTTTGAAGATGCCGTCGTCGATACGCTGGCAATTAAATGCCGCCGTGCACTCGACCAGAGTGGTTTTAAGCGCCTGGTGATTGCCGGGGGCGTCAGCGCTAACCGCACGCTGCGTAGCAAGCTGGCAGAGATGATGCAGAAGCGGGGCGGCGAAGTGTTTTATGCGCGCCCGGAATTTTGTACCGATAACGGCGCGATGATCGCCTATGCAGGGATGGTGCGGATGAAAGGTGGTGTGCATGCGGAGCTGAGCGTCACGGTGCGCCCGCGCTGGCCGCTGGCAGAGTTACCTGCTATTTAACTGCTCGCCTGTTGTGGGTCAGGCGTGCCTGACCCATCAGCACATTCACCGCGTTTTTGTCGGGGTTAAGTAACCCACTTACCGATGCGAATTCACCGTGATTTGGCAGGTGTGAGGCATGCCTCGCCCGTATCTTTACGGATCCTTTCTCTTCTTCTTCCAGATCTTGGTTTCCTGCCCGCGCCACAGGCGCTGAATATTGTCGTGATGACGCAGCAGGATCAGGCAGGAGAGCATGGCGACCGGGAAGGTAAACTGCGGTTTAAACCACCAGACGTAGAACGGCGCGATCAGCGCGCTGATAATCGCCCCCAGCGAAGAGTAGCCGCTTAGCAGCACCGTCAGCAGCCAGGTCCCGGTCATCAATCCCGTTAAATCCCAGCCGATAGGCGCGATAGCACCAAAGGCAGTGGCGACGCCTTTACCGCCTTTGAACTTAAAGAATACCGGGTAGATATGGCCAAGACAGGCCGCAATGGCGGTCAGACCGAGGTAGAGCGGGGTGACGCCGAAGTGATACGCCAGCCAGACCGGCAGCATGCCTTTAAGCACATCAAACACCAGCACCATGGCTGCCGCACCTTTACCGCCGATGCGCAATACGTTAGTGGTGCCGGGGTTGCGCGAACCGTGGTGGCGAGGGTCCGGTAATCCAAACAGCCGGCAAACCAGAATCGCGCTGGAGATGGAGCCACACAGATACGCGAAAATGATCATACCAAGCGCGAATACACTCATAACTCTATTCCGTCTTGTTGGGGTCGTCTTAAAGTCTGCATCCGTGGATAATACGCATAAACCGCCGGGGATGATATCCGGCAACCGTAAAAACAGAGAGCCGTATCATGGATATTGTATTTATAGATCACCTGTCCGTCATCACTACCATTGGCGTTTACGACTGGGAACAGACGATTCAGCAGAAGTTGGTGTTCGATGTCGAAATGGCGTGGGACAACCGCAAAGCCGCGGCCAGCGATGATGTCAATGACTGCCTGAGCTATGCCGACGTCTCACAGGCGATTATCGATCACGTTGCCAACGGCAAATTCGCGCTGGTTGAGCGCGTTGCGGAGGAGATTGCCACGCTGTTGCTGGCTCGATTCGCCTCGCCGTGGGTGCGGATTAAGGTCAGCAAACCGGGAGCAGTCGCTCAGGCGCGTGAGGTCGGGGTGATCATCGAACGCGGGACTAATCCGAAATAAACGCAATCTCATTGCCATGACAATGAAACCAAACCACATTATGGTCTGTCTTAAGGTTGCCCTAATTCAGTCCGGGCACAATTTGGCGGTAGCGCAAAGCGACCGCCTTTTTAATGGTTTTAACTTGGTTAGAGGTAGAATTTGATGGCAGATATTCATCAGCTATGGGTGGCAGCAATACTCGGCATTGTTGAAGGGTTGACGGAGTTCCTTCCTGTTTCCTCCACCGGGCACATGATCATTGTCGGTCATCTGTTAGGTTTTGAAGGCGAGAAAGCAGAGACTTTCGAAGTGGTTATCCAGCTTGGTTCAATTCTGGCTGTGGTGGTAATGTTCTGGCGCCGTCTGTTTGGCCTGATCGGTATTCACTTCGGCAAAGAGCCGCATGAAGGTAACGGTACCGGCAAATTAACGCTGATTCATATTCTGTTGGGTATGGTGCCGGCGGTAGTCATTGGTCTGCTGCTGCACGACCAGATCAAAACGCTGTTTAACCCGGTTAACGTGATGTATGCGCTGGTGGTCGGTGGCGTGCTGCTGATCGCGGCCGAGCTGCTGAAGCCGAAGCAGCCAAAAGCCGTGGGCGTGGATGATATTACCTATCGCCAGGCATTCGTGATTGGCTGTTTCCAGTGTCTGGCGCTGTGGCCGGGCTTCTCACGTTCCGGTGCGACCATTTCCGGCGGGATGCTGATGGGCGTGAGCCGCTATGCGGCTTCTGAGTTCTCTTTCCTGCTGGCCGTGCCGATGATGATGGGCGCTACCGCGCTGGATCTCTATAAGAGCATGGGCTTCCTGACCATGGCCGACTTCCCGATGTTCGCCGTCGGTTTTGTCACCGCCTTTATTGTCGCGCTGATCGCGATCAAGACCTTCCTGCACATCATCAAACGTATCTCGTTTATCCCGTTTGCTATCTACCGCTTTATTATCGCGGCAGCGGTTTACGCGGTGTTCGTTCTGTAAAACTACCCGTAGGGGCCGATCTTTTGTTTCGATCGGCCCTGGGGTCGTTTGATTCGATCGGCCCTGGGGTCGTTTGTTTCGGTCGGCCCGTTACGATGTTATGACGACTTCCACTCTTCCAGCGCGGCCACTCGCCGCCGCGTTAGCTCTTCTCTGACTTCGCTGCCCTTGAATCCGGCCTCAACCACCTCTTTGGTCGACACGCTTTGTGCCACCCGCCAGGCGGTGCGCAGGTAGTCGCCCTGCGGATAAGGATTGCTTTCAAAACCGGTGCGCCCACGCGCATCGGCTTCGCTGGTGATAGCAATCTGCTCAACGCGCTGCGGCTTACGCCAGGCATCCACGCGGTCAAACAGGGCAATCAGCGTAGCGGCTGACTGATTCTGTACGGTGTGCACCAGGTCGTGAAATTCGGTAACCAGCAGGGCAAGGTCGCGCACGGTATTCGGCACGCGCAGGCGCTCGCACAGCGCGGCAACCAGCGGCACGCCAGCCGGGCCGTGCCCGTGGTGGCTGGGCCACTTCTCCGGCGGCGTCAGGCCTTTGCCGACGTCGTGAAACAGCGTGGCGAAGCGAATATCCAGCTCCGGGCTGAGCTGGGCGGCCATCGCCAGCGTCATCAGCGCATGCACCCCGGTGTCAATCTCCGGGTGCCATTTGGCCGGGGCCGGCACGCCATACAGATTATCCAGCTCGAGGAACAGCACCGCCAGCGCACCGCAGTCGCGCAGTACCTGGAAATAGACCTGCGGGTTGCGGGTGAGCAGGGCGCTCTCCGTCTCTTTCCATACGCGTTCCGCCGTCAGATGCGCCAGCTCGCCGCTTGCCGCCATGGCGCGCATCAGCGCCATGGTTTCGTCAGCGACGCGGAAATTGAGGTGGGCAAAACGTGCCGCAAAGCGCGCCACGCGCAGTACGCGCAGCGGATCTTCGTTAAATGCGGCCGAAACATGGCGCAGCAGGCGCAGCTTAAGGTCTTCACGCCCGCGATAAGGGTCGTAAAAGTTGCCGTCAGCGTCCTGGGCAATGGCGTTGATGGTCAGATCGCGTCGGGCCAGATCCTGTTCCAGCGTGACGTCGGGCGCGGCATAGCAGACGAAGCCGGTATAACCGCTGCCGGACTTACGCTCGGTGCGCGCCAGCGCATACTCTTCGTGGCTGGAAGGGTGCAGAAATACCGGGAAATCGCGGCCAACCTGCTCGTAGCCAGCATCCAGCATCTGCTGGGGAGAGGCTCCCACCACCACCCAGTCTTTGTCTTTCAGCGGCAAATTCAGCAGTCCATCGCGCACGGCGCCGCCGACAAGGTATGTTTTCACTGCGGGTCTCCACAAAGCGGATAATCGGAATTAACCGATCATTAATCGGAACACTATAACATCCATGTTGCACAAATGATAAATCGCAGGCACGACAAAAAGGGCATCCGCAGATACCCTGATTTGTCATCGTTTGGATTAATTCATCCAGCGGTCGCTTTTCTTCCTGCGCGGGATCATATGCGGCAACAGCAGGCCAAGCAGCAGGCCAACACCGGCTACGCCGCCGCCGTACATAAACCACTGCATAATGATGGTGCGCTGTTTATCGTCAAGCTGTACGTTGGCGGCATCCACTTTCTTTTTCGCCACCACCAGCTGGTTTTTCAGCTGCTGATTCTCTTCTTTCAGGCTGTTGATCGCCCCATCGCTGCCGGCGACTTTTTTCTGCATCTCGGCGGTGCGTTCGTTCCAGCTACCGTCGATATTGGCCAGTTTGGCCGTCAGGTCTTTGACCTGCTGCTCCAGCTGCGGCACGCGCGAACGCAGGCTTGGCTGCTCGCTCAGCTGTGCCAGCGGGATCCAGGTGGTGCGCCCCTGGCTGTCACGGATTTGCCCATATTTGCTATTGTCGTTTGACTGCAGCAGGGTGACTTCTTCGCCGGCGTTCAGGGTGCCGATCAGGCGATAATCATTGCCAGGACCGCTGCGGACCCAGGTGGAAAGCTCGTCGGAAATGTAGCGTTTTTCTTCAGCATGAACCGATGTTGCAACGCTAAAAGTGAGTAAAGTCAGTCCAATAAGGTGAGTTTTATTCATTCGAACTCTTATTCGTAAGTGCTGGAAAAAAGTAAAGGCACAGTCTGGAGCGGCCTCGCAGAAAGCTGAATGAGAACTATCCTGGTCTCAGAGAGCGTGAGAGCGGGCACGCGAAAGCGTAATAAAGCAGAGACAGCCCTGTCGCTTGTGCATTACTCTTCGGGTTAAGCTACCTGTCATAAAGCAGGCATAATCAGTTACCTTAACCGTTTACCGTGCCGTTAACGACGTAAATAAGACAATATGACCATCGAAATCGAATTAAAGTTCATCGCCGCGGCAGAAGCTGCATCAAAAATTGCCGATAAACTGGCGAACTGGCCTCACCAGCACAGCGCGGGGCAGAAGCTCACCAACATCTACTTTGAAACCGACGACAGCCAGCTGCGCCGCTGGGATATGGGCCTGCGCATTCGCGGCTTTGGCGACAGCTACGAGATGACGCTAAAAACCGCCGGGCAGACGGTGGGCGGGCTGCATCAGCGGCCGGAATACAATGTGGCCCTCGGCCAGCCTGAGCTCGATATCGCCCTGCTACCTGCCGACGTCTGGCCTGCAGGCACCGACGTGGCCGCGCTGCAACAGCGCCTCAACGCGCTGTTCAGTACCCATTTCGTGCGCGAAAAGTGGGTGGTTACTTACCTGCAAAGCGAGATTGAAGTGGCTTACGACTGCGGGGAAGTCAGTGCCGGTGCGTTAAGCGAGCCGCTGAGAGAAATCGAGCTGGAGCTGAAAAGTGGCCAGCGTGACGATCTGCTGGCCTTTGCCGCCGAGCTGGCCACGCTGGAGGGCCTGCGCCTCGGCAGCCTGAGCAAAGCCGCACGCGGCTATGCGCTGGCGCAGGGCAATCCACCGCGCCCGCTGCGCCCGGTTCCGCTGCTGAAGGTCAAGCCGAAAGCAACGGTAGAAGAGGGGATGCGCAGCGGGTTCCTGCTGGCTCTCAGCCAGTGGCAGTATCACGAAGAGCTGTGGCTGCGCGGCGTCAGCGGCGCACTGCCGCAGATCAAGGATGCGCTGGAGACGCTGCGTCAGGTCTTCTCTCTGTACGGCGCGCTGGTTCCGCGCAAGGCCAGCAGCGATCTGCGCCAAAAACTGACCGTGCTGGAAGAGGCGCTGCTGGAAGAGAATGTCAGCGCTGAAAAGCTCTGTTTCAGTCCGGTCTGGCTGGAGACCCAGTTAGCGCTTACTAACTGGATCGTCACCGAAGGCTGGCGTGCGTTTGTCGATCAAAAGGCGGATGCCAAGCTGCAGGGCTCATTTAAACGCTTCAGCGATATCATGCTCGGGCGCATTGCCGCCGACCTGAAAGAGACCTTCGCTCACGTCAACCATTCGGGCGAGTATCAGGACAAACTGACGCGCCTGCATCGCCAGCTGCTGGCCGTTCATCTGCTGGCCGGTGCCTATCAACCTGATGTGGTCAACAGCTGGCTGCAAAGCTGGCAGCAGCTGCAGCAGGCGATTGTCAGCCAGCAGGAAGTCTGGCTGGACAGTCATCGCCAGCAGGCGCTGAAACAGGCGGCGTTCTGGAAGAACGGCAGCGTGTAAAACCTTTGGCGTGCGGCTTTTTATAAGGGAGTGATTATGTTGCCATCGTTACTGACCGGGCAGATCGCACTGCTCGATCCCATTTTCAGCGGGGCCAGTGAACAGCAAAAGGCGGTTCTGGCATTTAGCGATTTTATCAGCGATAACCTGGCAAAATGCCCCGACTGGTGGCAGCAGATCCAGCAGCAGCCGCCGCAGCCGGATGAATGGCAACACTATCCGCAGTGGTTACAGACGCAGCTGGCCGCGGCGCAGGATGAAAATGCGCTGATGCGCGAGCTGCGCCTGTTCCGCCGCCATATGCTGACGCGTATCGCCTGGATGCAGACGCTGGCGACCAGCAGTACAGAGCAGAGCCTGCGCCAGCTGAGCGAGCTGGCGGAGACGCTGATAGTCGCCGCCCGCGACTGGCTGTGGCACGCCTGCTGCCGCGATTTCGGCACGCCGGTGAATGCCGCCGGGGAGCCGCAGCCGCTGCTGATCCTCGGTATGGGCAAGCTGGGCGGTGGCGAGCTTAATTTCTCCTCTGATATTGACCTGATCTTCACCTGGCCGGAAAACGGCACCACCCAGGGGGGCCGCCGCGAGCTGGATAATGCGCAGTTCTTCACCCGCCTTGGGCAGCGCCTGATTAAGGTGCTGGATCAGCCCACCGTGGATGGCTTTGTTTACCGTGTGGATATGCGCCTGCGCCCGTTTGGCGACAGCGGCCCGCTGGTGCTGAGCTTTGCCGCGCTGGAAGATTATTACCAGGAGCAGGGGCGCGACTGGGAACGCTACGCGATGGTGAAAGCGCGCCTGATGGGCGACAGCGACGACCGCTGGAGCGAAGAGCTGCGCCAGACGCTGCGCCCGTTTGTCTTTCGCCGCTACATTGATTTCAGCGTGATCCAGTCGCTGCGTAATATGAAAAGCATGATCGCGCGTGAAGTACGGCGGCGCGGGCTGACCGATAACATCAAGCTGGGCGCTGGCGGTATCCGCGAAACCGAATTTATCGTGCAGGTCTTCCAGCTGATACGCGGCGGTCGCGAACGATCGCTGCAAATGCGCTCCTTATTGCCGACGCTGCACGCGATTGGCGAGCTGCATCTGCTGCCGCAAGGGCAGGTTAGCCAGCTGCGCGATGCCTATCTGTTCCTGCGTCGCCTGGAGAATCTGTTGCAGAGCATCAACGACGAACAGACGCAGACGCTGCCGGTGGCTGAGTTGGACCGCGCCCGCCTTGCCTGGGCGATGGATTTCAGCGACTGGCAGGCATTGCATGACCAGCTGGATATCCATATGGCGCAGGTGCGCACCATCTTTAACGATCTGATCGGCGACGATAGCTCAGAGAGCGGCGACAGTCGCGACGCGGGTGAATACGGCGTGCTGTGGCAGGATCAGCTGGAAGAAGCCGAGCTGGCACCGCTGGTGCCGCATCTCGACAGCGCCGCCCGCCAGCTACTGTGGCGCACCATCACCGAATTCCGCCTGGATGTGGATAAACGCACCATTGGTCCACGCGGCCGCCAGGCGCTGGATCAGCTGATGCCGCGCCTGCTGAGTGAAGTGGTGCCGCGCGATGATGCCCCGGTTACGCTCAGCCGCCTGACCCCGCTGCTGCTAGGCGTGGTCACCCGCTCGACCTATCTCGAACTGCTGACCGAATTCGACGGCGCGCTGAAACATCTGATCCGCCTGTGCGCCGCCTCACCGATGGTTGCCAGCCAGCTGGCGCGCCACCCGCTGCTGCTTGATGAGCTGCTCGACCCGGCCACGCTGTACCAGCCGACCGCCACCGATGCCTACCGCGATGAGCTGCGCCAGTATCTGTTACGCATCCCGGAAGAGGACGAAGAGCAGCAGCTGGAGGCGCTACGCCAGTTTAAACAGGCGCAGCATCTGCGCATTGCCGCCGCCGATATCGCCAAAACCCTGCCGGTCATGAAGGTCAGCGACCATCTGACCTGGCTGGCAGAAGCGATGATCGAAGCGGTGGTACAGCAGGCATGGAATATGATGGTGCAGCGCTACGGTCGCCCGTCGCACCTGACCAGCGACAGCGAGCGGGGCTTTGCCGTGGTCGGTTATGGCAAGCTGGGCGGCTGGGAGCTGGGCTACAGTTCCGATCTTGATCTGGTATTCCTGCACGACTGCCCGGTGGATGCCGTGACGCTGGGTGAGCGCAGCATCGACGGGCGCCAGTTTTACCTGCGCCTGGCGCAGCGCGTGATGCATCTGTTCAGCACCCGCACCTCCTCCGGCATTTTGTATGAAGTCGATGCGCGCCTGCGCCCGTCCGGTGCGGCGGGGATGCTGGTCAGTACCTTCGATGCCTTCGATGATTATCAGCGCAATGAAGCCTGGACCTGGGAGCATCAGGCACTGGTGCGGGCGCGCATTGTGTTTGGTGATGGGGCGCTGAGTCAGCGCTTTGACCAGATCCGCCGTGGCATTCTTTCGCTGCCGCGCGAGCCTGAGGCGCTGAAAACCGAAGTGCGGGAAATGCGCGAGAAGATGCGCGCGCACCTTGGGCACAAGCATAAAGGGCGCTGGGATCTGAAAGCGGATGAGGGCGGTATCACCGATATTGAATTCATTACGCAATACCTGGTCTTACGCTACGCCGCCCAGGATCCGACGCTGACGCGCTGGTCCGATAACGTGCGCATCCTCGAACTGCTGGCAAATGGCGACAAGATGGCGCAGGCCGAGGCGCAAGCGCTGACCCAGGCCTACGTTTCGCTGCGCGATGCGCTGCACCATCTCGCTTTGCAGGAGCTGCCGGGGCACGTAGAGGAGAGCGCATTCAGCGCGGAAAAGGCCCAGGTCAATGCCAGCTGGCAGAAGTGGCTGGGAGCCTGAGCGGGTGTTCGGCGCGTGATGATGGTCAGCAGCAAGTTGTGCTATCATCGCGCGCATAATTTTTCCTGTTTAAACTGCAGTCTGGAGTGTCTGGAATGAAAATTACACTGCCCGATTTTTCGCGCGCGGGTGTTCTGGTGGTTGGCGATGTGATGCTGGATCGCTACTGGCACGGCCCAACCAGTCGCATCTCCCCAGAGGCCCCGGTGCCGGTGGTCAAAGTGGACCATGTGGAGGAGCGCCCGGGAGGCGCGGCCAACGTGGCGATGAATATCGCTTCTCTCGGTGCCGGTTCGCGTCTGGTAGGCCTGACCGGGATTGATGAAGCCGCGCAGGCGCTGAGCGCGACCCTGGCCGGGGTGAACGTGCGGTGTGATTTCGTGGCGGTGCCGACGCATCCAACCATTACCAAACTGCGCGTGCTGTCACGCAGCCAGCAGCTGATCCGCCTCGATTTTGAAGAGGGCTTTGACGGGGTTAATCCGGAGCCAATGCACGAGCGCATCCGTGAGGCGCTGCCGAAAATTGGTGCGCTGGTGCTGTCTGACTACGCCAAAGGCGCGCTGGCCAGCGTTGAAACCATGATCGCGCTGGCACGCGAAGCGGGCGTACCGGTGCTGGTCGACCCGAAAGGGACTGATTTCTCACGTTATCACGGTGCAACGCTGCTGACGCCAAACCTCTCCGAGTTCGAAGCGGTGGTGGGCAAATGTAAAAGCGAAGCGGATATCGTTGAGCGCGGTACGGCACTGATGCAGCAGCACGGCCTGTCGGCGCTGCTGGTCACGCGTTCCGAGCACGGTATGACGCTGCTGCAGCCGGGCAAAGAGCCGTTCCATATGCCAACCCAGGCGCAGGAAGTGTTCGACGTTACCGGTGCCGGTGATACGGTGATTGGCGTACTGGCGGCCGCGCTGGCGGCAGGCAATACGCTGGAAGAGAGCTGCTTCCTGGCGAATGCCGCGGCGGGCGTGGTGGTCGGTAAATTGGGGACCTCGACGGTTTCCCCGGTTGAGCTGGAGAACGCCATTCATGCGCGCCCTGAATCCGGCTTTGGCGTGATGGATGAAGCACAGCTGATCGCTGAAGTCGCCAAGGCGCGCCAGCGCGGCGAGAAAGTGGTGATGACCAACGGCGTGTTCGACATTTTGCACGCGGGCCACGTCTCCTATCTTGCCAATGCGCGTAAGCTGGGGGATCGCCTGATTGTGGCGGTCAACAGCGATGCTTCAACCCGTCGCCTGAAGGGCGAAACGCGCCCCGTAAACCCGCTGGTCAATCGTATGATCGTGCTGGGTGCGCTGGAAGCCGTGGACTGGGTCATCGGTTTTGAAGAGGACACGCCACAGCGGGTGATTGCTGAGGTGCTGCCGGACCTGCTGGTGAAAGGCGGAGACTATAAGCCGGAAGATATCGCGGGCAGTAAAGAAGTGTGGGCTAACGGCGGTGACGTGCGGGTGCTGAACTTCGAAGACGGTATTTCAACCAGTAATATCATCAAGACAATTATTTCAGGCACCGGTAAAAGCTGATAGCTGGCGGTTGCCCTTGCGGGCAGCCGCTTAACTCACTCAGTTTGGCGCTTTCGGCTCGCTGGTGGCCGCTGTTGCAGAGGTCGCTGGTGTTGCGGAAGCCGCTGGCGTTGCAGCTGTAGCAGGCTGTGCCACTTTCGCTTCCAGCTCGGCCAGGCGTTGTTCCAGCGCGGCCAGTTTCTCACGCGTGCGCAGCAGCACCTGAGTCTGCACATCAAACTCTTCGCGATTCACCACGTCCAGACGGGTTAACTGCGCCTGTAATGTCTGGCGAATTTTCTTCTCCACATCATCACCCAGCTCGCGGATCCCTTTCGGCATGGAGTCATGGACCTGACGGGCCAGTTGTTCAATTTTTTTTGCGTCGATCATAGCGGCTTCCTGGTAGCAGCGGGTTTTAACTTAGTGTAATCCCTGACGCTAAAAGGTTAAACCTGAAATGAATAAACAGGAAATGCCTTAGTCATCTGCTGACAATCTATTTGATGTTTTTGTTCGTTGCTCTGCTACTTTTTCAGCGTTATGATGTTTTTGCTTATTCTCAGGGCGGGGCGAAATTCCCCACCGGCGGTAAATCAGCTGACGCTGAAAGCCCGCGAGCGCTTCAGGAGCAATTCTGAAGGACAGCAGACCCGGTGTGATTCCGGGGCCGACGGTTAGAGTCCGGATGGGAGAGAGTAACGAATCTTGTCGGGCTTTTGCCTGCCTCGCGTTATTTTTTGTCACTGCATGACACTCCTAAGCACGCCCTGGTTCTGGTAACCCATAAATTAATTAAGGTTTTTTTACCATGAATCAGTCGCTACTTTCTGAATTTGGCACGCCTGAACAGCGTGTAACCCGTGCTATCGAAGCGCTGCGCGCTGGCCGCGGTGTGATGGTTTTAGACGATGAAGATCGTGAGAACGAAGGCGATATGATCTTCGCCGCGGAAACCATGACCGTTGAGCAGATGGCGCTGACCATCCGTCACGGCAGCGGTATTGTTTGCCTGTGTCTGACCGAACAGCGTCTGCAGGAGCTTGAGCTGCCGATGATGGTGCAGGACAACACCAGCGCTTACGGTACGGGTTTTACCGTGACTATCGAAGCCGCCAAAGGCGTCACCACCGGCGTTTCTGCTACTGACCGCCTGACCACCATCCGCACCGCGATTGCCGATGATACTAAGCCGAGCGATCTGAATCGCCCTGGCCATGTATTCCCGCTGCGCGGCCGTGCTGGCGGCGTGCTGACCCGTGGCGGCCACACCGAAGCGACCATTGACCTGGTGACGCTGGCCGGCTTCAAGCCTGCGGGCGTGCTGTGTGAGCTGACTAACGACGATGGCTCAATGGCGCATGCCCCTGAAGCAATCGTGTTTGCTAAGCAGCACGACATGCCGGTTGTGACCATCGAAGACCTGGTGGCTTACCGCCGCAGTCACGAGACGCGTCAGGCCAGCTAAATCCCCGTCATACTTCAAGCTATGGGGGCGTTGGCTACCTTACTCGGCCCATCCCAGGGCCTCGCCCCTGCGGGGGCGCTGTAAACAGCGTTCAAATCTGCTCCGGGCAGAGTTGTCGCGCACCCCGGTCACGTACTCATCTACGCTCCCGGGGGATTATTTCCCTGAATCTCAGGGGGCAGACATTCACTTCTCCGTTTCCCCTTCAAATTTTCTGAATATCTCCGTCAGGCTTATCCAGGTTCATCCGTGAAATAAAGCGCGTAATGTAGGCGTCATTGAGCACAATATTGCCTGGAGTTTTAACATGAGCCACTCACGTATGCCCGCGCTTTTCCTTGGACACGGCAGCCCGATGAACGTGCTGGAAGAGAATATCTACACTGAAACCTGGCGTGAGCTGGGTAAAACGCTGCCGCGCCCGAAAGCGATTATTGCGGTTTCCGCACACTGGTACACGCGTGGCACCGCAGTCACCGCGATGGAGAAACCGCGCACTATCCATGACTTCGGCGGTTTCCCGCAGGCGCTGTTCGATACCCACTATCCGGCACCGGGCTCGCCCGCGCTGGCACAGCAGGTTGCCGATGCGCTGGCTCCGGTAGCGGTAGAACTCGACCGCGAGTGGGGTTTTGACCACGGCTCCTGGGGCGTGCTGATCAAGATGTACCCCGACGCCGATATTCCGGTCGTGCAGCTGAGCGTTGACGGCACCAGGCCGCCTGCTTACCACTTTGAGCTGGGCCGCAAGCTGGCGGCGCTGCGCGAACAGGGCATCATGATCGTGGCCAGCGGTAACGTGGTGCACAACCTGCGCATGGTGCGCTGGGGCGGCGATGCCACAGCCTATCCCTGGGCGGAATCGTTCAATCAGTACGTGCGCGATAATCTGAGCTGGGAAGGAGAGTCAGAGCAGCATCCGCTGGTGAACTTTATGCAGCATGAAGGCGCCGCCTTGTCGAACCCGACGCCGGAGCACTATCTGCCGTTGCTGTATGTGCTGGGCGCACGCGCCGCGGGCGAGGCGATAGCGATCCCGGTGGACGGGATTGTGATGGGGTCGTTAAGTATGTTGTCGGTGCAGGTGGGATAACAGGCTATTTTGCTCACCATTTTGGGATTGGGCAGTGCTCGCTCTCCTCAGGTACTGATGTACGTTGAGGGAGCTGTGCGCTGGCCGCACCCAAACTGGCATCGCCAATAACGCCTGTTGGTAACCTTATTGTAAGCGATTTCCAGGGGCGGACCTTATGTTGCGGCCCGCCCGCCACAGCGCGCGATTACTCGATAAACGCGTGCGGATAAAATCGTGACAGATCCTGGGTGATCAAGTCGCGATCCTCGCGCAGACCAATTCCTGCTGGCTGATCGTTGATCAGCCACGAACCAATCAGCGTATAGCTATCGCCAAACTTCGGCAGCGGATGAAACTGCTGTACGATCATTCCTTCCTCACCGTACGGACCGTCAACGCGGGCAATCTCCTGACCGTTTTCCACAACGCGAATATTCGCGCCTTCACGGGAAAACAGCGGCTTCACCACGTATTTATCCATGTGCGGCACGTTGTCTTCGGCAAAGTAGGCGGGTAACAGATTGGGGTGATCCGGGAACATCTTCCACAGCAGCGGCAGCAGCGCTTTATTAGAAATAATGCTCTTCCAGCCCGGCTCCAGCCAGCGCACGCCCGCATCGGCCAGCTTGGTGGAGAACACCTCGCGCAGCATAAATTCCCACGGGTAGAGTTTGAACAGATTGGCGATCACCTGGTCATGCTGATCGGTGAACTGCCCTTTCTCGCCGAGGCCAATCTCATCCATATAGAGGAATTCGCTCGGCAGGCCCGCTTCGGTAGCGCAATCCTGCAGATACTGCACCGTGCCGCGATCTTCATCGGTATCGCGACAGCAGGCGAAGTGCAGCCAGCTGAATCCGTGCTGCTGGTGCAGCTCGGCGAAGCGCTCGATCAGCTTCTCCTGCAGGCTGTTAAACTGGTCGCTGCCGACCGGCAGCTGGCCGGCGTTCAGCTGGTCCTCCAGCCACAGCCACTGGAAAAAGGCCGCTTCATACAGCGAAGTTGGCGTATCCGCGTTGTTTTCCAGCAGCTTAGGCGGCGTCACACCATCCCAGGCGAGATCGAGGCGGGAGTAGAGCGACGGCTGGCCGCTTTTCCACGACTCGCGCACGAAGTCCCAGGTGTGTTTGGGGATGCGAAACTTCTCCAGCAGCTCGTCGCTGCCGACCACCATCTCCACCGCCTGCAGGCACATCTGATGCAGCTCGCTGGTGACATCTTCCAGCGTCTCAATCTGCTCCAGGGTGAACTGGTAATAGGCATCTTCACACCAGTAAGGCTCGCCGTGCATGGTGTGAAAACGAAAACCAAACTCCGTGGCCTTTTCCCGCCAGCCTGGGCGTTCAGTGATGGCAATACGCTTCATCAGCGATTAGCCCCCAAAGCTGCGGCTGGAGCCGGAAGCCGCGCTGCTGCGTGACATGCTGGTCTGCTTGGCAACGCTTTCACCAAAGCCGCCGCGCATTACGGTGCTGGTAGTGGCAGGTTTTGGTGCCATGGCGGATTTAGGCACCGTCATGGTACGGCCAGGGGTAGCTGCGCCGTAGCTTTTGCCGCTGGCATCAACGAATTTGCCGTTGGCCGGGCTGGCTGGGTTTTTAGAGGAGAACAGCGGCTGCTGCTGGCCCATACCGCCGCCCATCATGCGGCCCATCATGTAACCGGCCATCAGCGGCATCCAGAAGCTGCCGCTGGACTGAGATTCAGCATTGGTGGTGCCCACGCCAGCCTGAGCCGGAGCCTGCTGACACTGGCCTTCACCGAATTCCGCCACGCAGTCTTCGCGGGTGGCATATTTCGGTGCGGTTTTCACCGCCTCTTCTTTAGCTTTGTTATAGGCCGTAGTGCACTGCTCGCTCTTGCCCGGGTTGGCGCTCGAACAGTCATCGGCGTTCATATAAGTCGAGACGGTCTCGTCTGACTGCTCACAACCGGCCAGCATAAATACGGCGGTAACCGCCAGCGCCACCGGCGTTAAATGGCGTGCGCTCCAGCTTTTGCGAAAGGAGGCATGATTAATCTGTTTAGTCCGTTTCATCACTTTTCGTCCTGTGCCCAAAGGTAGTGCATAGGATAGGGGAATAGCGGTGAAAAATGAAGCGATGAGGCGCGACAGACCGGGGATCTTTACTTAGCTATACGTTTGATTGTGAAGGAGAGGTTAAGACAGGTGGGATCGAAATAAAACGGGGCAGCGTTGGCTGCCCCGCGGGGAGATTACTGACTGAACGGATTGCCGCTGCTGCGGTTTGCTGCCGGGCGGCTGGTGGCTGCTGCCTGGCGCGCGGCCGGGGCGCTTTCATTGCCGTCGACGCGGGCAACCTGCTGTGGATTTTCTGGTGCCACAGCTTCCGGTGAGGTATTGATATCCTTGCCCAGATGATTATTCAGCGTCGCCAGATCCTGCTCGTTCAGCGTACCGAGCGCAGATTTGATGTTCAGCTGGTTGATCATATAGCTGTAGCGGGCGTTAGCCAGCTTCTGCTTTGCTTCATACAGCGTGGTGGTCGCATCCAGCACGTCAACGATGGTACGGGTACCCACGGAGTAACCCGCTTCCATTGCATCCAGCGAGCTCTGGGCAGAAACCACGGCCTGCTTGTACGCTTCGATGCTGCTGATGGAGGCATTCACGTTGTTAAACGAGGAGCGGACGGTCTGCACGGCGGAGCGGTGCGCGCCTTCCAGCTGCTCGCTGGCTGCCACAAACGCATACTGCGCCTGCTTCACCTGTGACGACACCGAGCCGCCGCTGTACAGCGGCAGGTTGAAGCTTAAGCCAACCTGGTTGCTACCGCTGATGTTGTCGTTATTGGTGGCGCGATCGCCGCTGTAACGGTTGTTCGACAAACCGGTTGACGCGGTCAGGTCCACGGTTGGCATATGGCCAGTTTCCGCAGAGCGGATCTGCTCACGCGCCAGGTCTTGCGACAGACGGGCAGAGAGCAGGCTGAGGTTGCGGCTCTCGGCCTCTTTCAGCAGCGCGTTAACCGGCTGTGGCTTCTCGGTTTTGAAGTTATCAATGTTAAGCGAGGCGAGGCTCGGGTAGTAATTCCCGGTCACCTGGCGCAGCGTTTCAACCGCGTTATCAAGATCGTTACGCGCCGTCACTTCGTTGGCCAGCACGGTGTCGTACTGTGAGCGCGCATTCTGCACGTCGGTGATGGCGACCAGGCCCACGTTAAAGCGCTGAGTGGTCTGATCCAGTTCACGGTAGATCGACTGTTTCTGCGCTTCGGTGTAGGAGAGGGTATCAATCGCATTCAGCACGTTGAAATACGCTGTCGCGGTGTTGAGGATCAGCGTTTGCTGCGCGGTCTGATAAGTGACATCCTGAATCCCGGCGGTTTTTTCCTGCAGGGTCAGCGCGCGCCATTTTGACATATCAAAAATGGTCTGAGTCAGCTGCAGTGAGGTGCTTTTCGAGGTGCTGTTCGAATCGCGCGCGTCGCGGTAGCCGTTGTTGTAGCTGTAGTCGGCACCCAGCCCCAGCTGAGGTAACAGCGGGCTACGTGCTTCATTAATCTTCTCAAATGCCGCATCACGATCGGCTGCTGAGCTACGAAGGTCAGGATTGGATAAACGAGCCTGCTGATACACCTGCAGCAGGTTCTCAGCCTGGCTGGCAACACTGAAGCCGCCCAGGCTCAGACCGATGAGTAAAGGGAGCAGTTTGTTCATTTGCATTCCTTGTAGTGCAGCAAAATTGCTATGGTAGCGCTGACGTAAGCCAAAAATTATCGCCGATAATAGCAGAGAGTTCCGAGAAGGTAAGTTGGCTGAAAGTGCCATCCTGCCTTAATTTACTTAAATATTTCATTAAGAACCAGACATCAGGCGGATTACGATTGCATTTTACGTTTTGGCCACCATTTCACAGGAGCTGTTGTTATGGCAACAAGTAACAAATACCCGGTGACTTTCACCAAAAACGATGTAGAAATTATTGCACGAGAGACCCTCTATCGTGGTTTTTTTTCGCTGGAGCGCTACCGCTTTCGTCACCGCTTGTTTAATGGCGGGATGAGTGGTGAAGTATCACGAGAAATTTTGGAGCGCGGTCATGCCGCAGTGCTGCTACCCTATGATCCGCTGCGCGACGAAGTGGTGTTAATCGAGCAGATCCGTATCGCCGCTTACGACACCAGCCCAACGCCGTGGGTGCTTGAACTGGTGGCGGGGATGATGGAACCGGGTGAAACGCCGGAAGAGGTCGCCAGACGCGAAGCGCTGGAAGAAGCCGGGCTGACTCCCGGGCGCATTAAACCCATAATTAACTACCTCTCCAGCGCGGGAGGAACCTCAGAACGCCTTGCGGTGTTTGTGGGAGAAGTGGATGCCAGCGTGGCGCAGGGAAACCACGGTCTGGAGGAAGAGAATGAGGATATTCTTGTGCATGTGGTCAGCCGTACTCAGGCTTACCAGTGGGTGGAACAGGGGAAAATAGATAACGCCGCTGCTGTCATTGCTTTGCAATGGCTGGAGCTGCACCATAAACAGCTTTGTGATGAATGGAACCCCGAATAATGAAACGTTATGTCCCTGACTTTCCAGAAATGATGCGCGTTTGCGAAACCAATTTTGCGCAACTGCGTCGCCTGTTGCCCAAAGAGGACCAGGCGGGGGAGTCCGTGACGTATCAGGTTAATGGCGCCAGTTACCAGATAACTATCCTGGAATCAACGCGCTACACCACCTTGGTTGAGGTGAAACAGACCGCACCGGCCGTCAGTTACTGGAGCCTGCCATCGATGTCGGTTCGCCTGTATCATGACGCGATGGTGGCGGAAGTGTGTTCCACTCAGCAGATCTACCGCTTTAAAGCACGCTATGATTATCCAAATAAAAAGCTGCATCAGCGTGATGAAAAGCATCAGATTAACCAGTTTCTTGCGGACTGGCTGCGCTACTGTTTGTTCCATGGCGCAATGGCAGCCCCGGTTTTTTAGAACGCTGCGACAATTTCAGAGCGAGTTAAGGACTTTGATTGGATAGCCTGTTAAAACTTCCTGTGGCGAGTGGGTCCAGAGTCAGGATTTTACAGATAACGGATACCCACCTTTTTGCAGGTAAACACGAAACGTTACTCGGTGTGAACACCTGGGCCAGTTATGACGCGGTACTGGAGGCGATCGCCGCCGGGCAGCGTCATTACGATCTGATTGTCGCCACTGGCGACCTGGCGCAGGATCACTCGGTCGAAGCCTATCAGCATTTTGCTGAGGGTATTGCTCGCCTGCCGGCTCCCTGCGTCTGGCTGCCCGGCAATCACGACTTTCAGCCGGCGATGTTCAGCACGCTGGCGGAGTCGAGTATTGGCGATGAAAAGCAGGTGCTGGTGGGCGATCGCTGGCAAATCGTGCTGCTGGACAGCCAGGTGTTTGGCGTCCCGCACGGCGAGTTAAGTGACTACCAGCTGGAGTGGCTGGAGCGCGCGCTGGCCGCTGAACCCCAGCGCCACACGCTGGTACTGCTGCACCATCATCCCCTGCCTTCCGGCTGCTCCTGGCTCGATCAGCACAGCCTGCGCAATCCGCATATGCTGGATGCGGTATTACAGCGCTACCCGCTGGCAAAAACCTTGCTGTGTGGGCATATTCATCAGGAGCTTGACCTCGACTGGCACGGACGGCGCGTGTTGGCCAGCCCGTCCACCTGCGTCCAGTTTAAACCCCACTGCACCAACTTCACCATTGATGCGGAAGCGCCGGGATGGCGCTGGCTGGATCTGTATGATGACGGACGGCTGGAAACGGAAGTTCAGCGTCTGGCGACCCGCAAATTTAACCCCGATCTCGACTCAGAAGGATACTGATCGATGGCAACCCTGCTCTATCTGCACGGTTTCAACAGCTCTCCGCAGTCGGCAAAAGCGACCATCTTTAAACAGTGGCTGGCACAGCACCACCCAAAAATTACCCTGCATGTGCCGCAACTGCCGGCATTTCCCGCTGAGGCTGCGGCCCTGCTGGAGGAGTTTGTCATGAAGTCGGCGGGCGAACCGCTGGGTATTATTGGCTCTTCCCTTGGCGGCTATTATGCCACCTGGCTGTCGCAATGCTTTGCGCTGCCTGCGGTGGTGGTGAACCCGGCGGTACGCCCGTTTGAGCTGCTGGCGGATTACCTTGGCAATAATGAGAACCCATACACCGGCCAGCAATATGTGTTAGAGTCTCGCCATATTTACGATCTAAAAGTGATGCAGATTGACCCGTTAGAGTCGCCGGATTTGATCTGGCTGCTGCAACAAACGGGTGATGAAGTGCTCGACTACCGCCAGGCTCTGGACTACTACAGCGCCTGCCGTCAAACGGTAGAAGAGGGCGGAAACCATGCTTTTATCGGATTCGAACGCCATTTCTCCGCAATGATCGATTTCCTGGGCTTCCGGGACTGAGATAAGCCGGAGTCTGGACACGCATTTTTAGCCATTATCAATCAGATTGTAACGATGACTCAATCCAGCTATAACGCTGATTCCATTGAGGTTCTCAGCGGCCTTGAACCCGTGCGTCGCCGCCCGGGCATGTACACCGATACCGTGCGCCCTAACCATTTAGGTCAGGAAGTGATCGACAACAGCGTGGATGAAGCGCTGGCCGGTCACGCCAAGCGCGTGGAAGTGATTTTGCACGCCGATCAGTCGCTGGAAGTTATCGACGACGGGCGCGGCATGCCGGTGGATATCCACCCTGAAGAGGGCGTGCCGGCCGTTGAGCTGATTTTCTGCCGCCTGCATGCCGGGGGCAAATTCTCCAACAAAAACTACCAGTTCTCCGGCGGCCTGCACGGCGTGGGGATCTCGGTGGTTAACGCCCTCTCCAAACGCGTGGAAGTGACCGTACGCCGTAATGGCGAAATCTACGAAATGGCGTTTGAGAACGGCGATAAGGTTCAGGACCTGGTGGTAACCGGCACCGTCGGTAAACGCAACACCGGCACCCGCGTGCAGTTCTGGCCTGATGAATCCTTCTTCGACAGCCCGCGCTTCTCGGTTTCGCGCCTCAGCCACTTGCTGAAAGCCAAAGCGGTACTCTGCCCGGGCGTAGAAATTGTCTTTAAAGACAAGTTGAACAATACCGAACAGAGCTGGTGCTACGCCGATGGTCTGACCGACTACCTGATGGAGGCGGTTAACGGCCTGCCAACGCTGCCGGAAAAAGCCTTTGTCGGTGCTTACGCCGGAGATGTGGAAGCGGTGGACTGGGCGCTGCTGTGGCTGCCGGAAGGCGGTGAGTTGCTCACCGAAAGCTACGTTAACCTGATCCCGACCATGCAGGGCGGCACGCACGTTAACGGTCTGCGTCAGGGCCTGCTGGATGCGATGCGCGAGTTCTGCGAGTTCCGCAATATCCTGCCGCGCGGCGTGAAGCTGTCGGCGGAAGATATCTGGGATCGCTGCGCCTACGTGCTGTCGGTCAAAATGCAGGATCCGCAGTTTGCCGGGCAGACCAAAGAGCGCCTCTCTTCGCGCCAGTGCGCCGCCTTTGTTTCCGGCGTGGTGAAAGATGCCTTCAGCCTGTGGCTGAACCAGAACGTGCAGGCGGCAGAAATGCTGGCCGAGCTGGCCATTTCCAGCGCTCAGCGCCGCATGCGTGCCGCCAAGAAAGTGGTGCGTAAAAAGCTCACCAGCGGTCCGGCGCTGCCGGGCAAGCTGGCGGACTGTACCGCGCAGGATCTCAGCCGTACCGAACTGTTCCTGGTGGAAGGGGACTCGGCGGGCGGATCGGCCAAGCAGGCGCGCGATCGTGAGTATCAGGCGATCATGCCGCTCAAGGGTAAGATCCTGAACACCTGGGAAGTCTCTTCGGATGAAGTGCTGGCGTCGCAGGAGGTGCACGACATCTCGGTGGCGATCGGTATCGATCCCGATAGCGAAGATCTCAGCCAGCTGCGCTACGGTAAGATCTGTATCCTTGCGGATGCGGACTCCGACGGTCTGCACATTGCGACCCTGCTGTGCGCGCTGTTCGTGCGTCACTTCCGTACCCTGGTGCAGAACGGCCACGTCTATGTTGCCATGCCGCCGCTCTACCGTATTGACCTGGGCAAAGAGGTCTATTACGCGCTGGATGAGGAAGAGAAAGAGGGCGTGCTGGAGCAGCTGAAGCGCAAGAAGGGCAAACCTAACGTACAGCGCTTTAAAGGGCTGGGCGAAATGAACCCGCTGCAGCTGCGTGAAACCACTCTCGACCCCAATACCCGCCGCCTGGTGCAGCTGACCATCAGCGAAGAGGACGTGGCGCAGACCCTGGCAGTGATGGATATGCTGCTGGCGAAAAAGCGCTCCGAAGATCGCCGCAACTGGCTGCAGGAGAAAGGCGATACGGCGGAAATCGAGGTTTAACGCTTCGTAGCCGCATTAACAGCCAGCCCGAAGTGGGAACCCCCCTTCGGGCTGAGTTTTTATTATTCGCCGGCCAGCCTCGGCAGATTGCGCTGAATATCGTCAATTAAAATGCTGGTGGCGTTATTTTCCTGGCCGCCATTACACCACTTCAGGCGACAGAAAGCGTGTACTTCCACAGGATTGCTTCATTTTCTCTTTTATAAGTTAAGTTGCATTGAAAGCTGAATGTATTAATTTTTTTTTTAAACTTCAGCGTTGAAACCGCTTACTGTTAAGGAAAATATGAAGTAATCCCATGGCTCCATGTGCAAAAAAATAGATTTCAATAAACGTTGTCAGATTTTTATGCCAGTGCATCACGCTATGTGCCAGCGGGTTTTGCGCAGCATTCAATAGAAACCAGATCCCCCCGGAAAGGGCAACGGCCAGCAGTGAGAGCACCCCCAGCCCCTGAATGGTGGCGGCGATGCCCCCTGAATGGGCTTCAGGCAGACGCAGGCGCTTCAGCGTGGCGATATCCTGCGCAATGCCGCTAACATCAAAATGTAACCAGGAAAAATAATAGCGCGCACCGCGCTGCGCTAACATCCAGCCCAGCATGAGGGCGCCCAACATAATAAGAGAGAAGCCGGAAATAACATGTATCCAGGTGATAATGCTCGTCAGGCCTTGCTCATCCAGCGCTTCCCGTTCAGTAAAGTTAGAATTAATAATCTGCGCAAGGATCATCAGCGCAACGAGAATATGCAGGCCGCGAAAAAATGGCGCGTCTGCGTGCGGTAGCGAGATCCTGATAGCTTTATTCATGAGGGTTTTCCCGTTAATTTTGTTCTTCTGGCTGATGCTAGCGATTGTGACAAGGAATGATTAAATTAACCTTAATGAAAAAATGAAGGATGATATTGAGTCTGGCAAAACAGACCTGCGGCCGCAGGCGGGCTAAAACGGCATGTTTTTTATCAACTTCTGTTAGAATTGATACGCCATTCGCATCCAGTTGGGTGCGCTCTTCTAACCACAAGGCCCTCTCGTGAAAATCACCCTTGAAGAGTTACGCGCGTGGGTGGTGGTGGTCGACACCGGTTCGATCACCGCTGCTGCAGACCAGCTAAACCAGACCACCTCCGGCATCAGCCGTGCGCTGAGTCGCCTGGAGAGCAAGCTGCAGACCACGCTGCTGCACCGCACCACCCGCCGTATTGCGCTGACTGAGGAAGGGCAGATCTTCCTGGAGCACGCCCGCCAGATTATTCGTTCGGTAGAGACCGCCGAAGAGCAGATCGCCCAGCGGCGAGAAATCCCTTCCGGGCGCCTGCGCGTCAATGCCGCCACGCCGTTTATGCTGCATGTGATTGTGCCGCTGATGGCGGATTTTTCACGCCGCTACCCGCTGATCCAGCTGGAGTTAAATACTGATGAGGTGGTGATCGACCTGCTGGAGCAGCAGACCGATATCGCTATCCGCATCGGCGACCTGCGCGACTCCACCATGCACGCGCGCGCGCTCGGCAGCAGTAAGCTGCGGCTGATGGCCAGCCCGGACTATCTTGCCCGCCACGGTACGCCGCACAGCGTGGCAGATATGGTGGAGAATCATCAGCTGCTGGGCTTTAGCAATCTCGATCAGCACAACGTCTGGCCGGTGTGGCGTTCGGAAGGGGTGTTTTTGCAGATCAAACCGACGGTGTTTGCCTCCAGTGGCGAAACGCTGCGCCAGCTGGCGGTCAACGGCATGGGGATTGCGCGTATTTCTGATTTTCTCAGCCGCGAGGATCTGGCTGAAGGCCGGTTAATCCCGGTGCTGGATGCGGAAACGCACGAGATGCGCCATCCCATCCATGCGGTTTACTACCGCAACAGCACGCTGTCGACGCGCATCAGCTGTTTTCTGGACTACCTCAGCGAACAGTTCGCCAGCAAAACGCTGTTATAGGACGTTCAAGGGCCGACCGGAAAAGAAGGTCGGCCCCTACCTGATGCGAAGGTTTAAAACGCCGGCTCTAAGACGAAAATCTTCACATCAACCACATCATGCTTAATCGCCGTGCGGTGGCGTTCCATATGGTCGGCCTGCTGGTGCTGCTCAAGGTGGCGCAGCGACTCCCAGTGCTCAACCATAAAGATCGACTCCGGCGAATGCTGCTTCCACGGCACCTGGGCTTTGTGGTCGATCAGCGTCTGATAGCTGCCGCAGCCCTCTTCAGCCAGCACGGTTGGCGTTAACGTCTCTATCGCCTGCAGAACAGCAGTACGGCGGCCTGGCTTGATACAAATTTCCGCAATCACGGTCAGCATACTGTTTTCCTTCTTACTCGAATGGGCGAACTACCAGTTAAGCAAAAATTTCGCTCAGATGAGTCCGATAGCGTGCGATATCCCCGGCAATATCCGGCTGTTTGATCACATCGTTACAGATAAAGGTCGGCAGACCGTCCATGCCAAGGAACTGGTTGGCTTTGTGGAAGTGCAGATACAGGCCGTCGACGCCGACGCCCTCAAAGAACTGCTCAGGGTCGGTAAACGCCTGTAGCGGTGCATTCCAGGTGAGGGAGAGCATATAGTTTTTACCCTGCAGCAGGCCGCCTGAACCATATTTTTTCGCCGCGTCGGAGCGGGTCCGGCCGTCGCTGGCGTACAGTTTGCCGTGACCTTCGGTAAACACTTCGTCGATGTATTTTTTCAGCGTCCACGGTTCGCCCATCCACCAGCCCGGCATCTGGTAAATGAGTGTATCGGCGGCGAGGTATTTTTCAATTTCGTCCGCGACCACATACCCGTCGTCGACCACGGTGACATCGACCTGGTGACCGGCATCGCGCAGGAAGCTGGCGGCAACGTTGGTCAGGGTGTGGTTTAACTCGCCTTTGGAGTGGGCGAAGGCTTTACCGGCATCAATAATTAAAATCTGGCTCATGAATTTCTCTCAGCTGTGTGCAATTTCTGTGAGTCTACCGGAGGACAGCGCCGGGAAAAATGTGGTATCAATCACAATACTCTTGCGTTTTAAGCAACAATGCAGGGAACAGGACCGACAGTGATAACAATAATGAGAGAAAAAGCATGATGATGAAATCCGGGGTGGTCATCGCCCTGATGCTAGTGGCAGGTAGTGCCAGCGCCCAATCGCGCCTCGACCGCGTGATGCAAAGCAAGACCTTAACCGTGTGTACTACCGGGGATTATAAGCCTTACACCTACCTGCGCCCGGACGGCAGTTACGAAGGCATTGATATCTCACTGGCGCAGTCGCTGGCGAAAAGCCTCGGTGCGGAAGTGAAGTGGGTGCCGACCAGCTGGAAAACCATGACCCCCGATTTTATCGCCAAGCAGTGTGACGTGGCGCTGGGCGGCGTATCAGTGACGCTGAAGCGCCAGCAGACGGCATGGTTTGCTAACCCGCTGGACACCGACGGCAAAATCCCGCTGGTGCGCTGCGCCGATAAAAAGAAATACCGCACCGTTGAGCAGATGAACAAAGCGTCGGTGCGCCTGATCGAACCGGCGGGCGGCACCAATGAGGCCTTTGTTCATGCGTATCTGCCGCAGGCAAATCTGACGTTATTCCATGACAACGTGACGATTTTCCAGCAGCTGGTGGATAAGAAAGCCGATGTGATGATCACCGATGCGTCGGAAGCGCTGTACCAGCAGAAGCGTTTTCCGCAGCTGTGCGCGATCAACCCGGATAAGCCGCTGCAGTACGGCGAGAAGGCGTGGATGCTGCCGCGTGATGATATCAGCTGGAAGATGTACGTTGACCAGTGGCTGCACCTCAGCAAAGCCACCGGTGAGTATCAGCAGGTTGTCGGGCAGTGGTTAGCTGCCAAATAACCTGACAGGGTCGGGCATGCCCGACCCTGGATTCACTTCCCGGTTAACGATACAGATCCGCTTTCCCGGTCGAGCCAAACAGCGACATCTTGTAGGCGATCACCTCTTTTGCCGCCTGGATCGGCTGCGGATAGATCACGTTCGGATCCCACCACGCCTCAAGGCTTAAGATCTCACGCGCTTTGGCAAAGTAGGCATACTTCATATCGCTGGAGATGTTGATCTTGCCAACGCCGAGCGTCACCGATTCGGCGATCTCCGCATCCGGGTTCGCCGAGCCGCCGTGCAGCACCAGCGGGATCGTCACGCGCTGCGAGATATCGCGCAGAATATGCATCTGCAATTCCGGCTTGAGATCCTTCGGATAGATGCCGTGCGCGGTACCAATGGCCACCGCCAGCGTATCGACGCCGGTGCGCGCGACAAAATCCTCCGCCTGTGCCGGATCGGTGTAGATCACTTTACTCACGCCCCCCTCTACCGAGGTGCCGGTATCGCCAATGGTGCCCAGCTCGCCCTCCACCGAGATCCCCACCGCGTGCGCCAGCTTTACCACCTCCTGCGTCAGCGCCACGTTCTCTTCATACGGCAGCAGCGACCCGTCGATCATCACCGAGGTAAAGCCGCACCGAATGGCGCGCTGCACGTGCTCAACCGACGCGCCGTGGTCGAGATGGATAACAAACGGGATGCGGCTGCGCAGCGTGCGCTCGCGCACGTAGCCAAAGAACTCATCGGTCACGAACTCCAGCTCGCTGGGGTGGATGGAGATAATCGCCGGGCTGTTGCTGGCTTCGGCCTGCTCAACCACCGCGCGGATAAAGCAGCTGTCGGCGACGTTAAACGCCCCAATGGCGAAGCGGTTTTCACGGGTGGGTTTTAACAGTTCGTGCATTGACATCAACATGGTCTATTTCCTCAGGGTCAGATTTCAGGCAAGACTTTCCTGCACCAGTGACGGGTCACTGACGGAATGCAGGGCGAACGGAAAAATTAACGGTGACGCTTTACGGGCAGAGCGGGAGCCGCAGAGAGGCTCCAGCCCCACTTCATTCCAGGGTAAATTTAATGTCTTCGTCGCGCACGCTGGCGTCGTCCACGTCGTCGAACTCTTCATCCGCCGCCGTCACCGGCTTCTTCAGCAGCGACAGCATCACGCCGCAGATGACCGTGCCGATGCCCAGCGCCAGGCAGAACAGCGCGGGTTTGGTGAACAGCGGCACCACAAACATTCCGCCGTGCGGTACCGGTGCCTCCACGCCCCAGACCATGATCAGCCCGCCAGCGATGGCCGAGGCAACGACGCAGCTGCCGACCACTCGGAACAGGTCGCGGGCGGCAATCGGGATCACCCCTTCGGTGATCAGGCAGATGCCCATCGGGAACGCCGCCTTCAGCGCCTCTTTCTCTGCCCGGGTGTACTTATTGCGCGTCAGCAGGAAGGAGAGGGTGATGCCAAACGGCGGGATCATTGAGCCGACAAACTTCACCGCTTCCGGCCCGTAAATGCCGTCGACCAGCATGCCGTCAGCGAAGAGCGACATGGTTTTGTTTACCGGCCCGCCGAAGTCGAAGGTGGCCATTGCGCCGAGGATAGCCCCCATCAGGAAGCGGGAACCGCCCTGCATCGACTCCAGCAGGTGGTACAGCGCTTTCTGCAGCCAGGCGATCGGCTGGCCAATCAAGGTCATCATCAGCAGCCCGGCGATAATGGTGCTGAGTACCGGCAGGATCATCACCGGCATCAGCCCCTGCATCGAAGCAGGCAGTTTGATGGTGCGCCGCAGCAGCAGCACGGTGTAACCGACCAGAAATCCGCCGAGGATGCCGCCGATAAACCCGGTGCCGATCTGTCCACAGATAAAGCCGACGATCAGTCCCGGCGCAAAGCCGGGGCGGTCGGCAATCGACCAGGCAATGGCAGCCGCGATCAGCGGCACGATCAGCCCCATCCCCCAGCCGCCAATTTGATTCAGCATCCAGGCGATAGTCCCCGGGTGTTTCCCCACGTCCGGCCCGCCGATCACCTGGCCAAGCGCAATACAGATCCCGGCGGCGACGATCAGCGGGATCATCCACGAGATGCCGGTCAGCAGATGCCCCTTTATCTCTTGTCCTATGTTGCTGGTTTGCGTACGCATAGTGATTTCCCCGAATGACGGTTCAGGCGCGCTCTAACGAGCCGGCCACTTTTTCCAGGAATTTCACCGGGGACTTGATCACGATATCGGTTTTGACCCGTACCACCGGCTTGCCTTTGAAACGCTCCTCGCCGTTGATTTTGATATCCACCGCGAGGATCACCACGTCAGCGGCGGCGATATCCGCTGCGCTCAGGGCATGCTCGGTGCCGATGGTGCCCTGGGTCTCCACCAGGATGTCGAAGTTGAGCGCTTTCGCGCCCTTAATCAGTTTTTCACGCGCGATGTAGGTATGCGCGATGCCTGCGGTGCAGGCGGCCACACAAACGATTTTCATGATGTGCCTCGCTTCTTATTAACAGAGGTCTGTTTCCGCGTACTGGCTGAACAGTTGGATAATGCTGTCGGCATCCTGCTCCTGTAACAGTTGGGCAATCACCTCATCATCGGCCAGCGCGCAGGCCACCTGAGACAGCAGGCGAATATGCGTGGTGTTTTGATCCTCCATGCGTACCGCGAACAAAATAATGCAGCGCACTTCGCTGCCGTCCAGCGTTTCCCACGGAATATCGGCGCGGGTGCGGCCGATAGCCAGGGTGGTCTGCTTCACCGCCAGCGATTTGCCGTGTGGAATGGCGATATGATTTTCAAAGCCGGTGGAGCCCTCTGCTTCACGTAAATAGACGTCGTGAATAAAATCCTCTTTTGAGGTCAGGGCGCCATCCGCATACAGCAGGTCGGTCAGTTCACGGATCGCTTCATCTTTACTGCGGGCGTTCATGTCTAACTTGACGCGCCGGGCGCTGAGAATCTTATTAATATCCATCGGCAAACCTCTTTAAAAACGTTATGAAAAGGCGTGTTCACAAGCCTTGATGCGATCGGAAGCCAGCAGCAGTTTGCTGGCGATAACTCTTTCGGTGACGCGCTTGATATCGTCATCGTTAAAAAAGGCCGAAACATACACCACCGGCAGCGGCAGCTCGGCCAGATGAACGGTAGAGATCACCAGCTCAATATCCTGCTGCTGGCAGTGCTGCGTCACGGTGCTGGCGGAGACCACGCCAACGATCGTCCAGTCGGGGAAAGCGCGCAGAATGCGGCTTTTCAACAGGTGTGAGGTGCCGACGCCGCTGGAGCACACCACCAGGATGCGCTTGTGGGCAATTTGCCGCTCCAGCGCGGCCTGAAAATGCACCGTCAGATAGCCCACTTCATCGTCGGCAATGTCAGCCAGCTGGAAGCGCTGGCAAACGCGATGAATGGCGTGGCCCGTCAGCTGATAGATATCCGCCAGCTCCTGTTTAATATCTTCCAGCAGCGGATTACGAATGCGGATGTGATATTTCAGGCGGTTCAGCAGCGGCTTAATGTGCACCAGTAATCCTTCGTGCAACAGGCGGTCATCGCGCAGGTCAATATTAATTACCTTGGAAAAAGTGGCGATTAAATCCAGCGTTAAACGGCGTGATTCACTGTTGGATAGCTGGCAGTACAGTGGCGGATTATTTTCACTCTCCTCAATGACAATGCCGGAGGAAATAATATATTGATAAACAAACCACACTTCATCGCGTGGCAGGATATTACCAATACGCCGTTCGATGTGATTAACCATCTGCTGCGCGATATTAAAAATAGCCTCATCCGGCTGCTGATTAATATTCTCTTCATTGAGAATAAGCGGGTTACCTAAAGACATGCGGTGCATCATAATTAAAATATGGGTAAACAGATTGATGTAATAAGGTTCACCCAGCGGGTAGCCCAGCTGCTGCTCCATCTGCTGCAGGATCTGCTGCACATACAGCACCTCCTCCTCGCCGAAATAGTGCGTCAGGGCTTTATAGCTGCCGGGGTCGAGGCGGGAATGATTGACGCTGCCCGGCTCCTGATAGTTCATCACATCGTTAATCAGCGTGGCCATCGCCTGGCGGATATGATTTTCGCTGCCCTCAATATGCGTCCCGCTCTGGCTGCGCACCAGCGTCAGGCCGAGCGGGGCAATCCAGCTCTCAATCATCTTCAGGTCATTGACGATCGAGGCGCTACTGATGAAGTAACGTTCGGACAGTTTACTGATGGAGGTTTCGCGCGGCGTATCGCTCAGCAGCTGCGAAGCAATTTTCACCCGGCGCGAATTGTTTGCCAGCGCTTCAGCGCCGCCGTCTTCCGGGGTGATGAGCTGCTCCAGCAGCATCAGGCGCTGGCTGTCGTCGACCAGCAGCATAATGCCGCTGCCAATTTTTTTATCGCTGGCGATATTCCACTCGGCCAGCATCTCTTCGATAAACTGGATATCGCGGTGGACCGTCTTTTCCGATACCGCCAGCAGCTGGGCGATATTTTTAACCGGAACATACTCCTGATGTTGCAGCAGGTACTTAAGTAATTTGTTTTGTCGGGAGCTAAGTATTTGCATCATATCACCCTTTTTTGCCCGTTCGGCGGTGTCTTATTGTTAATAGATTCTCATGTTTTATTCATTCACCGTGCCGGACTGAGTTTATCTGGCGCCAACTTATGATGATGAATTTAGTCGCTGCGGGGAAAGGGGACAATACTAAAGGTTGTCCGTCAGGCGGGACAAAATTAAAACGATCCCGCAAGAGGTAATTATTTGGGAGGGAGATCACATTAATCCATTTCTGAATAAATGTGATCGCGTTCTCATATTATTTTCATGAATGATTATAGCGGGCATAAATTACATTTTTCGCTCGTTAGCGACAATTTGTGGCTGACAGCACGGCTTAACCGCTGATCCCTGTGACAGACCCTCACCAGATAAGGTACTATCCTCGCCAAACTTACCGCTGTGTGGCGCCTTGCCCTTAACGCGCCGCGAAGTGAGGAAAAGAGAACAATGAGTGACCTGACGCAGGATGGCGCAGAGCGCCTTCCCCTGCACACCTTTACCGAAGATGCGTACCTGAAGTACTCCATGTACGTCATCATGGACCGTGCGCTTCCTTATATCGGCGATGGCCTGAAACCGGTTCAGCGCCGCATTATTTACGCCATGTCCGAACTGGGCCTGAGCAACAGCGCCAAATTTAAAAAATCGGCACGTACCGTCGGTGACGTGCTGGGTAAATACCATCCGCACGGCGACAGCGCCTGCTATGAAGCGATGGTGCTGATGGCGCAGCCGTTCTCCTACCGTTATCCGCTGGTCGATGGCCAGGGCAACTGGGGGGCACCGGACGATCCAAAATCCTTCGCCGCGATGCGTTATACCGAATCGCGCCTGTCGAAGTATGCGGAAGTGCTGCTGGGCGAACTGGGTCAGGGTACCGTTAACTTCGTACAGAACTTCGATGGCACCATGCAGGAGCCATCCATGCTGCCGGCGCGCCTGCCGAATATTCTGCTGAACGGCACTACCGGCATCGCGGTCGGCATGGCAACGGATATTCCGCCGCACAACCTGCGCGAAGTGGCGAAAGCCGCCATCACGATTATCGATAACCCGAAAACCACGCTTGATGAGCTGCTGGATATCGTGCAGGGGCCGGACTATCCGACCGAGGCCGAAATCATCACGCCGCGCAATGAAATCCGCAAAATCTACCAGAGCGGTCGTGGCTCGGTGCGTATGCGCGCGGTGTGGAAAAAAGAGGATGGCGACGTGGTGATCACCGCGCTGCCGCACCAGGTTTCCGGTGCGCGCGTGCTGGAGCAGATTGCCACGCAGATGCGCAATAAAAAGCTGCCGATGGTGGAAGATCTGCGGGATGAATCCGATCACGAGAATCCGACGCGGCTGGTAATTGTGCCGCGCTCTAACCGCGTGGACATGGATCAGGTGATGAACCACCTGTTTGCCACCACCGATCTGGAGCGCAGCTACCGAATCAACCTGAATATGATCGGCCTGGATAACCGCCCGGCGGTGAAAAACCTGCTGGAGATCCTCTCCGAATGGCTGGTGTTCCGCCGTGACACGGTGCGCCGCCGCCTCAACTATCGTCTGGAAAAAGTGCTCAAGCGCCTGCATATCCTTGCCGGTTTGCTGGTGGCCTTCCTCAATATTGATGAAGTCATCCACATCATCCGTAGCGAGGATGAGCCGAAGCCGGTGCTGATGTCGCGCTTCGACATTTCAGAGACCCAGGCCGAAGCGATCCTCGAACTGAAACTGCGCCATCTCGCCAAGCTGGAAGAGATGAAAATTCGTGGTGAGCAGGATGAGCTGGAGAAAGAGCGCGCCCATCTGGAAGCGCTGCTGGCCTCCGAGCGCAAAATGAATACCCTGCTGAAGAAAGAGCTGCAGGCCGACAGCGATGCCTACGGCGACGATCGTCGTTCCCCGCTGCGCGAGCGTGAAGAAGCGAAAGCGATCAGCGAAAATGAGCTGGTGCCGTCTGAGCCAGTCACGATTGTGCTGTCGCAGAGCGGCTGGGTACGCAGCGCCAAGGGGCACGATATCGACCCGACCGGCCTGAGCTACAAAGCCGGTGACAGCTTCCGCGCTGCCGCACGCGGCAAGAGCAATCAGCCGGTGGCCTTTATCGACTCCACCGGGCGCAGCTACGCGCTCGACCCGGTCACGCTGCCTTCGGCACGCGGGCAGGGTGAGCCGCTGACCGGCAAACTCACCCCGCCGCCGGGCGCAGTGGTGGAGCAGGTGCTGATGGAGAATGACGATCAGAAACTGCTGATGGCTTCCGACGCCGGTTACGGCTTCGTCTGTACCTTCAGCGATCTGGTCTCGCGCAACCGCGCCGGTAAAGCGCTGCTGAGCCTGCCGGAAAACGCCAAAGTGATGACGCCGATGGCGATCCACAGCAATGACGATCTGCTGCTGGCGATCACCACTGCCGGACGGATGCTGATGTTCCCGGTGGGCGACCTGCCGCAGCTGTCGAAGGGCAAGGGCAACAAGATTATCTCAATCCCTGCGGCGCAGGCCGCTTCGGGTGAAGACAAACTGGCCTGGCTGCTGCTGCTGACGCCGCAAAGCGACATCACGCTGTACGTGGGCAAGCGCAAGCTGACGCTGAAAGCTGCCGATTTGCAGAAATTCCGCGCCGAACGCGGCCGCCGTGGCACCCTGTTGCCGCGCGGCCTGCAGCGTATCGACAAGGTAGAAATCGAAGGGCCGGTGCGCGCTGCTCCGGTGGATGACAGCGAAGAGTAACGACGGCGGCCTGCATGCGGGCCGCTGCCTTTAAGTGACGACGAGGTTTTGATGCTTGCTATTTTACGTACCATCATCGTGGTGGTGTACTCGATTCTGCTGTGTGTCTTTGGCTGTATTTACTGCCTGTTCAGCCCGCGTAACCCGCGCCACGTGGCAACCTTTGGCCACCTGTTTGGCCGTCTGGCGCCGGTCTTTGGCCTGAAGGTGGAGCTGCGTAAGCCGCAGGGCGCAGAGAACTATCCGAATGCAATTTATATCTGTAACCATCAGAATAACTACGACATGATCACCGCTGCCGCGATTGTGCAGCCCACCACGGTGACCGTGGGCAAAACCAGCCTGCTGTGGGTGCCGTTCTTCGGCCTGCTGTACTGGCTGACCGGTAACCTGCTGATCGACCGTGATAACCGCGCTAAAGCGCACGGCACCATCGGCGAGCTGGTGGCGCAGTTTAAGAAGAAGAAGATCTCATTCTGGATGTTCCCCGAAGGGACGCGCAGCCGCGGCCGCGGCCTGCTGCCGTTTAAAACCGGTGCCTTCCACGCGGCCGTCGCGGCTGGCGTACCGATTATTCCGGTGGTGGTCTCCAACACCCACGGCAAAATTAAGCTCAACCGCCTGAAAAACGGCCTGGCGATTGTCGAAATGCTGCCGCCGGTGGATACCGCAGCCTTTGCCGACCAGTCGGTGCGTAAGCTGGCGACCCACTGTCGCGAGCTGATGGCGGCTAAGCTGGATGAATTAAATGCCGAAGTGGCCGAGCGCGAAGCCGCAGGTAAACTATAAATTAACGCAGTGGCCGCACTGGCGGCCAGGCTGACCGCGAAAAACGGCAGCACAGGACGCGGCAGCACAGCCCGCGCACAATGATAAAAAATGGAATACGGCCACTGCGGTGGTCGGTTTTTTGGCTTACGGAGTGGGTATGTCCTTCAGTCGTCGTCAATTTATTCAGGCATCGGGCCTTGCCCTGTGCGCTTCTGCCTTACCCTTCAGCGCCCGCGCAGCGGGGCCGGGTAATCCCTTACCTGTTCCTCCGCTGATTGAATCCCGCCGTGGGCAGCCGCTGTTTCTGACGCTGCAGCGCAGCCACTGGTCATTTGATGGCAACAGCAAAGTGCCGGTATGGGGCGTTAACGGCCTGTACCTGGGCCCGACGGTGCGCGTCTGGGCGGGTGATGACGTGAAGCTGATCTACAGCAACCGCCTGAATGAGCCGGTGGCCATGACGGTCAGCGGCCTGCAGGTGCCGGGGGCCCTGATGGGCGGCGCGGCGCGCATGATGTCGCCGGGCGTTGACTGGGCGCCGGTGGTGCCGATCCGTCAGCCTGCCGCGACCTGCTGGTATCACGCCAACACGCCGAACCGTATGGCACCCCACGTCTATAACGGGCTGGCCGGGATGTGGCTGATTGAAGATGAAGTGAGTAAGTCCTTACCGGTGCCGAACCACTACGGCGTCGATGACTTCCCGCTGATTATTCAGGATAAACGTCTCGACAACTTTGGTGCGCCGGAGTACGACCCGCCGGAAAACGGCGGCTTTATCGGCGATACGCTGCTGGTCAACGGTATTCAGAATGCTTATGTGGAAGTGTCGCGCGGCTGGGTGCGCCTGCGCCTGCTGAATGCTTCGAATGCCCGGCGCTATCAGCTGCGGATGAGCGACGGTCGCCCGTTCAACGTGATTGCCAGCGATCAGGGCTTCCTGCCTGCGCCGGTGGCGGTTGAGCAGCTGTCGCTGGCCCCGGGCGAGCGGCGGGAGATCCTGGTGGATATGTCGCAGGGGGATGAAGTGTCGATCACCGCCGGGGAAGCCGCCGGCGTCATGGATCGCCTGCGCGGGTTCTTTGAGCCATCCAGCATTCTGACCTCGACGCAAATACTCAACCTGCGGCCCACCGGGCTGCTGCCGTTAGTGACCGATAACTTACCGATGCGCCTGCTGGCGGATCAGATGATTGAAGGCGCGGTCAGCCGCACCCGTGAATTCCGCCTTGGCGATTCCGTACCGGGTATCAACGGCGCGCTGTGGGATATGAACCGCACTGACGTGCAGGCGCAGCAGGGCAGCTTTGAACGCTGGATTGTCCATGCTGACACGCCGCAGGCGTTCCATATTCAGGGCGTGATGTTCCTGATTAAAAACGTCAACGGGGCGCAGCCAATGGCGGAAGATCGCGGCTGGAAAGATACGGTGTGGGTGGATGGCAGCGTTGAGCTGTTTGTCTCCTTCCCGCAGTCAACCTCGGAGCATTTCCCGTTCACCTATTACAGCCAGACGCTGGAGATGGCGGATCGTGGGACGGCGGGGCAGTTAGCGGTGAATCCAACGTTATAGGGTCTTTCGTAGGGGTCGGGCATGCCCGACCCGCAACCTATCTTTAATTTAATTCATCCGGGTTCGGGCCCAGACGTTTGCCCTGATCTAGCTTGGCAATTTCGCTAATTTCCGGTTTTTCCAGACGGAAATCAAACACCTTGAAGTTCTCTTCAATACGCGATGGCGTAACCGATTTCGGGATCACCACCAGGCCACTATCGAGGTGCCAGCGGATGACGATCTGCGCCGGAGTCTTGCCATATTTTTTCGCCAGGTGCTTAATCACCTCCTGATCGAACACCCCTTTACCACCCTGAGCCAGCGGGCTCCATGATTCGGTCTGGATCTGGTGCATGGCATTCCACGCGTGCAGCGTGCGCTGTTGCAGCATCGGGTGCAGCTCCACCTGATTGACGACCGGGCTGACGCCAGTTTCATCCAGCAGGCGCTTGAGATGCGCTTCCTGGAAGTTACAGACGCCGATGCTTTTGGTCAGCCCCTGCTGCTGTAGCTTGATCATCGCTTTCCAGGCTTCAACGTAGTTATCTTTCTGCGGGCAGGGCCAATGCATCAGATAAAGATCGACGCTGTCCAGCTGCAGTTTCTTCAGGCTGGTTTCCATCGCGCTTTCGGCATTAAGCTGATCGTCATTCCACAGCTTGGTGGTGACAAAAATATCCTCGCGTGCCACGTCGGTCTCTTTCAGCGCCTGGCCAATGCCCTCTTCGTTCTTGTAGATGGCGGCGGTATCTATGGAGCGGTAGCCCACTTCCAGCGCTTTCACGGCGGCGGCGCGCGCGTCGTCAATCGTGGCCTGCCAGACGCCCAGCCCCAGCTGCGGCATCATGTTGCCATCGTGCAGTTTAATCATCGGTTGATCGGCCATGTTAATCTCCTTTTCAGCAAGTTACCGCCGCTCAGCAGCGGTAGATGTGATCAAGTCTAGTTGAATCACAGACGAATGCCGGGCGATTAGGAGGCATCCTGGTAGATACGGCGGCTGACGTCGAGGGTGATATCCTGGCGCTCGCCCAGCGCGGTCAGGCCTTTCTCTTCCAGTTTTGCCAGCAGCGCCGGGATTGAGGAGCCGTCGAGCTGATAATCGCTAAAGCGCGTCGGCACGCCCATCTGTTCGAAGAAGCTGCGGGTGGCGGCAATCGCGCCATCGATACGCCGGTCCTCGCTGCCTTCGTTGATTCCCCAGATGCGTTCAGCGAACTGCAGCAGCTTCTCGCGCTTGGTATCGCGCTTAACGTTCATCAGCGACGGCAGCACAATCGCCAGCGTCTGAGCGTGATCGAGCCCGTGCAGCGCGGTGAGTTCATGGCCGAGCATATGGGTGGCCCAGTCCTGCGGCACCCCGGCGCCAATCAGGCCGTTAAGCGCCATGGTGGCACTCCACATCACGTTGGCGCGCACGTTGTAGTTTTCCGGCTCGGCCAGCGCGCGCGGGCCTTCCTCAATCAGCGTCAGCAGCAGGCCTTCGGCGAAGCGGTCCTGCACGCGGGCATCAACCGGGTAAGTCAGATACTGCTCAATGGTATGCACAAAGGCATCGACCACGCCGTTAGCAATCTGGCGCGGCGGCAGGCTGTAGGTGTAAACCGGGTCGAGCACGGCAAAGCGCGGGAAGACGTGGTTATTGCGAAACGCCTGCTTGTCGTGGGTCGCACGGCGGGTGATAACCGCGCTGCGGTTGGACTCCGAACCGGTGGCGGGCAGGGTCAGCACTGAGCCAATCGGCAGCGCTTGTTCAATCTCTGCTCCGCCGGTTTGCAGAATATGCCACGGGTCCTGCGGGTAGAACGCTGCTGCGGCAATAAACTTGGTGCCGTCCAGCACCGAGCCGCCGCCGACCGCCAGCAGGAAGGTGATCTTCTCGCGCTTCACTACCTCCACCGCCTGCATCAGCGTTTCATAGCTCGGGTTCGGCTCAATTCCGCCAAACTCCTGCACGTCAAAACCCTGCAGCGCGCTGTAAACCTGGTCCATCACGCCGTTGTTTTTCACGCTGCCGCCGCCGAAGGTGATCAGCACTTTGCTGTCAGCGGGGATCTCAGCGGCTAAATGGGCAATCTGGCCCTGGCCAAACAGAATGCGGGTCGGCGTATGCAGTACAAAATTATTCATGTCGATAATCCTGGTGAGTGGCGGCGGCAAAGTCTGAGATTGATTGTGAGCAGTGCTGCTGCTTTGCTCAATGCACATTTCTGCCTGTTTCTTGCCTGATCCTCCAAAGGGCTGGAGAATTCGCAGGCGGCAGGCGATGATATCGTCACTGTTTTTTCAGCAGCGGGAACCTCTATGGATCGTAAGGCAATCTGCGCCCGACTGGCGCAACAGGTTATTGGGCTGGTTACGCAGGATAAAACCCGCGTTGCCCCGGTGCCGGGCATCAGCCTGATCTATGCCGACCAGCACTGGGCGCGCCAGCCGGTGATGTACCAGCCTGCTATTGTCATCCTGTTTCAGGGGCAGAAAACCGGCTACCTTGGCAGCAGCGTGTTCAGCTATGACGCCACCAAATATCTGATGCTCACCGTGCCGCTGCCGTTCGAATGCGAAACCTTTGCCACGCCGGAAGCGCCGCTGGCCGGGCTATCGCTGCGCGTTGATGCGCTGAAGCTACAGGATCTGCTGATCGACATTGGCGATGACGACGGTTTCCACCCGGAGCCGCAAACCCGCGGCATCCACTCGGCGCTGCTGACGGAAGAGATGCTGTGCGCCACCGAGCGCCTGCTGGACGTGATGAAAGACCCGCGCGATGCCCGCGTGCTCGGGCCGCAGATCGTGCGCGAAATTCTCTACCACGTCCTGCAGGGGCCGTGCGGCGGTGCGCTGCTGGCGCTGGTGAGCCGCCAGACGCAGTTCAGCCAGATAGCCAGGGCGCTGCGGCGCATCGAGCACCATTTCACCGACAGCCTGAGCGTGGATCTGCTGGCGGCGGAGGCGAATATGAGCGTCTCCGCGTTCCACCACAACTTCAAGGCGGTGACCAGCACCTCGCCGTTGCAGTATCTGAAAAGTTACCGCCTGCACCAGGCGCGCATGATGATGTTACAGGAAGGGATGAAGGCCAGCGTGGCGGCGATGAAGGTCGGTTATGAGAGCGCATCGCAGTTTTCCCGCGAGTTTAAGCGCTATTTTGGCGTGACGCCGGGCGAAGAGATGACGCGCATGCGCCAGAGCGGTTAAGCAACAAGCCCGGATTCACCGGGCTTTTTTTCTGCGCATCACCAGCGCAATACTGCCAATAAGACCGATGGAGAGCATCACCAGCGGCAGCACCATCAGGCAGGCCATCACCTGGTCTTCATGGCGTTTAATAAACGGTACCTGGCTAATGGCATAGCCGAATCCCACCAGAATCAGCACCCACAGCAGACCGCTCAGCCAGTTGAACAGCTGGAAACGGGTGTTCTTTAATCCGGCAATCCCGGCAAGGGTGGGCAATATGGTACGGACAAAAGCCAGGAAACGGCCGACCAGTAGCGCCATCAGGCCGTGGCGGTTGAACAGGTTCCATGCCCGCTGGTGATACTGAGCGGGCAGGTGCATAAGCCAGCCCTGAACCATTTTGGTGTTGCCCAGCCAGCGCCCCTGCAGATAACCCAACCAGCAGCCGAGGCTGGCAGCGGTAGTCAGGATCAGCAGCGTGGGGATAAATGCCATCGCCCCTTTGGCGATCATCGCCCCTGCCAGCAGCAGCAGGCTGTCACCGGGCAGAAACGCCGCGGGCAGCAGGCCGTTTTCCAGCAGCAGCGTCAGAAACATAATCCCGTACACAATCCAAATCACGTCCGGATTGGCCAGCGCGGCGAAATCCTGATGCCACAGCGCCTGAACAATCTCGTGTAATACACCCATTAGTTATCCCGTAACCTGCATAGCCTTGATACTTGACGCCACAGCTGCATTAGCTGCGTACGGACACCCAGGTGACTGACTTCTGTAAGCTCCCGGGGATGCGCGTACTTGCCGCCTTGCCGTCACGCCAATTATTTTGGCTATTGAAATTTCGCTGTCCATTGTAGCTGCAATTTCGCTTCAACACCTTGATCAAAGGCGCGAAGCCGGGAGGCTATTAACACTTTGTTGAAGCTTTAGGGCATGACTGGCTTAAGCGTGCAAATCCGGCAGCAAGGTCGTCAATCAGATCGTCGACGTTTTCCAGCCCGATATGCAGGCGCACCAGCGTGCCGCTGAAATCGATGCCGCCCGCGGGACGGATCGCCGCCAGCTCTTCCGGCTGGTTCGCCAGAATCAGCGACTCATAGCCGCCCCACGAGTAGGCCATGCTGAAATGGCTGAAGTTGTCGAGGTAGTGTGCCAGCTGCTCGCGGCTCAGCTTCGCCTTCAGTACAAAGGAGAACAGACCGCTGCTGCCGCTGAAATCACGCTGCCAGAACTGATGTCCTTTGCACTGTGGCAGCGCCGGGTGGTTGACCACCGCCACTTCCGGGCGTTCGGCCAGCCAGTTGGCAACGCGAATGCTGCTCTCTTCATGCTGACGCAGGCGCACTGCCAACGTGCGCAGGCCGCGGCTGGTCATATAGGCGGTGTCGGCATCGACCATCTGGCCCATCAGGTAGGAATTCTCGCGCAGCTGCGCCCAGCAGCGCGCGTTGGCGACGGCGGTGCCGATCATCGCATCCGAATGGCCGATCAGATATTTGGTTCCGGCCTGGATCGAGATGTCCACGCCGAAGTCCAGCGCGCGGAACAGGATCCCGGCACCCCAGGTGTTGTCGATCATGATGATCGCATCCGGCGCTTTGCTGCGGATCGCCGCGACAATGGCCGGAACGTCCTGCACTTCCATGGTGATCGAAGCCGGAGATTCGAGGAACACCACGCGCGTATTGGGCTGCACCAGCTCGGCGATTTCGCTGCCCGCGCTGTGATCGAACCAGGTGGTCGTGACATTCATTTTACTGAGAATTTTTGTGCAAAAATCCTGGGTCGGCTCGTACACGCTGCCGCTCATCAGCACGTTATCCCCCGCGCAGACAAAGGCGAGGATAGCGTTGGCTACCGCCGCTGCACCACAGGGATAGAGCACACAGCCCGCGCCGCCTTCCAGCTCGGTCAGCGCCTCCTGCAGGGAGAAGTGGGTGAGGGTGCCACGGCGCCCGTAAAATAGTTCGCCGTCGGCACGCCCGGCGGTGGCGCGTTTTTTATCGGCCACGCTATCAAACACCAGCGAAGATGCGCGCTGGATAATCGGATTAACCGAGCCTTGCGTGTAGCGTTTAGCGCGTCCGGCCGCGATCAGCGCGGTTTCAATTTTTTTGCTGCTCATGAAATACCCGTATGATTTTTTGCCCTATTTCAACGTTAACACGCCAGCCTGCCGCGCGGTATGCAGCCTGCGGATAAGTGATAAAAATTCATTATCGCTGCGACAGCGCAGCGCGGGAGATAAAAAAATGTGCAAAAAATGTCCATTAAGTTGTAAATAGTAATGAGAACCACTATCAATTCCCGGCTGTTTTGGTATGATCCGCACTGAATTTTTCCGCTATCGGCTATTAGACGTTGGAGACACAGCGTGACAAATGATTTGATGCAGATGGACCTTTCCGTCTGGGGCATGTACCAGCATGCAGACATCGTGGTGAAAGCGGTGATGATTGGCCTCCTGTTGGCATCGGTTGTCACCTGGGCCATTTTCTTCAGCAAAAGTATCGAACTCAGCGCGGCACGCAAGCGCCTTAAGCGCGAGCAGCTGGCGCTAGCCAACGTGCGTTCGCTGGAAGAGGCCAGCCAGACCTGTGCCGGTTTTAAAGGCTTTAGCCTGAGCACGCTACTGGTAAAAGAAGCGGAAAACGAGCTGGAGCTGTCTGCAGGCTCTGATGACAACAACGGTATTAAAGAGCGTACCGGTTTCCGCCTTGAGCGCCGCGTCGCGGCCATCAGCCGTCATGCCGGTCGCGGTAACGGTTTCCTTGCCACCATCGGGGCTATCGCACCGTTCGTCGGTCTGTTTGGTACCGTGTGGGGCATTATGAACAGCTTTATCGGCATCGCTCATACGCAGACCACTAACCTCGCCGTGGTTGCGCCGGGTATTGCGGAAGCGCTGCTGGCGACGGCGGTGGGCCTGATTGCTGCTATCCCTGCGGTGGTTATCTATAACGTCTTTGCCCGCACCATTGGCAGCTACAAAGCTTCTCTCGGTGACCTGGCCGCCCAGGTTCTGCTGCTGCAGAGCCGCGACCTTGACCTCGCCGCCAGCGCACCGCGCGTTCAGCCCGCACAGAAACTGCGGGTAGGTTAAGCACTATGGCAATGCGATTAAACGAAGATCTCGATAACAACGGTGAAATGCATGAAATCAACGTGACGCCGTTTATCGACGTTATGCTGGTGCTGCTGATTATCTTTATGGTCGCCGCGCCGCTTGCCACCGTTGACGTGCGCGTCAATCTGCCTGCCTCCACCAGTGCGCCACAGCCGCGCCCGGAAAAGCCGGTTTATCTGTCTATCAAAGCCGACAAGCAGCTGTTTATTGGCAATGATGCGGTAACCGAAGAGACGCTGGTCGATGCGCTGACCAGACAGACCGAAGGTAAGAAAGACACCACGATTTTCTTCCAGGCCGATAAGTCCGTCGATTACGCAACGCTGATGGGCGTGATGGATAAACTGCGTCAGGCGGGATATCTGAAGATTGGTTTGATGGGTATGGAAACTGCCGGGAAATAATCCCGTGTAATGGGTCGACCAAAACGGTGGTCGCCCCCTGAGGTATCCCCAGAAATAACTTCCATCGCTAAACGTCCGCAAACCGGTCTGAGCTCAGCCTGAGCACGCCGGAACGGCAAAAGACGCTCCCTGCGG
>NZ_JASCAQ010000054.1:0-166614 GCF_029967685.1 Erwinia sp. V90_4 | reverse complement strand
GGGCTGATTGCAGCAGGCCCACGGCCAGGGATGGCCGTGAGCCAGGCTACAGGGACGTATTCATGCCGGTGCGGAAAGCAGCCCTCCCTCCTGAAACCGTGCACCTCTCATCCCGCGATAAAATCTAGATCAATTTTTCTGGGGATCCCTCAGGAGGCGACCTTGTTTTTCGCTCGCCCCGCCAACGGCACTGCACCCATATCACAGACCAAACTGCGCTCTGATCTCCATATCCTGCTGCTTTAACTCCATTCGCACAAAATCCACAAACAGCGACAGCGCTGCCGACGGCTGGCGCCCAATTGCCGTCTGCATCTGCAGCGAACGCTGGCTCAACTGGTCCGGTCCCACCGATTTCAGCACCAGCCCGTGCTCCAGCGCCTGATACATCACGGTGAAGTGGCTACTGATGGTGATCGCCTGCGGTGTATGTAGCAGGAAGGTGTAAAGCGAGCTGAAGTTATTGCAGGTCAGTACCGGCTCGATAAAGGTGCCGCTCATACGGCAGGAGAGGTCGAACAGCTGGCGCACGGTGAAGTTGGCATTGGGCAGCGCCAGCGGGTACGCCAGCAGGTCACTCAGCTTCACCTCCTGCTGCGCCAGCGGGTGGCTGCTATGCAGCACCAGCAGAACCGGAGCAGGCCAGGATGCCGCCACCTCGACACCGCGCTCCGGGTGCAGGCTGAACTGGAACGCCACGTCACACTCGCCGCGCCGCAGGATCTCCGCCACTTCCAGCGAGCTGGCTACCGTGAGCTGGAAACTGACCCCGGGGTGCAGCAGGCGAAACTGGGTAAACAGCATTGGCAGCAGGCTGAAAGCCATTCCGTCGGTACAGGCTACCCGCAGCGCAGTGCGCCTGACGGCTTTTAGCCCTTTAATCTCTGCAATCGCGTGCTCCATATCCATCATGCTTTTTCGCACGTGGTTTTCGAAAATTTGCCCGGCATCGTTCAGCACCATGCCGCGCGCGTGGCGCTCAAACAGCGGGGCGCCAACGCGCTCTTCCAGCCGCTGGATCTGGCGGCTGATCGCCGATACCGCCACAAACAGCTGCTGGCTGGCGGCGCTGAGTGAGCCGCAGTTCACCACCGCCAGAAAATAGCGGATTTCACTGCTGTGCATGGTAGTGCCTCCTGCTGGTGCATGTGCTTTTAAGGTGCAGCGCAGCGTTGCTTTAAAAGCAAAGCCCGTTTGATATTTTGATGATTGTAGCAAAGCCCGATTGTCGCTTAAAACTAAATGGCAAACACAAAAAATAAACAGATAAAACGGACAACTATCATGACAGGTGAACAGGCAGTCGCGCAGGCTACGGCGTATTTTGACAGTGGGGAATTTAAAACGGTGCTGGCACGGCGCGTGGCGCTGCGCAGTGAAAGCCAGCGCGACGACCGTGATGCGCTGATCCAGAGCTATCTTGATGATGAGATGGTCCCCGCCATGCAGACGCTGGGCTTCAGCACGCAGCAGCTGGCGAACCCGCAGGCGCCGCAGCGCCCCTTCCTGCTGGCGACCCGCATTGAAGACCCGCAGCTGCCCACGCTGCTGTGCTACGGCCACGGCGATGTGGTGTTTGGTGACGATGAAAACTGGCGCAGTGGGCTGAATCCGTGGCAGCTGCTGGAAGAGGGCGACCGCTGGTACGGGCGCGGCAGCGCCGACAACAAAGGGCAACACTCGGTGAACATTGCCGCGCTGGAGCAGGTAGTAGCCGCGCGCGGCGGTCGTCTTGGCTTTAACTGCAAGTTTCTGTTTGAGATGGGGGAAGAGATCAGCTCTCCGGGCCTGAAGGAAGTGTGTCAGCGCCATGCCGACCTGATGAAAGCCGATATCTTTATCGCCTCCGATGGCCCGCGCCTCAGCGCGGAGCGGCCAACGCTATTCCTCGGTTCGCGCGGTGCGGTGAACTTCCGCCTCAGCATCCACGCGCGCGATCGTGATTATCACTCCGGCAACTGGGGCGGTCTGTTGAGCAACCCGGGTACCCAACTGGCCAACGCGCTGGCCTGCCTGGTTAATCAGCACGGCCAGCTGCAGGTTGCCGCCCTCAAGCCGCCAGCGATTAGCGCCGCAGTAAAAGCGATCCTCAGCGATATTGATGTCGGCGAAGGCGACGGCCCGGCCATCGATCCCCGCTGGGGCGAATCCGGCCTGACGCCAACCGAGCGCCTGTACGGCTGGAACACGCTTGAAGTGCTCTCTTTCCTCACCGGCAACCCGGCGCGGCCGATGAACGCCATTCCCGGCAGCGCGACGGCGGTCTGCCAGCTGCGTTTTGTCGTCGATACCGACTGGGAAAATATCGCCAGCCACCTGCGCACACATCTGGATGCGCACGGCTTCCAGCAGGTTGAGGTCGAGGTGCTGCGCGGCTCTCCGGCCACGCGCCTTGACCCGACCGATCCGCTGGTAGGCTGGGCGCTCGGAGTGATGGCGCAGACCAGCGGTAAAAAACCGGCGCTGCTGCCCAACCTCGGTGGTTCACTGCCGAATGATGTCTTTGCGCAGACGCTCGGCCTGCCGACGCTGTGGGTGCCGCACTCTTATCCCGCCTGCGGTCAGCACGCGGTGGATGAACATATGCTGAAATCGATCGCCCGCGAGGGGTTACAGATGATGACGCGCTTATTCTGGGATTTAGGCGAGCAGGGCAGCGATCTGCTGGCGCGCCATCGTGCGCACCGTGCACAGGGGGCAGGCCAGTGAGCAGCTTAGTTCAGCCTCAGGCGGCGGCGCAGCCGAACCTGTATAAAACGCTGTTCGCGACCTGCGTCGGCAATGCGCTGGAGTGGTTTGATATTGCGGTGTACGGCTTTTTCGCCAGCTATATCGCCCACGCGTTTTTCCCCACTGAAGATCCGTCAGTCTCCATGCTGCTGACTTTCGGCAGCTTTGGCGTATCGTTTCTGATCCGTCCGCTGGGGGCAATTGTTCTCGGTGCCTATGCAGACCGCGTCGGGCGTAAAAAAGCGCTGCTGATGTCGATCATGTTGATGATGGTCGGTGGGTTAATCATCACTGTGATGCCGTCTTATCAGAGCATTGGCCTGCTGGCACCGCTGATGATTTTGCTGGCGCGCCTGATTCAGGGCTTCTCGGCGGGCGGCGAATTCGGCAGTTCTACCGCCTTTCTGGTGGAGCACTTTCCCGAGCGTCGCGCCTTTATCGCCAGCTGGCAGTTTGCTACCCAGGGGGCAAGTACGCTGATGGCCTCGGCGTTTGGCTTAGGGCTGACCTCGTGGCTGACTGAAACGCAGATTCAGGACTGGGGGTGGCGCATTCCGTTTGCTTTCGGCCTGATTATCGGCCCGGTTGGCCTGTATATTCGCCGCCACGTGCATGAGCCGGCCAGCTTTGTCGCGCAGGAGAAGTCCCACGCGCCACTGAAAGACCTGATGAGCCGCCAGAAAACGCTGCTGCTGCTGGCAATGGGGCTGATGGTGATCTCCACCGGGGTCAACTATATGCTTAACTATGTGCCGACGTATGCCACCAAAACGCTGCATCTGCCGGGTTCTGCGGCCTTTACCGCAACGCTGGTTGCCGGAATTATTCTGACGGTGGTGACCCCGCTGATGGGGCTGTGGGCGGAGAAAGTCGGGCGCGTGCCGCTGATGTGGGGGTCATTAATCCTGCTGGCGCTGACCATCTATCCGGCTTTCCGCATGGTGGTGAATAACACCACGCCGACCACCTTGATCCTGCTGGTTGGCTGGATGGCGCTGCTGAAATCGGTCTACTTCTCTACCGTGCCGTCGATGATGGCCGATCTGTTCCCGATTACCACCCGCGCCAGCGGCATGGCAATCAGCTATAACGTGGCGGTCACGGTGTTCGGAGGTTTTGCGCCGCTGATCTGTACGCTGTTGATCAGCGCAACCGGCAGCAGCCTGGCGCCGAGCTACTATCTGATCCTGCTGGCGTTATTCAGCGCGGTAGCGTTGGTCAACAGCCAGCGCCGGGTAGGGCGCTAAAACAGCAGGGGCGACTAAAATGCTCGCCCCTGTCACAAACCCTAAACCTGTAGGGGTTGACCCTTTTTTTCGGTCAACCCACATTGCAGATACCTAGGAGGTTTTCACTCTGAACACCATGGTGGCGCGCTTCTCAATCAGCCAGTAGATCATATAACCTACCACCGCTGAGGCCACGCTGAGGATCACCATCGCCAGATACATCGTGGCGGTGCTGGCCGCGGGCATAAACACATGCAGTACCTTCTCCAGCGCCCCCATAAACAGACGGTGGCACAGATAGATAGAGTACGAAGCCAGACCCACGGCACTCACCACTTTGGTCATGGTGGTTTGGCGAACCGCATTAAACTCCAGTCCGGTCAGCAGGAAGAAGCTCAGCGTCAGCACCAGCAGCTGAAGCACGCCCTGCAGCCACAACGTAGAGAAAGTCAGCAGGGCGACAATCAGCACCAGCGACAGCGCGCTATGGGCATAACGCTCCGGCATGCGCTTTTGCAGCATAAAGCACACAATCCCGCTCAGGAAATAGAGCATGATATCGTTGGTATAAAACAGGAAGTAGCTCTGTTGAGAACTGCCCAAATATCCCATCAGCATCAATACAGCAATGGAGACAAAAATAAAGATCAGGCCGCTACTGCGACGGAATAATAGCCCGATGGCAAACACCAGATAAAACAGCATTTCGTAGCACAGCGTCCAGCCAACGGATAATACCGGCGTGAGCGTATCGAGTTCTTTAATGTAAACCGAAGGAATAAATAACAGAGAAAGAATATCATCCAGCGGCGTTAACACAGTTGATGGGAACCAGCCGGGATTAATTACCCATGCGATAATCGTCAGCAGAGTAAACAGATAATACATCGGCAGAATACGCACCAGCCTTTTCTTGACAAACATCGCCATCTTACCGCGGCCAAAGTCCTCCCAGTGCACGCACGCCATCAGGTAGCCGCTGATCATAAAGAACAGCAGTACGCCAAGCTTGCCTACCGCGCCGCCATAGCCAAACAGCCCGGAAAAATAGCCCGGACTTAATTTGGCCGCAAAGCTTTCTGCATGACAGACGACCACCAGCATACAAGCCACGGCCCGTAGATAAGTAATCGACAGGATATTAGTTTTCACAGCCATTCCCCCTTGGGATTTAATCCCCCCTGCATAAATGATGCAAGGGGGATTAAAGTAACGATAGAAAAAAATAAAGAAGAAAATCGAAAGGGTATTAATATTTTCAGGTCTTATAAGGAAATAATTTCCCTGGTGTTGTAATCGCTCGTACGACAGTTAGCGTGCTGTTGTGTAGTGTCTTGCGACGATGAAACATTACCCAATATTGAGGTAAACACCTAACATAAATTAATCAATTCTTCATCTTTAGGAATTTCCTTTTTTTGTAAAAATAATAACATTAGCGTAGCTGACGCGATGTTCAGTTAAACTTAATAAACGATAAAGCGCTAACCGGCGTTTACGCCAGGGAATCTGTGGTCTCTTCATTTAGCGGCATGAAAATTTGATTAGCGCGGCAGGAGTGGCAGTTCCAGAAATGTTAGCAAAGCGTCAGCAAACGTAAAGGTTATATTAATCCTGCCACACGGCATCACGCACATTGATAGCGCGCGGCAGTAATCCCAGCGCATAGAAGCGGTCGGCAATGGTTTGCTGCGCACGGATCACGCTCAGGTCCATGCGCTGCGTCTGGTGGCTGCGGCGCAGCAGAGCGTGCGACAGCGCCTCAGGTTCCAGCCCCAGTTCGGCGGCCAGCAGGGCGGTGGCCTCTGCGTGGTTAGCATCAATGAAGCGCCCGGTCTGCTCCAGCGCCCGTATCACGCTGTGCAGCAGGTCCGCCGAGTGTGCGGCAAAGTCACGATGCGCGAGGTAAAACTGATGATTACTCACCCGGCCGCACCCGTCAGCAATCACTCTTAAGCAACCGCTCTGCTCGGCGTCGCTCAGCAGCGGATCCCACATCATCCAGGCATCGACCGCGTGATAATCGCTGGGCGTCAGCGGATATTTTGGCGGTGCATAGAGTACCCGCACGTCGTTCAGCGTCATTCCGGCTTCATCCAGCATCTGCACCAGCAGATAGTGCACGTTAGATCCCTTATTCACTGCGATACGTTTGCCGCGCAGGTCGGCAAGCGTTTGAATCGGGCTGTCCTGCGCCACCAGCAGCGCCACGCTCTGAGGCGCGGCGGGTTCCCAGGCAACGTACAGCAGGGGATTGTTCTCGGCCTGGGCAAAGACCGGCGGCACTTCCCCGGTGGTGCCGAAATCAATCTCACGGCTGCTGAGTGCGTGCAGCAGCTGTGGTCCGGCGGGGAACTCGCTCCACAGCACGCTGATGCCCGTTCCGGCAAAGCTTGCCTCCAGGCTCTGCCGCGCTTTAAGAATGCCGAGGTTGCCAAATTTCTGGTAGCCGATGCGCAGTTCGCGATCGCCCGCAGGGCGCCGGGCACTCTGGCGCGCATCGCCGCTCGCCAGACTGCGGCGCGCCTTGATCAGCCCAAGATGGCCGAGATGAGTGCGCAGCGTATTGCGGCTGACGCCCAGCAGCGTGGCGGCCTGGAGCTGATTTTCGCCGCTCAGCTCAAAAGCATTGCGCACTAAAGCGTCGATCACCCGCTGGTAGATTGGCCCGCTCTCCTGCTGCAGCTGCTGGCGCAGAAACTGGTCCAGCGCCTGCTCACCCGCCGCGAAAGCTGGCCCTGGCGCGACCGGGTTGAGGCGCAGCTGCTGCGGAGCGATCAGCGGCTCGCGGCTCAGCAGCACCGCGTTGTGCAGGGTATTTTCCAGCTCACGCACGTTGCCCGGCCACGCATACTCCATCAGCGCCGCAAGGCTGTCATCGGTTAAACGCAGCTGCGGGCGCCCCAGGCGGCGGGCGTACAGCGTGAGAAAATGCTCGGCCAGCAGCGGGATATCTTCGCGGCGCTGGCGCAGCGGCGGCAGGGTGACCGCCGCCACATTGAGGCGATAAAACAGATCTTCGCGAAAGCGGCGTTCACGGATTGCCACCGCGAGATCCACGTGGGTGGCAGCGATCACTCGTACGTTGACCTTTACCGGGCGGCGCGACCCGACTCGCGTCACTTCGCGCTCCTGCAGCACGCGCAGCAGCTTAACCTGCAGCGGCAGGCTCAGCTCGCCGATCTCATCCAGCAGCAGCGTGCCGCCCTCCGCCGCTTCAAACCAGCCCTGATGGCGTTCACCCGCGCCGGTAAACGCGCCTTTCTCATGGCCGAACAGCTCGGATTCCGCCAGGCTTTCGGTCAGCGCGCCGCAGTTCACCGCAACAAAGGGCTGCGCCCGGCGCGGGCTGTGATGATGCAGATAGCGCGCCACCACCTCTTTGCCGGTGCCGGTCTCACCGACAATCAGCACGGTAGCATCGGTTGGCGCAAGGCGGTCCAGCACGCTCTGAAAAGCGAGTGAGGCAGGGTCAATCAGTAACGGGCCGGAATGCTGCATAGTGTGCTCCTTATACTCAGAGCAGGCAGATTACCCTGGCGTACGCCAGCTAACGACCCGCTGGCGAGCCGCTTTGCTGCAAATGAAGCAGCCTGTGGTCAGTGACTGCTGCAAATGCAGCAGAAAAAGCGGCTGGCATTACTTTTCAACGTCATGAAAAATAAGGTTTTTAACAGAATTACACTCTGGCACGTTTCCTGCTAACTGGTTTATAACCAAAGCGTAACTTTCTATCGAATAAATTCAGATATAGTTATATAGGAAACGAATAATGAGCGACTCAGCGCAGAAAAATATCAACGTATTCTGGTTTCTCCCGACCCACGGCGACGGGCGCTATCTTGGCACCACCGAGGGCGGGCGCGCCGTCGACCTGCCGTATCTACAGCAGGTCGCGCTGGCCGCTGATAACCTCGGCTATTACGGGGTGCTGATCCCGACGGGTAAAAGCTGCGAGGACTCCTGGCTGGTGGCTGCGGCGCTGGCACCGATTACCAAACGCCTGCGCTACCTGGTGGCGGTGCGCCCCGGACTGCAGCCGCCAAGCCTTGCGGCGCGCATGGCCGCCACGCTTGACCGTTTGTCAGAAGGGCGACTGCTGATCAATGTGGTGACCGGTGGCGACCCGGTGGAGAACAAAGGCGACGGTATTTTCCTCAGCCACGCCGAGCGCTATCAGGTGACCCGTGAGTTTCTCGAAGTCTATTCACGCCTGCTGGCGGGGGATAAGGTCGATTTTCACGGTGAACATATTCACGTTGAGGGTGCAGAAATTCTGTTCCCTCCGGTGCAGGAAAACGGCCCACCGCTCTATTTTGGCGGTTCATCCGATGAGGCGATAGACGTGGCCGCCAATCAGGTCGATACCTATCTCACCTGGGGTGAGCCGGTGGCTCAGGTCGCGGAAAAACTGGCGGTAGTGCGTGAACGTGCCGCGGCGCGCGGGCGCACGCTCGACTACGGTATTCGCCTGCATGTCATCGTGCGCGAAACCGAAGAGGAAGCCTGGGCCGCCGCCGACCGCCTGATCGCCCACGTTGACGATGACACTATCGCCGCCGCGCAGAAGATTTTTTCGCGCATGGATTCCGCAGGCCAGGCGCGGATGAGCGCGCTGCACAGCGGTTCCCGCGACGGGCTGCGCATCGGGCCAAACCTGTGGGCCGGTGTCGGGCTGGTGCGCGGAGGCGCGGGCACCGCGCTGGTTGGCAGCCCGCAGCAGGTGGCGGACCGCATTCGCGAATATCAGGAGCTGGGCATCCAGAACTTTATCCTGTCCGGCTACCCGCATCTGGAAGAGGCGCACCGCTTTGCCGAGCTGGTGATGCCGCTGCTACCGCTGGCGAGCAATGGCGATAAAAAACAGCGCACGGTAAACACCGGGCCGTTTGGCGAAACCATCGGTGGCGATCTGCGCCCGAAAGCGCAAAAGCAGACCAGCGCAAGCTAAAGGGGGGTTTACCATGAGTCAGTCAACGCCGATTAAATTTGCCTACTGGGTACCGAATGTTTCAGGTGGCCTGGTCATCAGTCATATCGCACAGCGCACCAGCTGGGATTTTGACTATAACCGCAAGCTCGCGCAGATTGCCGAGCAGGCTGGTTTCGAGTATGCGCTGACGCAGATCCGCTTTACCGCCGGATACGGCGCTGATAATCAGCATGAGTCGGTCAGTTTTTCCCAGGGCCTGTTGGGGGCCACCGAGAAGCTGAAGGTGATCGCCGCGCTGCTGCCAGGCCCCTGGAATCCAACGCTGGCGGCGAAACAGATCGCCACCATCAGCCACCTGTCGAATGCGCGCATCGCGGTGAATATCGTCAGTGGATGGTTTCGCGGCGAGTTCAAAGCGATTGGCGAGCCGTGGCTCGATCATGAAGAGCGCTATCTGCGATCCGAAGAGTTTATTCGCTGCCTGAAGGGCATCTGGCGCGAACCGACCTTCAACTTTGCCGGCGATTTCTACCGCTACCGCGACTACTCGCTGAAGCCAAAGCCACTGGACCCGCAGCCGGAGATTTTCCAGGGCGGCAGCTCACGTGCAGCGCGTGATATGGCCGCACGCGTCTCCGACTGGTACTTCACCAATGGCAATACCGTGGAAGGTATTCGCCAGCAGGTTGAAGATATCCGTCACAAAGCAGCAGCCAATCAGCATCAGGTAAAAATTGGCGTTAACGGTTTTGTTATCGCCCGTGACAGCGAGCAGGAAGCGCAACAGGTGCTACAGCAGATCCTCGACCACGCCAACCCTGATGCGGTAAAAGGCTTCCAGCATGAGGTTAAAAATGCCGGCAGCGCCTCGCCGGAAGGGGAAGGTAACTGGGCAAAATCCACGCTCGAGGATCTGGTGCAGTACAATGATGGTTTTAAAACTAACCTGATCGGCACTCCGCAGCAGATTGCCGAACGTATTATGGCGCTAAAACAGGCCGGAGTGAGCCTGATGCTGCTGGGCTTCCTGCATTTCCAGGAAGAGGTCGAATTCTTTGGCCGTGAAGTGATCCCGCGGGTGCGTGAGCTGGAGCGGCAACAACAGCTGGAGTTGAGTCATGGCTGAGCGTCATATCGTTATCGTCGGCGGCGGGTTTACCGGCACCGCCACGGCCATCCATCTGGCCGGGCTCGGTGACGCCGGGCTGGCGGTAACGGTGATTGAGCCACGGCCGCAGCTGGCCTGTGGAGTGGCTTACGGCACGCGCGACCCTGCACACCGCATCAACGTTCCGGCCGACCGCATGCAGCTCTCTGCGGCGCAACAGGGCGATTTTGACCGCTGGTTCCGCGCCTCGCAAGCGTTTGAGCAGGATGCCGATGCGCAGTGGCATGACGGTAAAGTTTACCCGCAGCGCGGGCAGTTTGCCGCCTGGGTTGCTGAGCAGTTCACCCAGGCACAGCAGAGCTCGGCGGTGACATTACGCCATATTTGCGGCCGGGCGGTGGCGCTGGAAGCGGGAAGCATCGTGACGGACTCGGGGCAGCGCGTGGCCGCCGATGACGTGGTGCTGGCGATCAGCCATCCACCGCCCGCGCTGCCGCGCCAGATTGCCGAAGCGCTGGAGGGGCACCCCGGCCTGATTGCTAACCCGTGGCGTGAGGGGGCGCTGAGCGCTATTGCGGCGGATGAGCGCATCGCGATTATCGGCAGCGGGCTGAGCATGTCGGATGTGGTGGCAACGTTACACCGTCACGGGCATCGCGGCCCGGTCAGCGCCTTTTCACGCCGTGGCCTGCTGCCACGGCCAAATCTCAGCGGTGCTTATCAACCCACGCCGCTGGATTACCAGCAGCCGCAGGCCAGCACGGTGTTGGCGTGGCTGCGGCGTATTCGCCGCGAGATTGCGGCCAGCGGGCTGCCGTGGCAGCTGGTGCTCGACGATATTCGCCTGAACGGCCAGCGCATCTGGCAGCAGCTGTCTCTTGACGAACAGCGCCGCTTCCTGCGCCATCTGCGCCCGTGGTGGGATGTGCACCGCTACCGCATCGCTCCTCAGGTCAGCCAGGTGCTGGAGCAGTGGCTGACTAGCGGGCAGCTGACGGTGAGTGCCGCCAGGCTGGGCGCGGTGCGGGCCGCCGGGCAGCAGATTGAGTTGACGCTGCAGCCGCGCAGAGCGCCGGCGCGGCAACTTACCGTTGACCGCGTAATTATTACCACCGGCCCGGCGCACGGCAGCCTGTTGAGCAGCGACGCGCTGCTGCATCAGTTAACTATCGCTGGCATCATCCAGCCCGATCCGCTGGCGCTGGGTATTGCGGTGAATGCCCTGTCGCAGACCCTTAACCGCAGCGGGCAAGCCAATCCGCATCTGTATGTCGCCGGGCCGGCTGCCCGTGGCCGCTTTGGCGAACTTATGGGGCTGCCGCAGGTGGCGGAGCATGCCGAAAGCGTGGCGCGCCAGCTGCTGGGCCTCGATGCGGAGCGATGTCCCGCCTGACGCCGTAACTCACCATTGATTCACCCTTAAAAACTATCACCTGCAGCGGGCGGGCTGGATCCGGCCGTGTAAAATTCGGAGTGTGCTATGTCTTCACAACGTGAAATTCGTCTTAACGCCTTTGATATGAACTGCGTGGGCCACCAGTCTCCGGGCCTGTGGGCGCATCCGCGCGACCGCTCCTGGCAATATAAGGATCTGAGCTACTGGACCGAGCTGGCGCGTCTGCTGGAGCGCGGCAAGTTCGACGGCCTGTTTATTGCCGATGTCCTTGGCGTCTACGACGTGCTGAACGGCGATAATGCCGCCGCCATCCGCAACGCCACCCAGGTGCCGGTTAACGATCCGCTGGCGCTGATCACCCCGATGGCGCTGGTGACCGAGCATCTCGGCTTTGGCCTTACCGCATCGCTGTCGTTTGAGCATCCTTACCCGTTTGCCCGCCGCATCTCCACCCTGGATCATCTGACCAAAGGGCGCATCGGCTGGAATATTGTCACCTCCTATCTGGAGAGCGGTGCGCGCAATATCGGCCACCAGGCGCAGACCGATCACGATGCACGCTACGACTACGCCGATGAATATTTGCAGGTGGTGTACAAACTGCTGGAAGGCAGCTGGGAGGAGGGAGCCATCCTGCGCGATCGCCAGCGCCGCATCTTCAGCGACCCAACGAAAATCCATCCGATCAATCACCAGGGCACCTTCTTCCAGGTGCCGGGCATTCACCTGTGTGAACCGTCGCCGCAGCGCACGCCGGTGCTGTATCAGGCTGGAGCATCCAGCCGCGGCAAGCAGTTCGCCGCCGAGCACGCCGAGTGCGTATTTGTGGCCGCGCCGTCGAAAGTGCTGCTGAAGAAGACCGTCGCCGATATCCGCCGCCGCGCCGCAGAGGCCGGGCGCGATCCGCGCAGCATTCTGATCTTCAACCTGCAAACGGTAATCGTTGACGAAACCGATAAAGCGGCGCAGGCGAAATGGCAGGAGTACAAAAGCTACGTCAGCTACGAAGGCGCGCTGGCGCTGATCTCCGGCTGGACCGGCATCGACTTCGGCCAGTATCAGCCGGACCAGGTGCTGAAACATCTGCACACCAACGCTATCCAGTCAGCGGTGGAAACTTTCTCCACCGCCGATCCAAACCGTCAGTGGACGGTGCAGGGGCTGGCGGACTGGGTGGGAATTGGCGGCTTTGGACCGCTGCTGGTCGGCAGTGCGCAGACCGTGGCAGACGAGCTGCAAAGCTGGGTCGAAGAGACGGATGTTGACGGCTTCAACCTCGCCTACGCGGTAACCCACGAAACCTTTAGCGACGTGGTGGAGCACCTGATCCCGGAGCTGCAAAAGCGCGGGGTCTACAAACAGGATTATCAGGCGGGTACGCTGCGCGAGAAGCTGTTTAAGCAGGGGCCGCGCCTGCAGTACCCGCATCCGGGGGCCGGATACCGCCGCGCGGCCACCGCGGGGGTGCCCCATGCCGATGAGGTCACGCCATGATTGAAATTGACAGCCTGCGTAAACACTACCCGACGGCGGGCGGAAAGACGGTGGAGGTGCTGAAAGGCCTCTCTCTCAGCGTGCCCGCAGGGTCGATTACCGCCGTAGTGGGGCCAAGCGGTGCCGGGAAATCGACGCTGGCGAAATGCATCAGCCTGCTGGAACGCCCCAGCTCCGGCAGCATCCGCGTTAACGGGGAAGATCTGTCGCGCCTGTCGGGAGAGGCACTGCGCCGTGAGCGACGCGCAATCGGCACGGTCTTTCAGTCTTCGGCGCTGCTGGCGCGTAAAACCGCCTGGGAAAATATCGCGCTACCGCTGCAGTGGCTGGGCGTGGTGCCGGGGCAGGTTAAGCAGCACGTTGACCAGCTGCTCGACAGCGTTGGCCTGAGCGATAAAGCGGGCTATTACCCGGCGCAGCTCTCCGGCGGCCAGCGCCAGCGCGTCGGGATTGCCCGGGCGCTGGCGCTGAAGCCCTCGGTGCTGCTGGCGGACGAAGCCACCTCCGGGCTGGACCCGCAGGCGACGGCCTCCATCCTGCAGCTGTTGCAACAGCTACGGCAGCAGTTTGGCCTGGCGATTGTCCTGATCACCCATGAGATGGACGTAGTGCGCAGCACGGCGGATGCGGTGGCAGAGATCCGCGACGGTCAGCTGGTACAGCAGGGCACGCTGCGCGACTTGCTCAGCACGCCAGGCTCGGCGCTGGGAGAGCAGCTGTTTCCACTGCGCCCACTTTCAGCGTCAGCCGACCTGCTGCTGCAGCTGACCTACGCCACGCCGCTGGCCACTGACTGGATCGGGCGGATTGGCCAGCAGTGTCACTGCCAGATTGATCTGCTGGCGGCGCATGTGGAAGAGGTTGGCGGGCAGCTGGCCGGGCGTATGCAGATTGGCGTGCGTTTCAATCAGCGCCCGCTGGAAGCCAGGGCGCTGATCGCGCAAATGGCCGAGCTGGGAATTATTGCCCAGCTGATTGAGGCGCGTCCGCGCCTGCAGGAGGCCGGATGAAAGCGCAGGATGTGATAAGCCAGGACACGCCATGGAGCCAGATACACCGGCTGATGCTGCCTGCTTACGGTGAAACCTGGCTGATGGTCGGTATTGTGATGCTGTTTGTGGTGTCGCTCGGCGGGCTGCTCGGCGTGGTGCTGTTTAATACCTCAGCGCGCGGGCTGTTTTCCCACCCGGCGGCCCATCGCAGCCTGAGCTGGCTGGTGAACATTGGGCGCTCGCTGCCGTTTCTGGTGCTGATGGCGGCGATTATCCCCTTCACCTTCTGGCTTACCGGTACCACCATTGGTATTCCGGCGGCGGTGATCCCGATGATCGTCGCCGGAACGCCATTTTTTGCCCGGCTGGTGGAGAACGCGCTGCGCGAGCTGCCGGCGGAAGTGACGGCCGTCGGGCTGGTGTCCGGCGGTTCGCGCTGGCAAATCATCTGCGGCGCGCAGCTCAGTGAGGCACTGCCGGCGATTGTAGCCGCCATCACGCTGAACCTGATTTCAATGATCGAATATTCGGCTATCGCCGGCACCATCGGCGCGGGCGGCATTGGTTATCTGGCGGTGGTTTATGGCTATCAGCGTTTTGATAATCACATCATGATCGCCACCATTGTCGTGCTGATCGCCACTATTCAACTGATTCAACTGATTGGCGACCGCGTGGTTGCCAGACTTCAACACTCTCAGGGAACGCACACATCATGACGCAGCAAACTTTTGAACTGAAAAAGAAGAAAACCTGGCCGTGGCTGGTGGCCGTGGTGCTGATTGCGCTGATTGCGCTACTCGGCTGGCACTTCAGCCGCCAGCAGCAAAATAGCGTGACCTTTGGCACCACCCTGAAGGTGCACTTCGAGCCGGCCATGGCGGGTGAACAGAAGCTGATCGAGTACGTGGCGCAGCATATTGCCCCGGATTACGGTATTCAGCTGGAAGCGGTAGGGTTGCAGGATCCGGTGCAGGCAGACCGCGCCGTGGCGGCAGGGCAATATGCTGCCACGGTGTATCAACACCAGTGGTGGCTGAAGCAGGTAGTGGATGCCAATAAATTCGAACTCAGTTCAACGCTGCCGCTGTTCCAGTGGGCGTTTGGTATCTACTCGGACCGCTATAAGGCGATTGCCGATCTGCCCAACGGCGCGGAAATCGTGGTGCCAAACGACGGGGCTAACCAGGGACAGGCGCTGTGGCTGCTGCAGCGCATTGGTTTGATTGGCCTGGATCCCAACGTTGAGCCGCGCACCGCCAAAATTAAAGATATTGTGAAAAACTCGCATAACTTTAATTTTAAAGAGCTGGATTTATTAACCATGCCGCGTGCCTTAAATTCTGTCGACGCCGCAATCGGTTATGTTTCACAGTTTGATGCCGGTAAAGTCGGGCGTGATAAAGGCATATTATTCCCACCCGCGCCGCGTACCTTCGCCTCACAGTTAGTCATTGGTACTCCCTATTTAAATGATGAGAATATTATCAAGTTGAAAAAAGCCTTTGCCGATCCACGCGTGCAGCAGTGGCTTAAAGAGACTCAGGATCCGCAGGTGCAGGGCGTATTAGTGCCGGTATCGGCAGATTAAATTAACACGCATCAACAGGCCGGGCACATTGCCCGGCTTTTGGCGTTGGAAAAATACATCCAATTGATTTTAAAGCATAATAAAATCATTTTTCCTTGTTTGTTATTACAGCGCTTCCTCTTTATAAATGCAGTGTTACCTGCTAATAAAATAATATGAGGATACTATGAGTACATTAAATATTGACGATGGTGTTATTTCCCCCCCCTCGTCCTCAACACCGGTGCGCTCCGTCAGTGATGTGGCGCAGTTAATTAACACCAGTACCAGTAAAAACAGTTACGCCCGCTGGATTGTCTTTCTGGCGCTCGGCGGGGTGTTTTTAGATGCCTACGATCTCACCACGCTCTCATACGGTATTGATGATGTGGTTAAAGAGTTCGGCTTAACCCCGGCAATCACCGGACTGGTCACCTCATCGATTATGATCGGCACCATCGTTGGCAACCTGCTGGGCGGCTGGCTGACCGATAAATATGGCCGCTACTCGGTATTTATGGCCGATATGCTGTTCTTTGTGGTCTCGGCGATCGCCGCCGGGCTGGCGCCAAACGTCTGGGTGCTGATCGGTGCGCGTTTCCTGATGGGGATCGGCGTGGGGATCGACCTGCCAGTGGCGATGGCTTATCTGGCTGAGTTCTCCAAATTTACCGGCAAGGGCAATAAAGCCGCACGTTTAGCCGCGTGGTGCCCGATGTGGTACGCGGCGTCGTCGGCCTGCTTCTTTATTATCTTCGCGCTGTATTTCCTGCTGCCGAAAGAGCACGCCGACTGGCTGTGGCGTGCCTCGCTGCTATTTGGCGCGGTGCCAGCCCTGCTGATTATTGCGGTGCGCAGCAAATTTATGAATGAGTCCCCGCTGTGGGCGGCGAACCAGGGCGATCTGGAAGGGGCGGCACGTATCCTGCGCGACTCTTACGGCATCAGCGCCCACGCGGCGGAAGCCCACGAACGCGAGCCGGTGAAAAAAGCGCCGCCGAAAGTCAGCTTCCGCGTGCTTTTTCACCAGCCGTATCGTGAACGTACTATTGTCACGGCGGTGATGAATATCTGTATCTCCTTCGAATACACGGCGATCGCCTTCTTCCTGCCGTCGATCCTCGCGCAGTTCCTCGGCGCTGGCGTATTTGAAACTATCTCCGCTTCGCTGGGGCTTAATGCGCTGTTCGCCTTTACCGGTGGACTGCTGGGGATGCGCCTGGCATGGAAATTCCCGTCGCGCCACGTGGCGATTGCCGGGTTCGCGCTGCAGTTTATTGCGCTGATCTCGCTGGCGCTGATAGGCCACCCAACCGCCACGCCTGGCGTGGTGTTTGCCATTCTGATGCTCGGTCTGTGGCTGTTTGCCGAAGGCTTCGGTCCCGGCGCGCAGATGATGATCTACCCGGCGCTCTCTTATCCCACTCATATTCGTGCAACCGGCGTCGGTTTTGGCCGCTCGCTGTCGGGGGTTGGCAGCGCGCTGGCGCTGTTTATCCTGCCAATTTTGCAGGCTGCCTACGGCACCAATATGTTCTGGATCGTCTCGCTGGCCGCGATTATCCCGATTATTTTCCTGCTGATTATCCGCTTTGAACCGACCCGGCAGGATATTGACGACCAATCTGAAACCGGAGGATCCCATGTCTGATATTCACCCTGACTATGCCGCGCTGGCGGCAGCCTTTCGCCCCATTTTCGCGCGTATTGCCGAGGGCGCCGTAGAGCGTGAAACCACGCGCACGCTGCCCACGGAACCGATCCGCTGGCTGAAAGAGGCCGGATTTGGCACCCTGCGCATTCCGCAACAGCAGGGCGGATTCGGCGCCACGCTGCCGCAGCTGTTCCAGCTGCTGACGGAGCTGGCCGAAGCCGACTCAAATCTACCGCAGGCGCTGCGCGCGCATTTTGCCTTTGTCGAAGACCGCCTGAATCAGCCAGATAGCGCGCAGCGGCAGAGCTGGTTCCGCCGTTTTGCCGATGGCGAACTGGTGGGCAGCGGCTGGACTGAAATCGGCACTGTTAAGCTGGGCGAGGTGATCACCAAAGTCAGCCCGGTGGAACACGGCTGGCAGCTCGACGGGGAGAAGTTCTACAGCACTGGCTCACTGTATGCCGACTGGATTGATGTCTACGCTCAGCGCAGCGATAACGGCCGTGATGTGATTGCGCTGGTGAATACCCATCAGGCGGGAGTGGAGCGTGATGATGACTGGGATGGCTTCGGCCAGCGTCTGACCGGCAGCGGCAGCACGCGCTTCCGTCAGGCGCGGGTGGAGCAGGCGCACGTTTTTGATTTCAGCGAGCGCTTCCGCTATCAGACCGCGTTCTACCAGCACGTGTTACTGGCAACGCTGGCCGGTATCGGCAGGGCGGTGAAGCGTGATGCCGCGGCGGGAGTGGCAAACCGCACGCGCACCTACAGCCACGGCAATGCCGGACGGGTCAAAAATGATGCGCAGGTGTTGCAGGTGGTGGGCCAGATATCCAGCTGGGCGTGGGCGGTGGAAGCCACGGTCCAGCGCGCCGCCCACTCGCTGCAGCTGGCTTATGAGCTGCACAACAGCGGGGATGAAGCGCGCATTCAGCAGGCGAACGTTCTGGCCGAGCTGGAATCGGCGCAGGCGCAGGTGGTGGCGAGCGAGCTGGTGCCGCGTGCCGCCAGCGAGTTGTTTAATGCGCTCGGCGCATCGGATACCCGCGTCAGCAAGGCGCTGGATCGCCACTGGCGCAATGCCCGCACGGTAGCCTCACATAATCCGGTGATTTATAAGATCCGCAATGTCGGGGACTGGGAAGTCAACGGCAAAGAGCCGACGTTTATCTGGCAGATTGGTAACGGGGAATAACAAGGTATGGATTAAGGGTCGATCGAAGAAGATGATCGACCCCTACCGTTTAGGTCGGCCCAGATTTACACTATTTATCCAGCGACCAGGTCGCGGAGCTGACGTTCACTTTGACCGGCAGCAGGCCGATTTGGCTGAATTTATCCGCCAGTGCCTGCTGCTCTTTAAACACCGCCGGGGTCATTCGCTCGGCGCCATAAGGCATTCTCGCCAGCGCCCGCTGCCAGATAGGCTGCGGCAGGCCGGTCGAAGTAGCGAGAATTTTCGCCGCATCCTCAGGATGTTTATTCGCCCAGTCGCTCAACGTTCCCAGCTCATCCACGACCTGCTTCGCCGTCTGCGGATAGGTATCAGCAAACTTGCGGCTGGCGAGATAGAAGGTGTAGTGCGGCACCAGCCCTTCGGCATTTTTCACCAGCCGCGCTTTGGCGTTGGTTTCCACTTCCGCGTAGTACGGGTCCCATATCACCCATGCATCGACCGCACCGCGCTGGAAGGCGGCACGCGCATCGGCGGGCGGCAGGTAAACCGGCGTAATGTCCTTGTAGCTCAGCCCGGCATTCTCCAGCGCGCTGACCAGCAGATAGTTCACGTCAGAGCCTTTGTTCAGCGCGACGCGCTTGCCTTTCAGATCGGCGACGGTTTTGATGGTGGAATTTTCAGGCACCACAATGGCTTCGGTTTTTGGGTTAGCCGGAGAGTGGGCCAGGTAGACCAGATCGGCCTGCGCCGCCTGGGCGAAAGTCGGTGGCGCATCGCCCGTTGCCGCCAGGTCGATACTGCCGACGTTCAGCCCTTCCAGCATTTGTGGCCCGGCGGGAAACTCGACCCAGCGCACGGCGATACCCTGCTTTTTAAACTGCTCATCCAGCGTGCCGCGATACTTCAGCAGCGCAAAAATATTGGCTTTCTGATAGCCGATATTGACGGTTTTCGGTGTGTTTTCGGCGGCATTGGCAGCAAAAGTGCTGCCGATGGTCATTGCGCCCAGCAGTGCGCTGAATAGCGTTTTTTTCATGTTATATCCCCTGGTAATAAATCCGCTGGGAAAAACATAACAAAATGGCAGAAGGGGGCTTAACGAGTTGATCTGATAACGATATGCACAGAATGGATAACGCCTCATCGGTCAGCCATTTGTTCAGTTCGGCCCCCGTAGTGGCTGACCCTCTTTTCCGGTCAGCCAGTTATTTCAGTCAGCCATTTATCTATATCCGCCTACTGATATTGCAGATAGGCAACGTGCGTTTGCAGATACTCTTCCAGCCCGTGACGACCGTCCGCGCCGCCGATGCCGGATTTACGCCAGCCCGCATGGAAGCCCTGCATCGCTTCAAAGTTCTCGCGGTTAATATAGGTTTCGCCGAACTTCAGCTTCTTCAGCGCCAGCATCGCGGTGTTGATATTCTGCGTGAAGATCGACGAGGTCAGGCCATATTCGCTGTCGTTGGCCAGCGCGATCGCCTCATCCAGCGTGCTGAACTTCATCACCGGCAGCACCGGGCCAAAGGTCTCCTCCTGCATGATGTTCATTTTCTGCTCAACGTTAGTCAGCAGAGTCGGTTCGAAGAAGAAGCCAGTGCTACCCGCGCGCTTGCCGCCGGTAACCACTTTCGCCCCGGCGGCAACCGCATCCGCCACCTTCTGCTCAACGCGCTGCAGCGCCGCAGCGGTGATCAGCGGCCCCATATCCAACCCTTTCTGCGTAGCCGGGTCGCCGAAGGTAACCTGCTTAAATGCAGCGCTCAGGCGCTCCACCACCTGGTCGTAAACCCCTGCCTGCACGTAGAGGCGCTCCGCGCAGTTACACACCTGCCCGCTGTTGATCATGCGCGAGGCGACAATCGCTTTCACCGCTAAATCGAGGTCGGCATCATTCATCACGATAGCCGGGGCTTTGCCACCCAGCTCCAGTGACACTTTGGTGACGTTTTTCGCCGCTGCCTGCATCGTGGCAATCCCGGCGCCGACGCTGCCGGTCAGGCTCACCATGCCCACTTTCGGGTTGGCGGCCAGCTCCTGGCCAATCACCGGGCCATAGCCGGTGACCAGATTAAATACGCCCGCAGGCAGGCCGATCTGATGCACGATTTGGGCAAAGATAATCGCATTGTTTGGCGTCAGCTCGCTCGGTTTGACCACAATGGTGTTGCCGGTCAGCAGTGCCGGGGCGGCTTTCCGCGCAATCAGAAAGAACGGGAAGTTCCACGGCAGGATCCCGGTGGTCACGCCAATGGCTTTCTTGAACACCAGAATGTTCTCCTGCGCGCGGTCGCTCTGCACAATTTCGCCCTCATAGCGGCGCGCCCACTCGGCCATATAGTCGAGGTAGTCTGCGGTGAACAGCACCTCGGTTTCTGCCAGCTCCTGAGTTTTGCCGCCCTCGGCCACTATCGTCGCGGTTAACTCTGCCGCCCGGCTGCGCACACCGGCCGCTATCTTATGCAGCCAGGCCCCACGCTCCACCGCGGGTAAGGCTTCCCAGCCCGGCTGCGCGGCCTCTGCCGCATCAATCGCGCGCTGCGCGTCTTCCACGCTGCCTTCAGGAATACGCGACAGCAGCGCCTCAGTTGCCGGATTGATCACATCGATCCAGCGGTCAGCGCGATTCTCGACAAACTCACCGTTGATATACATTTGTTGCTGTTCAGGCTTCATGGACGCTTCTCCGTGACACATTTGATAGGGGATTGTTAACCGACAGCGTGTTTGCTGTTACAGGCCTTTGACGGTGCATCAGCGCGCGTTGAATCACCTTGATCTGATTGCCACCCATGAGAGCAGGCTGGCAAAAATCGCAAGAAGCCGCTGCTGGCGCTGGCATTTTCGCGATTTAGTGAAGAATATGAGTGGCTTAGTAAAGACCAGGCTTTTCACCCTGTGGGATCGTCGAGATGTATGATTTGTGATCCTGCAAAGGCAAAGGCGCTGAATTTTGCCAGATTGCTGCCAGGCCCGGCAGCCAGCGTAAGGTTGAACCGGATGGCTTGTCCGTAGACTCAAACCACACAGGGCAAACAACAACCAAGGTAAATAACAATGAGTGAAGCCATCCTCTCAGGCATTCTCTGGCATCTGGTCGGTGCCGCCAGCGCCGCCTGCTTCTATGCTCCGTTTAAAAAAGTGCGTAACTGGTCATGGGAAACCATGTGGTCGGTCGGCGGCATAATGTCGTGGATTGTGCTGCCGTGGGCGGTAAGCGCGGTGCTGCTGCCGCATTTCTGGGCTTACTACAGTTCATTTTCGCTCTCCCAGCTGCTGCCGGTGTTCCTGTTCGGCGCGATGTGGGGCGTGGGCAACATTAACTATGGCCTGACAATGCGCTACCTCGGGATGTCGATGGGTATCGGCATCGCAATCGGCATTACGCTGGTGGTCGGTACGCTGATGACGCCGCTGATCCAGGGGCGTTTTGTTGAGCTGTTCAGCTCCGCCGGTGGCCGGATGACGCTGTTGGGCGTGCTGGTAGCCTTGATTGGCGTGGCTATCGTTTCACGTGCGGGTCTGTTAAAAGAGCGCGCAATGGGCATTACCGCCGAAGAGTTCAACCTGAAGAAAGGGCTGGTGCTGGCGGTGATGTGCGGCATCTTCTCCGCCGGCATGTCGTTTGCGATGGACGCCGCCAAACCGATGCATGAAGCCGCCGCTGCGCTGGGCATCGACCCGCTATACGTGGCGCTGCCCAGCTATGTGGTGATAATGGGGGGCGGGGCGCTGGTTAACCTTGGCTTCTGCTTCTTCCGCCTGGCGACAAAGTCGAACCTGTCGGTGAAAGCGGACTTCTCGGTGGTCAAACCGATGCTGATTGCCAATATTGGTCTCTCGCTGCTGGGCGGCACCATGTGGTATCTGCAGTTCTTCTTCTATGCCTGGGGCCACGCGCGCATTCCGGCACAGTACGACTTTATCAGCTGGATGCTGCACATGAGCTTCTACGTGCTGTGCGGCGGCCTGGTCGGCCTGATATTGAAAGAGTGGAATAACGTAGGGCGCACGCCGGTGCGCGTACTCAGCGTCGGTTGCTTTGTGATTATCCTCGCGGCAAATATCGTGGGGATGGGGATGGTGTCCTAGCACCTCTGCGCAGGGTAAAAGGGCTGACCCGTGGTCAGCCCTTTATGCTTTCCGTCGGGGCAGCAATCGGGCCGCGAGGAATAAAGCGCTGGCGCCACGCGCTGGGCGTCAGCCCGGTATCGCGGGTAAACACCACGGAAAAATAGTTGCTGTCATCAAAACCGCAGCGGGCGGCCACTTCACCGATCAGGCACTCGCTGGTACGCAGCAGATACTTGGCACGGCACAGCTGGAGCTGGCGCACGTAGTGGCTAATGGTCATGCCGGTCTGCTGGCGAAACAGCTGCTTCAGCGCCCGTTCAGACAGCTGGTGTTGATGGCAGAACAGCGCCAGATCGAAGGAGGTGGCAATCTGCCCCTGAATAGCGGCCATCAGCAGGTCGAGCTGCTCCCCTTCAGGCTGCTGATAAGCGCGATCCGAGGCGTAGCGGTGGCGTTGCAGGATCAGCGCCAGCTGCAGGAACAGCGCTTCGCTTAGCTGGCGTGACAGCAGGTCGCTTTTGCGGCTCTCCTGCTCCAGCTGCTGGATCACCCCACGCGCCAGCGCCATGCCGCGCGTGGTTAAGCGCCACGATCCCGCATCCTGCGAGGGCAGCAGCTGTTGCCAGTCCAGCGCCAGCTGAAAACGTTCCGGGCAGTAGATAATGTTGTCGAGCGCCAGATCGTGTACCGACTCATAGCTGTGACAGTCGTCGGCGCTGACGTAAAAGATATCACCGCAGGTCACCAGCCACGGCCGGTCATTCATCACGTGCAGGCCGTTGCCGCGCCACACCAGCACGATCTCATTGAACTCGTGCACGTGCGGCGGGAAGGAGGGTTGCGAGCTGCGCTCGGCCACCGCCACGGGCATCTGTTCAGACGGAAAATAGTCAGCTTTTGCCAGGCGCAGGGGAGCGGTCACGGTTCACCTCATCAGTTATTTTGTCGCAGTGTACGCGGCGAGCAGCCAAATTCCCGCTTGAACAGGGTAGAAAAGTGATTGCTGTCACCAAATCCGCACTGAAAAGCGATATCCGTCACGCGCATTTCGCTGTGGCGCAGCAGATGACGCGCCTCCAGCAGGCGCAGGCGGTTGAGATAGCGCTGCGGCGTGCTGCCGGTTTGCTGTTTCAGCTGGCGGTGCAGAGTGCGCAGCGATAAGGAGAAGCGGTCGGCTAAACCTTCCCAGTCCACATCTTCACTATAGTGGTCGGCCAGCCAGTCGAGCAGGGCGCGCAGGCGGCTATCCTGATCGTCACTCTGCGCCGCGCTGCACCCCTGGCGCAGCAGCACCAGCAGCTGCATAAAGTGCATCTCCTGCTCCGCCTGGCTTGCCAGAGAATCGTTGGCGGGGCGCTGCTCCAGCTGGCCGATAAGCTGCCGCGCCTGCGCCAGCACTTTATTACCGATGCGCCAGTGCGACGGATAGTGGCCATCCTGCTCCTGCGGCAGCAGATGCTGTAAGCCGGAGAGAAAACGGAATGACTCCGGCCCGCGGTACAGCACGTTGGTCAGGCAGAGATTATCGGTCTGCTCATACATATGGCGGTCGTGATCGCGGACGAAGCAGACACAGCCACTGCACAGCGGCTGCGACTGGCCGTTAAATACGTGGATACCGGAACCCTGTTCAACAATCACGATCTCATGAAAATCGTCATGATAATGCTCGGGGAAGGCGCCCTGCGGCGCACGCGGTTCGATTGCTACCGGGCAATGCCCGCCTGAGAAGAAATCAACGCTGTGTAACACGGTCATGATAACCCCACTCTTCATTTACATATTGGTAACAGAGTCTACTCAGCGCCGCGCTGTGCCACCTTGAATTTTCGACAGCGGAATATCACTACCCCGGTGATTTTTTTAAGAAATGGGCGACTAACGGTGAGATTTGCGGGCAGGGTCACATCGCTTGAATAAACCCGCAAGCTACCGAACTGTGAGCTGCTTCACGTTCATCTTTGCCTTGCTGCCAGCGCGCTAATTTCGCTGGCAGTGGCGAGAAGGTAGCGGAATCCGGCTCTTTTACACTGGTGACATTGAATCATCAGGAAGCTATTTCATGAGCCAACGTCATTATGTCGCCGTCGATCTCGGTGCCTCCAGCGGCCGCGTGATGCTGGCCAGCCATCATCCGCACACCGGGGCGATAACGCTGGAAGAAGTCAGCCGCTGCGTGAATCAACTGGTGACGATTAACCATCGTCAGTGCTGGGATCTCGACGCGCTGGAAGCCTTTATTATTGCCGCCTTAGAGAAGATCGATCGGCGCGGCATCGTGCCGCAGAGCATCGGTATCGACACCTGGGGCGTGGACTACGTGCTGCTGAATGCGCAGGGCGAGCGCGTCGGGTTGCCGGTGGCCTATCGTGACCATCGCACCGACGGCGTGATGGCTGCCGCCTGCCGTGAGCTGGGGCGCGAGGGGATTTATCAGCGTACCGGCATCCAGTTTTTACCCTTTAACACCCTCTACCAGCTGCGCGCTCTGTGCCGCGACAATCAGCCCGAACTGGACCAGGTGGCCCATGCGCTGCTGATCCCGGACTATCTGCACTATCGGCTGACCGGGGGGCTGAACTGGGAGTACACCAACGCCACCACCACCCAGCTGCTCAATATTGCCAGCGGTGAGTGGGATAGCGAACTGCTGCGCTGGAGCGGTGCAGATCCCGCCTGGTTTGGCGCTCCGTCGCAGCCGGGTAAGCAGGTCGGCTACTGGACAGCGCCTTCGGGGCAGTCGATTGCGGTGGTGGCCGTCGCCACCCACGATACCGCCAGCGCGGTGCTGGCCACGCCACTTCACGGCGATAACGCCGCCTACCTCAGCTCCGGCACCTGGTCGCTGATGGGCTTTGAGAGCCGCCAGCCGTTTACCAGCAGTGCGGCGCAGCAGGCCAACATCACCAATGAAGGTGGGGCCGAAGGGCGTTTTCGCGTGCTGAAAAACATCATGGGCTTATGGCTGCTGCAGCGCGTGTGCGATGAGCTGGCGATTCAGGATCTCTGTCAGCTGATTGCCGACGCGCAGCAGCAGAAGGCGGCGGCGTGGCTGATCAATCCCAACGACGAGCGCTTTATTAATCCCGCCAGCATGGTGCGCGAAATTCAGGACGCCTGCGCTGAACAGAATGCCCCGGTGCCCAGCAGCCCGGCCGAGCTGGCGCGCTGCATCTTTGACAGCCTGGCGCTTTACTACCGCCAGGTGCTGCAGGAGCTGGAGCAGCTGCGCGGTAAGCCCTTCAGCCAGCTGCATATTGTTGGCGGCGGCTGCCAGAACCAGTTTTTAAACCAGCTGTGCGCCGATGCCTGCGGTATTCCGTTGTATGCCGGACCGGTGGAAGCCTCCACGCTCGGCAATATCGGCTGCCAGCTGATCGCCGCTGGCGCGGTAAATGATGTGACCCAGTTCCGCCAGCAGATCGCCCAGCACTTCCCACTTATCCGTTTTGACTCTCACGGCAGTGACGCGTTTCGCCGCAGTCTGGCGCGCTTTCAGTCACTGACCCAAACAGCGAAGGAGCTTTGTATATGACTCAGGCTATCGAACAGGCATATGCCCTGGCAAAACAGCGTTTTGCCGATATCGGCGTCGATGTGGAAGCCGCACTGAAGCAGCTGGATCAGCTGCCGGTTTCCATGCACTGCTGGCAGGGGGATGACGTGCGCGGCTTCGAAAACCCGCAGGGCGCGTTGACCGGCGGTATCCAGGCAACCGGTAACTATCCGGGACGTGCGCGCAATGTCGAAGAGCTGCGTTCGGACCTCGATCGGGCGATGGCGCTGATCCCTGGCCCGAAACGCCTCAACCTGCATGCTATTTATCTGGAAAGTGAGCAGCCGGTGGCACGCAATGAAATTAAGCCGCAGCACTTTGCCGGCTGGGTCGACTGGGCGAAGCAGCGCGGTTTAGGGCTGGATTTTAACCCGAGCTGCTTCTCGCACGAGCTGAGCGCCGAGGGGTTTACCCTGGCCCACGGTAACGAGGAGATCCGCCAGTTCTGGATCGAACACTGCCAGGCCAGCCGCAAAGTCTCGGCCTATTTCGGTGCGCAGCTGGGCACGCCGTCGGTGATGAACATCTGGGTGCCGGACGGCATGAAAGATCTCACCGTGGACCGCCTGGCACCGCGCCAGCGCCTGATGAATTCGCTGGATGCCATCATCAGCGAGAAGCTCGACCCGGCGCACCATATTGACGCCGTGGAAAGCAAGCTGTTCGGCATCGGGGCGGAGAGCTACACCGTCGGTTCCAACGAATTCTGCCTCGGCTATGCCGCCAGCCGCCAGACCGCGCTGACGCTCGACGCCGGGCACTTCCATCCGACCGAAGTGATCTCCGACAAAATTTCTACCGCCATGCTGTACGTGCCGCGCCTGCTGCTGCACGTCAGCCGCCCGGTGCGCTGGGACAGCGACCATGTGGTACTGCTGGATGATGAAACTCAGGCAATCGCCAGCGAAATCGTGCGTCAGCAGCTGTTCGATAAGGTGCATATCGGCCTCGACTTCTTTGATGCTTCCATCAACCGTATTGCCGCCTGGGTCATCGGCACGCGTAATGCGAAAAAAGCGCTGCTGCGTGCGCTACTGGAGCCGGTAGAAACGCTGAAAAAGCTGGAAAACAGCGGGGACTACACGGCACGACTGGCGCTGCTGGAGGAGCAGAAATCCCTGCCGTGGCAGGCGGTATGGGAAGCGTGGTGCCTGCGTCACGATGTGCCCGCCGGGGCCAGCTGGTTAGGCGATGTGCGCCATTACGAACAACAGATTCTCAGCCAACGTTAAGGGTAAACAGATGCAACAGATTCTCAACTCCTGGTTTGTCCAGGGCATGGTGAAAGCCACCACCGATATGTGGCTGAAGGGCTGGGATGAACGCAACGGCGGCAACGTGTCGCTGCGCCTGCTGGATGAAGAAGTGCAGCCCTTTGCCGCTGATTTTTACCGCGAGCCACGCACCCTGGAACTGAGCCAGCCCGCGCCTCAGCTGGCGAATGACTGGTTCCTCGTCACCGGCTCCGGCAAGTTTTTCCGCAATGTGCAGCTCGACCCGGCAGACTGCCTGGTGCTGCTGCGCGTCAGCGCCGACGGCCGGGCCTTTACCATTCACTGGGGCCTGAGCAACGGTGGCGTGCCGACCTCTGAGCTGGCTTCCCACTTCCAGTCGCACAGCGTGCGCAAAACCGTCACTCACGGCGCCGACCGCGTGATAATGCACTGTCACGCTACTCATTTTATGGCGCTGAGCTACGTCGTCGATCTCGACTCCGCCAGCTTTACCCGCCTGCTGTGGGAAGGCAGTACCGAATGTCTGGTGGTGTTCCCGGACGGCGTCGGCATTGTGCCGTGGATGGTGCCGGGCACCGACGGTATCGGTACGGCTACCGCCAAAAAGATGGAGTCACATACGCTGGTGATGTGGCCTTTCCACGGCATTTTCGGCGCGGGGCCAACCCTTGATGAGACCTTTGGCCTGATCGATACCGCCGAGAAGTCATCCGAAGTGGTGGTTAAAGTGCTGTCGATGGGCGGGATGAAGCAGAGTATTACCACTGAAGAACTGGTGGCACTGGGCGAACGCTTTGGTGTGAAACCCTGGCGCGCAGCGCTGGAAGCGAAGCATAACCATGTTGCGTAAAGCCTTTGTCATGCAGGTACACCCGGATAAGCACCGGGAGTATCAGCAGCGGCATAACCCCATCTGGCCAGAGCTGGCGCAGACGCTGAAGGCGCACGGTGCGCATCACTACAGTATTTTTCTGGATGCACCGCGCAACCTGCTGTTTGCCACGGTGGAGATAGAGTCGGAGGAGCGCTGGAACGCGGTGGCACAAACCGAGGTGTGCCAGCGCTGGTGGCAGTCGATGAGTGAACTGATGCCGTCCAATGCCGACCACAGCCCCGTCAGCGCAGAGTTGCTATCCGTGTTTTATCTGGCGTAAAAAAAAGGGTCAGGCATGCCTGACCCCTACGATTTATTGGCAGGCCGTGCCTGCACCCAACAATACATTGACGAGTTGCTACCCATTCAACCGCAGCTGCGGATAACGCTTCATACTCCATGCACACCACAGCAGTGATACCAGGCCAATCGCGCCACCCACATAGCCTACGCTGGCCATATTCAGATGCAGACTCACCTGGTTACCCAGCAGCGCACCGCCGCCGATACCGATATTGTAAATCCCTGACAGCAGCGACATCGCCACGTCGGTGGCATCCGGTGCCAGCGCCAGTACGCGTACCTGCACCGCCAGCCCGATAATCATCATCGCCATGCCCCAGATAATACACAGGGTGGAGATCGCCAGCATATGCGTCGCCGCAAGATAGAGCGACAGCATGCACAGCGTAATTAACGCGATGGCACCCAGCAGGAAAGTCGCCGGATATTTATTGCCAAACATGCTGAACAGCACGCTGCCGACAATGCCCGCCGCGCCAAAAATCAGCAGCAGGAAGGTGGTAAACCCGGCGCTCAGCGCGGCGACGCCCTGAATAAACGGTTCGATATAGCTGTAAGCGGTGTAGTGCGCCGTCACCGTGACCGCAATCAGGATATACAGCGAAACCAGCGCCGGGCGGCGGAACAGCATCGGCACGCTTTTCAGCGACCCGGTATGTTCACTTGGCAGCTTAGGCAGCAGCTTCATCAGTAGCAGCATGGTGACCAGCGCTACCGCACCAATCACCGCAAAGGTAATGCGCCAGCCCAGCAGCTGACCAATCATGCGGCCAATGGGCAGGCCGAGCACCATCGCCAGCGCGGTGCCGGTTGCCAGCATGCTCAGCGCCTGAGTTTTCTTGCCCGGCGGCGCCACGCGGATCGCCAGCGACGCGGTGATCGACCAGAAAATGGCGTGCGAGAAGGCGATGCCGATACGTGAGATCACCAGCGTATTGAAATCCCAGGCAATGGCAGAGAGCCCGTGACTGGCAACAAATAGCACAAAAATCACAATCAACAGCAGGCGGCGCTCGACATTACGCGTCAGCAGCATCATTGGCAGCGACATCAGGGCAACTACCCAGGCGTAGATGGTCAGCATCAGCCCGACCTGCGCCGTTTGCATAGAAAAACTGGCGCCAATGTCCGACAGCAGCCCCACCGGCACAAATTCAGTAGTGTTAAAAATAAACGCAGCAATGGCGAGCATCACCACGCGCAGCCATGCGGTCTTGCGGGAAACAGTAGTTGATTGCATTGAGATTAACGCTGTGGTTGAGGAAAGATTACCCGTAACGCCGGGCCACAGAACAAGTCGGGATATTGTCTTTTATTTAGTCGTCAGATGAAATAGAAAATTCAAAATAATTGTAAAGCAAATTGTTCGAACAATGTGATCCAGAAGCAATTTTTTTTCGCCTGCGGATATTTGACCTGCGTGCCGTCAGGCGGCAAAATCGCGCGATAATTCCGCCCGTAAAGGCGACAGCAGGGGAAGGGCAGTGGAAAGCGTTCTGAATAATGAGTTACTGGCAGACATTGTGCAGCAGGTGCGGCCGTTAATTGGCCAGGGCAAGGTCGCCAGCTATATTCCGGCACTGGCAGAGGTGCCTGCCGATCGGCTTGGCATTGCCGTCTGCATGCTGGACGGCACGGTTTATCAGGCCGGTGACGCGCAGGAGCGTTTCTCCATCCAGTCGATCTCTAAAGTTCTGTCGCTGACGCTGGCCCTGACGCGCTATCAGGACAGCGAAATCTGGCAGCGCGTGGGCAAAGAACCCTCCGGCCAGCCGTTTAATTCGCTGCTGCAGCTGGAGCTGGAGCAGGGCAAACCGCGCAACCCGTTTATCAATGCCGGGGCGTTGGTGGTGTGCGATATGCTGGAAACGCGCCTGACCGCCCCGCGTCAGCGCATGCTGGAAGTGGTGCGCAGCCTGACGCAGGAAGCGGAAATCAGCTATGACCGCCATGTGGCACGCTCTGAATATGAGCATTCGGCGCGCAACGCGGCCATTGCCTGGCTGATGAAGTCGTTTAATAATTTTGCCAACGACGTACCCACCGTGCTGCAAACCTATTTCCACTACTGCTCCATGACCCTGAGCTGCGTTGAGCTGGCGCGCTGCTTCCTCTATCTGGCCAATCACGGGCGCGGATTGGGGCAGGGGGAGGCGCTGCTCACGCCGAAACAGACCCGCCAGATAAATGCGCTGATGGTGACCAGCGGGATGTATGACGGAGCGGGGGAGTTTGCCTGGCGCGTCGGAATGCCGGGGAAATCGGGCGTCGGCGGTGGGATTATCGCGATAGTGCCGGGCGAAATGAGCATCGCCGTCTGGTCGCCAGAGCTGGACAGCCAGGGCAACTCGCTGGCCGGAACGGCGATGCTGGAATTACTCTCCGAGCGCATCGGTCGCTCAATTTTCTGACTTTCAGTCACACGGCAGGTCAGTTTACTGGCCTGCCAGAACGCCCCATCAATCAATCACCGCAACTAATTATTGATCCACGTCATTCCCCGTCAGCGGACTGCCTGGTAATATTTCGCGTAGAAAATTAAATTTACATTTCACGCAGTGATACCTAACCCACCGAGGGTAAATCATGACTATTCAGGCAAAACAGTTAACCCTTAACCATCAGCTGCGTCAGTTTGGCGGGTTGGTCAAACTGGCGATGATCCGCACATCTCCACAACTTATTGAAGTCTGGACCATGAGCGGCAACCGCCTGCGCTTTACACCCACTCAGCGCGTCGAGGCCCAGGTCATCCTATGCTAAACGTTCGCCTGCTGTTGATCGCCACGCTGGTGATGCTGTTAGTGACGGTGTTTTGCGTGCTTAGCCAGCCGTCGGTGACGGTGCATCTTCGCCAGGATATTCGGAAACTGTTGTAAAGATGATGGGTCAGGCGCGCCTGACCCTTTAGCGCGGGCAAATTACCCCGCCTGAACCGCCATCCTGCGCCGGGACATCAGCGCCCGCACCACCAGAGCCAGCATAATCAGCCACTCGGCACCCAGTGCAGCCAGTACCGCATGCAGGTAGTTGCCGTGAGGTTGCAGCATCTGGCTGAACACCGTTCCCAGTACCATCGGACCCAGGCCAAATGCCGCCTGCTGTACCGTGGAGAGCATCGCACTGCCTGAGCCAGCGTGGTCTTTCGGCACTTCCGCCAGACCAATACGGAAAAAGCAGCTGACGATAAACGACTGCCCAAAGCCAATCAGCGCCGTTGCCGGCGCCAGGCTCAGTATGCCCATCTGCTGCCAGCTGCTGTTGAAGGTGATCATCAGCCCGATCAGCCCGGCCATCTGGATCGCGCAGCCGGTCAGCAGCGTCGGCAGTTTACCTATGCGTTCCACCACGCGGGCGGACAGCAGCGAGCCGATAAAGTAGGCCACGCCCAGCGCAATAAAAGCATTGCCCGACTGGAAGGCGCTCATGCCGAGGCCCGACTGCAGCGTCAGCGCCACGACAAACATAAAGCCACTCCAGCAGGAGAAGAACAGCACGGCGATCGACAGACCGAAGCGCACGCCGTGCAGCTGCATCAGCGAGGGCGGTAACAGAGGGGCACCGCCCTGTTGCTCGATGCGTTTTTCCACCTGCCACAGGCGCTTAAGCAGCAGTGGAAAGGCGGCGAGCAGGGCGATGCACGGCCACGACCAGTGGAACAGCGGCCCTAACGCCAGTGCAACCAGCAGGCAGCCAATGGCTCCGGCGAGATAAAAGGTTCCTGCCCAGTCGATGGGGACGCGCTGCTGCTTTTTCGTTTCCGGAATGGTGCGCGGCGCCAGCAGCAGGACCAGCAGGCAGAGCGGGATATTAATCAGGAACACGCTGCGCCAGCCGTAGCCGCCGGGATTAGCATTAATCAGGAAACCGCCCAGTACCTGGCCGATAATAAACGCCATTCCACCGATACCACCGTACAGGCCCAGCGCCCGCGAATGTTCACGACCGTGTAGCGAGACATGCAGCGTGGCGAGGATCTGTGGCACCACCAGCGCCGCGCCAACGCCCTGTAAGGCACGCGCCAGCAGCAGCGTCCAGACGCCGGGGGTGATACCGCACAGCAGGGAGGCGATGCCAAACAGCAGCACGCCGATGCTGAAAATGCGGCGGCGGCCGAAGTTATCCCCCAGGCGGCTGCCCATCGCCAGGCTGACGGCGAAGGCGATACCGTAAATGGCGACAATCAGCTCCAGCTGGATCGGGGTTGCATGTAAGGTGGCGGATGTTGGCGTGACCTGGTACACCTGGCTGGACCAGGGCGCAAGATTAAAGCATCGCCAAAAACGCTGGCTTCGATTGCGACAGCGTTACAGTGTAACGAAGCGGAAACGCAACACCTGTTTCGGCTGGCGGGCCATCCCACCCCGGTGATGGCAGCGGCCAAAGCCTGTGCCAAAGTGTCGGCGCACGGGCAGATCCTGCTCGACAGCCTTAATCCGCTGCCGGCCAATATCCAGACGCCGCGCTTCGATATTCTCGGATACAACCCGGCGTGGTGCCGCCTGATGAATGTCGACCTGGAGACTATTCCCCCGGAGGATCGCAACTGTATTCTGCTGGCATTCACCCATCCGCAGTGGCGGCAGGCGGTGGCCGATCAGGAACAGCTGATGCCGCATATGGTGGCGCTGTTTCGCACCCAGATGGGAGAGCATCTTGACGATCCGCGCCATCGACAACCACGTTAAACGCTTCTATCACCCTGAAGTCGGCATCATCACCCTGCGCCAGAATAACTGGTGGTCCGCACCGCGCAACGGGGATCGCCTGCTGGTGTATATCCCTGATGATGAACAGAGCGCTGCGGCCCTAAAACGCATTACCGATTGAACTTGTCGGGCTAAGGCGTGCCTGAATCTATCTGAATCGTTAAAAAACAAGGGATCACGCTATGAATCAACTGCCAACGGTTGCGGTACTCGGTCTGGGTGCCATGGGCCATGCCTTCGCTGCCAACCTGTTAAAAAATTCTTTCAGCGTCAGTGCCTGGAACCGCACGCGCTCGCGCGGAGAAGATCTCGAGTCCGCCGGGCTAACACTGTGCGACAGCCCGCAGGAAGCGGTGGCCAATGCGGACGTGGTGCTGGTGATGCTGTCCGACGGCGCCACTACGCTGGCGGCCTGCGAACTTATCCTGCCGGCGCTGAAAAATGGCGCGGTGCTGTGTCAGATGGGCACTATCGGCATTGAGGCAACGGAACAACTGCTGCAAAACATCCAGGCGCAGCGTCCGGATGTGGTCCCGGTCGATGCCCCGGTTTCCGGGACTAAAGCTCCGGCAGAGCAGGGACAAATTCTGGTGCTCGCCAGCGGCGATCGTGGGCGCGCTGCCGCAGTTGAACCGGTGTTTGCTGCAATTTCGAAAGGGGCGAAATGGCTGGGTGAAGCAGGAGCCGGTTCCAGAATGAAGCTGGTGGCTAACGCCTGGCTGGTGTCTATGGTGCAGGGGCTGGCAGAAAGTACGCGTCTGGCCGAGCAGTTAGGTTTCTCGCCGGACGATTTCTGGCAGGTGCTGGATGGCGGCCCGCTGGCTGCGCCCTACGTTAAGGGCAAGCTGGCGATGATTGCAGAAGGGGAGTACCCGGCGCAAATGCAGCTGACGTGGGCGTTAAAGGATGCTCGCCTGGCGCTTGATGCTGCTGGAAACCAGCCGCTGCCGGGCCTCAAGGCGATTGCCACCCAGTGGCAGGGCGCGGTGGATGCCGGTTACGGGGATAAAGACCTGTCGGTGGTGTATCGCTATTTGCAGGACGGCGCTAAAAAAGCCTGAGCAGACTTAAGGCACTTGCGGGTGCCTGGTAATAAAGCCCCCGTAAATCATCATGATATCGCCAATAGCCCATATCGCTTAGTGGGTGGCTTCAAAAATGCAACAATGTTTGTTATATTATCGAAATAGTGTTTTTATATTTGACTGATTTTTAATGCTTTTATTACCGTTATTCATCCGCAGATGAACAGCAAAAAGCAAGGATCACATCATGCTTGATATTCGTTTTCCTACCGCCCTGCAGATGGTGTTATGCATTGCTAAGGCGGATCGCGAAGGGCTTCGCTGCACCAGCAAAATTCTGGCTGATGGTCTTAAGGCCAACCCGAGTTTTGTGCGCAAAATGATGGTGCCGCTGACCCGCGACGGTATTATTGTCTCTACGCTGGGGCGCTGTGGCACCACGCGCCTGGGCCGCCCGGCAGAAGAGATCACCCTGTGTGATATCTACACTTCGGTGATTGAAGATAAGCCGCTGATGGCGGGGCGCCCGGAAGTGGAGCCATGCTGTGTCGTAAGCGCCAATGCCTGCTGGTACTTTAAACAGCTGGCGAAAGAGGCTGAACAGGCCTCGCTGGACGTGCTGGCTAAACGCACCGTAGCCGATGCTCTGCATGACATTCTGCAACGCAGCGAAGTGAGCGAACCAGAACCGCAGCGCTGCGCCTCCTGATTTAACTCCCTGACTCATCCTTCCCGAATCCCGTTGGGGTGACCCGTTTGCTGGTCGCCCCTGACTTCTGCCAGATCGCACTTATTCCTAAATTTAATGCAACAATAAAACTTGCATTATAGCCGTTCCTGTCTTAACTTTATTAAGTGCATTCGTCAAAGTTACCTTTTACACCTGGCAGTGAGACAGGTCAAGGCAACGCAAAGGTCGATAAAAAAACCGCGTCAAAAAACAGAATCAGGGGAACACCGATGAGCCATGATGATTTTATTAGCGATCTGGTTAAGTGGATCGACACTCACATTGAAGGGAAGATGGATTTAGACACCGTGGCCACGCGCGCCGGCTACTCGAAATGGCACCTGCAGCGCATGTTCAAACAGCATACAGGCTATGCCCTTGGTGAATATATCCGTGAACGCCGTCTGAAAAAATCCGCTGAACGCCTCGCACGGGGCGGTGAGCCGATTCTGGATGTGGCGATCAGTTTTGGTTTTGACTCCCAGCAGTCCTTTAACCGCAGCTTCAAGCGCCAGTTCGGCCAGTCGCCGGGTGCATGGCGCCGCCAGGTGCAGATTGCTGCACATGCCTGACAGATTGGGCCGATGGTAAGAAGGTCGGCCCTGTTATCTCTACCATTTCACCGCGCCACGCTGCCATGCCAGCGCACGGTCACGGACGGCAAACAGTAGGGCAATCAGCGAAGAAAAAAGCAGCGCCATCACCATCAGCGCGGTGTACATATTGCCGTAAGCTGCCCAGCTCTGCGCCCACTGTGAATACCAGTAGCCCAACGAACATATCAAGCTTATCCGCTATCCCGGACGGACAGAGAACACCTCGGATCAAGGGGTGGGTGCACACAAAGATTCCGGCTTCCTCAGCTTTCTGTTGCAGGACCGTCAGCGCGGGCTTCAGGTGGAAGTTGCCCCCGGGCAGTGGATCGACGCAATTCCGCTGGAAAGGGCGTTTGTGGTCAACATTGGAGAGCTGTTGGAGCTGGCCAGCAACGGCTATCTGCGCGCTACGGTTCACCGTGTGGTGGCGCCGCCAGCCAATCAAGACCAGCTGTCGATCGCCTTCTTTCTCGGTGCTCAGCTGGATGCCGTAGTGCCGGTATTCACGCTGCCCGAAAATATTGCCAGCCTGGCTCAGGGCCCGGCCAGCGATCCCGACAACCCGCTATTGCGCGACGTTGGCTGGAACTATCTGAAAGGGCGACTTCGCTCCCATCCCGACGTCGCCGCGCGCTGGTATCAGGATCTGCTGCAACATCAGTCCTAAACCCGCGCTTAGTTCAGCCAAATCCTGGTATGGCATAGTATACTGTCTGAATTCGCTTCATTTTTTTCCTTTAAGACAGGACTTGTCATGGAAATACGGAATGTTAATCGGTCGCAGCTCTGTCAGGCCGCCAGTTATGGCCTGATTTTTATCGCGCTGTTCGCCATCTTCCCCCTGCGTTTACTGCCCTGTTTTCTCGCCGGGTTTATCGTCTATGAAACTATCCTGGCCCTGACTCCGCTGGTTGAGCGGCTGGTGAAAGGGCAGATAGCCCGCTGGATCAGCATCCTGTTCCTCAGCGTGGTGGTTATCCTCGCGCTGGTGACCGGCATCACCAAACTGATTGGCTTCCTGCTGCACGATTTCCAGAACCCCGCCGCTTTCCACGCTACCGCCACCAAACTGCTTGAAGATGCCCAGCGCACGCTGTCCCCAGTGATCGTGCGCTATCTGCCCTCGGACATCGACGAGCTGCAAAATCAGGTCGTCACCTGGCTGCGTGAGCATCTGGTGGTGGTGCAGACCTTTGGCCGCACGGCGGCGCATACCTTTGCCACCATGCTGATCGGCATGCTGCTGGGGGCGATTATCTCGCTGCGTAACAGTAGCGGCCAGCGCCCGGAAGCGCCGCTGAAGCAGGCGATGCTTGACCGCCTGACTACGCTGGCTGCCGCCTTCCACAACGTGGTGTTTGCGCAGATCAAAGTCTCGCTGGTGAATACCGTGCTGACCTGCGGTTTCCTGTTTGGCATCCTGCCGCTGTTCGGGCTGCATTTCCCGTTTGCCAAAACCGTGGTAGTGCTGACCTTTATTGCCGGGCTGCTGCCGATTATTGGTAACCTGATTTCCAACACGGTGATTGTGCTGATCGGTCTCTCGATTTCGCTGGAAGCGGCGCTGATCGCTCTGATTTACCTGATCCTGATCCACAAGCTGGAATACTTCATTAATGCGCGCATCTTTGGCAGCCGCATCAGCGCCAAGACCTGGGAGATCCTGCTGGCGATGCTGGTGTTTGAATCCGCTTTTGGGCTGGCTGGCGTGGTGGCTGCGCCGGTTTATTACGCCTATCTGAAAGCTGAACTGCGTATCGCTCATCTGATCTAATCCTGAACCACTTCGGCCGGATGCTTCCGGCCGCGAGACGGAGTTTTCATGCCGCTGATAGCCACGCTGCTACACCAGATGCTGATTGCCATGCCGCTGTTTGTCCTGATTGCACTGGGCTGGCTGCTGGTGCGCTGGCGTCACTGGCCGGAAAGCATTACCGAAGCAATTAACCGCCTGGTGTTTCGCGTCGCGCTTCCGGCGATGCTGTTCCGCCTGATGTGCGACTTCAGTAAGGGCCCGCCGGTTGATGGCCGCCTGCTGATTGCCTTTTTCGGCGGCTGCCTGCTGGTGTTCGCACTGGGTAGGGTAGTTGCTTCACGCCTGTTTAAGCTTGATGGTATTGCCGGTTCAGTATTCGCGCTGGGCGGAATTTTTTCCAATAATGTGCTGCTCGGCTTGCCCATTGCCCGCGTCATGCTGGGGGATGCGGCTATCCCATCGGTTGCGCTGGTGCTGGTGTTCAACGGCCTGATCCTGTGGACGCTGGCAACGGTTTCGGTAGAGTGGTTTAAACACGGCGCGCTGAATCTCAAAGGCTTTGGTAATACCGCGAAAAGCGTGCTTAAAAATCCGCTGATTATCGGCATCCTTTCCGGCACCGCGTTTAGCCTGAGCGGGCTGCCGCTGCCGCAAATGGTTGACCAGCCTGTCACTATGCTCGGCCAGATCGCCGTGCCGCTGGCGCTGGTCGCGCTGGGGATGAGCCTGGCCGGCTACCGCATCAAAGAAGGGCTGGCCATCAGCTACGCGCTAAGCACCATCAAGCTGATTGTCCAGCCGCTGGTAGTCTGGGGGCTGGCATGGGCGATCGGGCTGCCGCCGCTGGAGAGCAAAGTGGTGGTGCTGCTGGCTTCGATGTCGGTCGGGGTCAATGTCTACCTGATGTCGCAGCAGTTCAACGCGCTGACCGGCCCGGCGGCAACCAGCATGCTGCTCACCACGCTGTTTTCCGCGCTGACCACGCCGCTGTTTATGCTGTTGATGGAGCTGGCCTATCACGGCAAAGCGTGATGGATGTTACGGAATCGTTAAAATCAGATTGCATTCAAACCGTTCATTTCATTAACCTCCAAATGCGGTTGTGATGTTTCATTTTATCCACCGCAGTCACCCTTGCCTCTGGAGAATAATAATGAAACATTTTAAAAAAATGCTGCTGGTGGCCGCGTTAAGCTGCTCCGCTTCCTCACTGGCCGAAACCATTGGCGTGTCGATGGCCTATTTCGACCAGAACTTCCTTACCATTATCCGCCAGGCGATTGATAAAGAGGCCAAAGAGCGCGGCATCAAGGTGCAGTTTGAGGACGCGCGTGGCGATGTCGGGCGCCAGACCGACCAGGTGCAGAGTTTTATCAGCGCCGGGGTGGATGCGATCATTGTTGATCCGGTCAATTCAGCCGGAACTCCCATTATGACCCGGCTGGTTACCCAGGCTAAAATCCCGCTGGTCTATGTTAACCGTACGCCGGGCGACCCGAAACTGCCACCGGGCGTGGTGTTTGTCGGCTCCGATGAGAAGCAGTCGGGTACTTTGCAGATGGAACAGCTGGCAAAACTCGCCAACTATCAGGGCAAAGTTGGCATTATGATCGGTAACCTGACCGATGCCGGGGCACTGCAGCGCACCAAAGACGTTGAGCAGGTGGTCGCGAAGTACCCGAAAATGAAAGTTGTGCAGAAGCAGACGGCGAACTATTCGCGTAGCGAGGGCATGGACCTGATGCTCAGCTGGCTGAGCAACGGCGAAGAGATTGATATCGTCGCCGCCAACAATGATGAAATGGCGATTGGCGCTGCGATGGCGCTGCAGCAGTCAGGCATTAAACAGAATAAAGTGCTGGTTGGCGGCATTGATGCCACGCCGGATGGTCTGAAAGCGCTGGCCAGCGGCAAGATGCAGGTCACCGTATTTCAGGACGCTGTTGGCCAGGGTAAAGCCTCGGTAGATGTCGCCCAGCGTATGATCAAAGGCGAAAAGCTGGATTCTTACCACTGGATCCCATTCGAGCTGGTGACGCCGGAAAACATGAAGCAGTACGAGAATAAATAGCCATAACGGCAAAATCTGGCGGGAATAGCGCAGCTGCCGGCTTTCCCGCCACGCTTTTCTCTACGCCCCACATCCTGGCTTTGCTAAACTGCGCCCATGAACAAAAAACTTCTTATTGCCGCGATCTTCGCGATTGCCGCCGCTGCGGCCGGGCTGCATCATCCGGCGAAACAGCCGACTTCATCAACACAGTCCACTCCGACTGCGCGTCAGGGTGCCAACGATATCAGTACGCTCACCGCTCAGCAGCGAGTGGCGGACTATCTGCAACAGCATCAGCGGCTGCCGGACTACTACCTGCGCAAAGGTGAGGCGCGTAAACTGGGCTGGGACCCGTCAAAAGGTAACCTGTGCAACGTGCTGCCGGGGCGGGCCATCGGCGGCGATCGCTTCAGCAACCGCGAAGGGGGGCTGCCAGATAAAGCAGGGCGCCGCTGGTTCGAAGCCGACGTCAATTATCAGTGCGGGCGGCGCGGCAGCGATCGCATGCTCTACTCGAGCGATGGCCTGATCTACGTGACGAGCGACCATTACCGCCATTTTCAGCAGGTAAATTAATATGCAACTGGTGAGTTTTGACTTACAGCAGGTGGAAGATCGCGCCGACTTTTATCGCCAGTTCGCCGCCCGATTTGCGTTGAGCGAGTTCGGCAGTAATCTCGATGCCTTATGGGATGTGCTGACCGCTGGCGTGGCGCTGCCGTTGAGGATCACCCTGCGGCATCTGCACAGGCATCCTCAGCAGGCGGAACTGCAGGGCATCATTGAGGTGATGCAGGAAGCCGAACAGGAAACGGGCGGGGCATTTAGCGTACGGGTTTATTGAGCTTCCCCGGGTCGACCGAGAAAAAAGGTCGACCCCTACGCGAAATCATTAACGGCGGATCACGCTCAAAATCTTCGCCAGCCTTTCACGCTCTTCGCCGCTGATTTCGCGCGATGCCGCATACCCGGCATTCTGCACTATCATCTCATTCAGCCCCACCAGCCAGTCGTAGATATAAAACGCGGCGTGGTTATTTGGCTTCAGCGCCAGACGCGTCAGGCGCTGACCGGGCCCCAGATTAACCGTCTGTGCTTCCGGCTTGGCGAAAATCTTCTGCCCGCGATTGATGCGGCTGTCCGGGCGCTGCGCTTCCGGCAACTGCTGGAACCCCAGCCAGGCGACGAAATCACCCAGCACGCTCAGCGCACGCGACACCTGACGATCGGCGATCTGCTCAGCGGGCAGGCCCGCCGCATCGCTGTCGGCCAGAATGCGCAGCAGCGCCGCTTCAATCTCCTGGCGCACGCTGGCGGTGATCAGTTCTTCGGTCAGCATCTCCAGCGTCGGTTTGGTCACGCCAAGCAGCTCCAGCAGCGGGCCGTTATCCGGCAGCAGGCGTAGCTGATTAATCCAGTGGCGATAGACGTTCTGGGCAAATTCGGCTTCCTGATCCACCACCGGCGCGCTGTGATAGCTGGTCTGTACCGCCGTCAGCGGCTCATCGCTCAGCAGATCGATAGTCATACCAATGCCAAACGGATCGTCCTCGGAGATGCTGTACTCGTCAGCGGCAGTTCGCTCACTGCGCTGATACTGGCGCTGCAGGAACAGGTGACGCAGGGTATCGCGCACCGGCACCAGGCGCTCCAGCAGCTCGCCGTGCACGCCGGTGCGGGTCTGAAGCGCTTTCAGCAGCGTTTCGGCGGTGCGCAGGCGCTCGGCCGGATCTTCACCTTCCGCCGCCTGATACCAGCGCCCGAGCAGGTTTTCACTCAGCTCGCGCTGGATCTCGGCGCGGCAGGCGGTAATGCGCTCCAGCTTGCTGTCACGACGCACTTCATTGACCAGGTACCCGGCCATACGCTGCACGCCTTTTTCATCCATCGCCAGCATGGCACCCCAGGCATCGCCCGGATTGCCCACGTAGCGCTGCACCGCCGCATCGTGGTTGTGGCCGTGGGTAATGCGCTGATCAAACGGCGTCATCGCCCAGATCAGCCCAGGCTTGCGGCCGCTGCGCTGCACGCTGGTTTCGCCCTGAGTTTGCTTCACCCAGAAGTCGAGCAGGCGGCCAACGTGGCGCGTTTCATTACGGTGTGCCGACGCGCTGCACACCAGCAGATGAGTGACATCCTGCTGTACCGCCGCACGCTGCAGCAGGAATGGGCGCCGCGCCTGCAGGAAGCTCAGCGCCAGCGCATGCTGATCGTCGTCCGGCAGCACCGGCAGGCTGACAAAACCAGGATAATCGAGCAGGTCGACTTCGCTAAACAGCTCCTCGCGCGGCGCGCTGTAGAGCGGTAGCAGTACTTCGCGGCTTAGCAGCGTCAGTTCTGCCAGCGCCACGCTGACCGGGGCCAGAGAACGGCCACCGTGGCGCGGTACCACCTGCAGCGTCAAATCGACGGTGGCATTAAACTGGCTGACGCCGGAGCTGTTAAGCAGGCTGTAAGAGGGTTCGTCCAGCACGCTGAGCGGTGCCAGAACGTCGCCCACGCAGGAGAGGTGGTGCAGCACGTGCGCCAGCTGGCGATACAGTGCCGTCAGCTGGCGATCCTCGCCCCACAACAGGGAGAACAGGCGGGCGCGGTCGTCCACGCCGAGGAACGGAGCCAGCTCCACCGCCTGCGGCCAGAAATGGCTCTCCAGCGCGCTGTTGCGCGCCAGGCTGAAATGCAGGGCATCCCACAGTGCCACCATCTGATGACGGTTGATGCCGTCAACCGCTTCCGGCTGGCGGTACATCGCCACGTTCTGCATTTTCTCGCCAAGCTGCGATTCATCAAAGGTGACAGTGTCACTAACGCGCTGCGCATACTGGAGCGCCAGCACCGCAACCAGCTCGCTTTCACTGAGCAGAGTGAGCTGCACCGGCCAGCTGCTGTCGCTGCTCTGCTGCTGACCGCTGAAGCGTAATACCAGATTACTGGTGTGCTGCTGCGGGTTAAGCTGGCCGGCATAATCCAGCACGCTATTGCCGAATGCGCACTCCAGGCGGCCCTTGTCGCTGGCGGCCAGGGCGCCAATCAGATAAGACTTGCCCGCCTGCGCCAGACCGAACAGGCCAATTGCCGGGTTGATCGGCGTGTTGCGGGCCAGTACGCTGGCCTTGTTGTGCTGGCGCAGCAGTTTGACCGCCAGGCGATCTGCTTCCATATTCAGGCGCGGCGCCTGCTGGCGGTTATCCTCCAGCCACTCCAGCGCCTGCTCAATACCCTGCGTCAGAGCATCACGTTTTTTGTTCGCCTGGGCGGTGAGGATCTTATTTAACGATTTCATTTCTTGTAGACGCTCCCGCTGTCAATCCAGTAATGCGCCATGCCCGATCCGCTGCTGGCAAGGGTGTTGAGGCGCAGACGCAGATGTTCAAGCGGCACCTGGCTGCCGTCATCAAGCGTCGCATCGGCAATATCAAAACGCTCCGGCCCGAACTCGCCAAACGGGCGGCTGACCGCCAGCTTAATGCGCAGCACTTTATCCCCGGCCACGCTGCGCGCCAGCTGCGAATCGACAATCGTCAGGGTATACAGCGGTGACGCAGGCCAGCGGTCATTGTCCAGCTGGCGGAACCCTAAGGTTAACGCGCCGCGCACCTGGAATCGGCTACGCACTTCCAGATTAAAGTTCTGCTGGTCGAGGTCAATATCGCTGTACCAGACGTTATCCGCCGTCAGCGCGCCGGTGCCGTCGAGCATCCCGAGATAGCGAATGGTCGAGTACGGCTGGAAGTCCCCGGCCTTGAACCAGAAGTTCGCCAGGCGCAGGTCCAGCGACAGCAGGCACAGCATCGCGCCGACCGCGGCGGTAGATTTCGGGTTCTCGATTTTTCCCTGCTTGTTGAACGGATACCAGTCATTGGTGTGATAGCCGTCCAGTGAAACAATGCGGCTCACCGGCAGCGGTTGCAGGTGGCGGAACAGCGCCTGCACGCCGGGGAAGCGTGAAGGGCGGCCGGTCAGCAGCAGCACATCGCAGTCGTATACCGCCACCACTTCCGACATTGAACGCAGGCTGTGGGTAATGTTCATGCGCGGCGAGAGGAACTCAGCGTGCAGCTTGCTGAGGCGCACAATCAGCGCCACATCGAGAATATCGAAGGCAGCCGCATCGCCCGGCAGCTCGCGCTGGATCTCGCGGTTAATATAGTCCAGCAGTTTGCTGGTCGGCGCCTGCGCCAGCAGCTCACCAAAGCGGGCGTCAATCTCTGCCGTCAGGTCAAGCGGGTCGAAGGTTTCATAGGCTTCCAGCACCGCCTGGCCCAGCGGGATAAACAGCTGCAGCGTCACCTGCTGGCGCAGGGTTGAGTGCCCGTCAAGGCGGCCTTCATGACCGAACAGGCGCGTCATGACCGCTTCAGGGTTGACCATGCCAGCCTGCTTAAAGGCCGCCTGCAGCGCGGGCAGTACGTACAGCTGAATGACGTCGAGCAGGATATCGTCGCCCGCCAGCTTAAAGCCCTCGCGGAACAGCAGGCGCGGCATAATTTTTACGTTATTACCTACGCCGTCATCGAGGCGATATTGAGTAATTGCCAGGTCGGTGGTGCCGCCGCCAATGTCGATGGAGGCGATGCGCAGCGTCTTGCCCGCCGGTTCATCGGCAGCACGGGCGCGGTCGGGGCGTACCATGCTGGCGAAGAAGGCTTCAGCACGGCCACCAAAGTTGACCTGGGTTTCGTTATAGAGATAAACCATCTGGCCGCAGGTGGCTTCATCCCACTCCATCTGCACCTCCGGCACCGGCACGCTGCTTTTGGCTTTATCCTCGGCGCGGGTGAAATCATCATCCGCCGGGTGCCAGCCCATGGCTTTCCACACCAGCGCAATGGCCTCCAGCATGCGGCGGCGGAAGATCTCACGCTCCGGCTTCGGCATGGCGGAAGGCAGGGTGAGAATGATATTACGCAGCTGGCGCGGGGCGCTGCTGTGCAGCATTTTCTGGCGCTGCATCGGGCTGTTCATCTGCAACAGCGCCTGCGCCAGCAGCTCGGACAGCATCAGGCTCATCACCGAGCTGCGGCTGTAGTGCGGGGAGAACACCGGCAGGCGCTCATCCAGCGGTATGCTGTACAGCGGCTGGCCTTCATCATTAATCAGGTAGGTCAGCGGCAGCGCGGTCGCCAGCGGTTCCTGCTGCTGATTGCCCGGGGTACGGCTGAAGCGCCAGCCCGGCGTGTAGCTCTCTTCATCCCACAGGTAGCGGCGCGGGCTGGAGAGCCCGGTAGCACCCTCGGTGCCGAGGCGCTGCAGCGCCAGATTGCCGGCTTCGCGCCCGACGCGGACGATCGAAGGCCAGGTAAACGCCTCATCGCGGCCGCTTTCCAGCGAGAAATTCTGCTTGCCGAAGCTGGCCTGGGCGAACTCGACGCGGCTTTCAAACAGTTCGTTATACAGCGCATGGGGATGGCTGAGATTACGCATCTGTAGTTCGTAGGTGTGCTTCAGGCCCTGGTGATCGTCAACGTGATCTTCCACCATAATGCCGCAGGTGTGGGAGTTACCGACGTCGAGGATCAGATCCACGGCAATAGCCGGCTCCTGCAGCGTCGCCGCGCTGATTTTCAGCTCCGGCACTGACAGCTGCTCGCCGAGCATATGCAGGATGTTGAGATAGTGCGCCTGGTACTCAAACTCGCGCAGGGCGGCTTTAATATTGACCTGCGGGCGCTGTTCAAGGGTGGAGGCGCTGTCGCTAAATACTTCGCGCAGCCAGCCGTCAATCCAGGTGTGGTCAAGGAACTCGCCCAGCTCGTCGCTGCGGTGGGCCAGCGCGAAATTGACACCGTTCTTCACATCATTTTCATTCAGCGCCAGCGACTCATCTTCGCCATCGGCCCAGACTTTGGTGTCAAACGCCAGCACGATGCGGTGGGTATGGCCGCTGGCATCCGGTTTATCCAGCGCCACAACCTGGACGCGCGCCCAGTTATCCGGGCCGCCGATAAAGGTGCGCGGCGGGTTGAAGCGGAAGAACGGCAGCGGCAGCCACTGGCCGCACAGCAGGCTGAGCGACTGCGCCAGCGGGAAACTGAACTCCGGCTTGACCACTTCGGCAGGGGTGCCCGCCGCCTGCGGCAGCAGGTACTTGGCGCTGGGCGCGTGATAGTTCAGGCGCAGCAGCGGGCCATTTGCGGTCTGGCGGACAAATTTACCCGGCCAGTCGTTGTTCAGGTCCGGCGTCAGCGCAAAGTCGAGGAACTGGATACCACTGTTCTGGACCAGCGTCATATTGGGTTTAAAATCAGCAATCGTCGCCAGCATCATTATTTACTCTCACGCTTCATGGTCATCGGCAGCACCGTGTCGGCATTGTAGCTGCCGCTGCACTCGGCAGGCCCGCTCAGGCCCTGTTTACACACCAGTTCCGGCATCTGATAGCGCGAACCATCGCTGCATCGCGCTTTCGTGCGGCTGTTAATCACCAGGTTGCCGGAGGACATCAGCCCGGCGAACACCTCCACCTTACAGCTAACGCCGTCGCCCTGGGTGATACGCGCCGTCCCTTTGCCATTTTTCAGCTGATATTTCAGCATCGGCGGGGTGCCGGTCGGCAGATTTTTCTGCACCAGTACGCGCCAGTTACCGTTAAGGAATTTGGTCGAGCCAATTTTGACCGCATCGGCAGGCAGCACCAGATCGTCTTTCGCCACCGGGCGCGCGTCTGCGACAGCTTCCACCGCCGGTTCAGCCGCGGGCGCTGCTGCCGGGGCCGCAGCGGGTGTAACGGCAGCCGGGGCGATAATCGCCGGTGCCAGTGGCAGAGTGGGTGCAGCAGCCGGAGCGACCGGTGCGGCAGGCTCGGGCTGTGCGGCGGGTTCAGGCGCTTTCACCTCTTCAGGCGCTTTATCACTACAGCTTTTCAGCTGCACGCCAAAGGCAATCAGCAGCACCACGGCCGGAACAACCCAGCTGTAGCGCAGCCAGGCTTTCATCGGTGGTTTTGCCGCAGGCGTAGCGGGGACCGCCGGGGCCGGCTCAGGTGCGATTGCCTCCGGCTCGTCAATAATTTCCAACGGCGGAATAGTGGGCATCACTCGCGGCGTGGCGGCGGGTTCAGGGGTAATCAGCGGAGCAATAACCGGCGATACCGCAGCCGCAGCGGGTGCAGGGGCTGCCGCGACGGGTGCAAGGCGCGACAGGCCGAGCTGCGGCTCATCATCTTCCACTGCGCGCAGGCAGTCGAAAGCGTCCTGGCGGGATTTTTTATCCAGGCTGACAAAGCCCCAGAAGGTGATCACCGGCTTGCCGCCCACCAGGTAGACATAGTTCTGGTCGGGGAACTGTAACGCTTTGCTCAGCAGGGCGCCGAACAGCTTCTGGCTCGGCTTATCGGACTGCTGGGCGCGGTCGCTAATCTCTGCCAGCGTGCTCTGGCAGGCGAGCAGGTCATTCAGCGCTGCCTTGCGTGCGCTGTTGCTGGCGGCGGCCCACGAACTGACTTTGCCATTCACCGGCGAGTACCAGTCCAGGCGGTCGCCCGCGTCGTTAGGCTGCGGGATCGCCAGGCAGTCGGCCAGCGCAGACTGTTTTCTCAGGCGCAGGGTTTCGCGCAGTTGCAGAGCGGAGAGATAGACCGGTTGCCCGTTCTCCCCCAGAGCGAGCACAGCATCAAGATTGCCACTGCGTAAGAAGATTTTTGCCACGCAAAAGACCTTATAGTCAGAGTTCGGAAGAAAAAAGCGTGTGTAATCAGAATATTTTAACGCTTTGCGACTTAAATCAAATGCGCAAATAAGCGGTGAAACGCAACAGTACTCAGGCTATAGCCAGGCAGGCGCTTGATATCCGGGAGAATGAAATGGCGAAATGTGACACGGATAGTGACAGTGTCACATCAGATAATTGTTAATGGGTCAGGCAGGCCTGAGCCTACCCTTTAAGCGCTGCAATATCACCCGCCGTAATTCCAGCAAGATGGGCAGTAATCTTCTCCACTGGCCAGTCCCACCAGGCTAGCGCTTCCAGTTCGGCAATCACCTCATCACTAAAGCGTTTGCGGATCGCTTGCGCCGGGTTACCGCCCACTATGCTGTACGCCGGGACATCGGAAACCACTACGGAGCATGAAGAGACGATCGCGCCGTTGCCGATGCTCACGCCCGGCATAATCAGGCAGTCATAGCCAATCCAGACATCGTTGCCGATGCAGGTATCGCCTTTATAAGGCAGGTCGCCGGGTTGCGGAGCTGCGCTTTCCCAGCCGTTGCCGAAAATAAAAAAGGGAAAGGTCGATATACCAGAGGTCTTATGGTTAGCGCCGTTCATAATGAACTTCACGCCGCGAGCCAGCGCACAGAATTTGCCAATAACCAGCTTATCGCCGATAAACGGATAGTGATAAAGGACGTTGCGCTCGAAGTTCTCCGCGTCATCAGGATCGTCGTAGTAGGTATAGTCGCCGATGATGATATTGGGGTTGGTCACGCAATTTTTGATAAAGCAGACCTGGGGAAAGCCAGGGAGTGGATGTTTCTCGCTGGGGTCGGGTCCGTGCATATATCCTCCTGAAGCAGTAGCGTAAAGAGAGTGTAATTCAGAGGAAACCGAAGCGCCTCACGCTGTATTCAAACGGGCAGTGACGCTATGATAGCAGCGCGCCAAATTCGGCAGAGGAGAATTCGCCATAATGTTTTATCGTTTTACGCTGGCAGCGGTTGTTGCCGCCACCACATTGACAGGTTGCGCTGCCTTTAAATCTAATACTGCCGTGGCGCCCGTTAGCCAGGCGACGCAGACCGCTGATGCCCCCGCTGCAGCAGCCCAGCCCGAACAGCCGGTGCAGACTACGCCTGTTACTGCGCCCGGTGCCGTCACCGAAAGCAGCCCTGAGGCGACGACAGCTGAGGCAGCGACCGCACCTGAGGCGCCAGTAGAAACGGCCAGCGCTCCGACCCCGGCCGAAACGGCCACGCCAACTGCACCTGCCGAACCGGCTAAAGAAGAAAAGGTCACGGCGGCGCAGGGGACAGCAGCAGTAGCACCGTTCAGCAGCGGCCCAACGCAGATTGATGTTTCGCATATCGTCACCCGCGCGGATGATGGCTCCTCCATCACGCTGACCATCGATGGTACTGAAGCGGGCATTCTTAAGCGCGGCGAAAAGCGTGCGCTGTTTGTCGAGCCGGGCAAACACAAGGTGGGCGGCTACGTCCAGACGTTGTTCGGCTTAGGGCGCGTAACCATTCCGGCGGTGGAGATCACCACGGTACCGGGCAAAGTGAAACATGTGGCCTACTCGGTTACCCGAACCAAGCCTGCATTTGCTGAAGCGCCAGACACCACCAAAACCCCAGGCTGATATTACTCTCAGCGGAGTGAACAGCAAAAAAAAGGCCGATCCTCAGGATCGGCCTTTTTAGTTGGCGGGGAACTTACAGCGCCATATCGTGCTGCGGGTTCTCTGCGCGTTTCTCAGCGGGAGCAGCAGGGGCGTTCTGCTCGCCGTTCATGTTGATCACCGGCGGCTTCACCAGCTGCAGGGTGGCTGCGGTGTCATCCCACACTTGCTGGGTCAGCGGCGTGTTGCCGTTCAGCTGCTGGCCGTAGCTCGGCACGATAGTGCGGATTTTGCTCTGCCACTCAGGGGAGTTGAACTGCTCCGGGAACAGCTTTTTGATCACGTTGAGCGCGATAGGGGCCGCAGTAGACGCGCCCGGTGAAGCGCCCAGCAGGGCCGCGACGGTTTTCTGCTGATCGGTCACAATTTCCGTACCCAGCTTCAGCACGCCACCTTTATCGGCATCCTTCTTGATGATCTGCACGCGCTGACCTGCCTGGATCAGTTTCCAGTCCTCTTTACGCGCGTCCGGGTAGTACTCTTTCAGCGCGGCGAAGCGGTCGTCGTCATTCAGCATCACCTGACCAATCAGGTATTTCACCAGGTCAAAGTTATCCAGGCCGACGTGCGTCATTGGCATGAAGTTGCTGGTGGTGGTGGTGCCCAGCAGATCGAAGATCGAACCATTTTTCAGGAACTTGGTAGAGAAGGTGGCAAACGGCCCGAACAGCACCACGCGCTTACCGTCAAGGTAGCGGGCATCCAGGTGTGGAACGGACATCGGTGGTGCGCCCACTGAAGCCTGACCGTATACTTTTTCCTGATGCTGTTTAGTAATTTCCGGGTTTTCAGTGACCAGGAAGGAGCCGCCCACCGGGAAGCCTGCATAGTTATCCGCTTCCGGAATACCGGTTTTCTGCAGCAGCTTCAGCGCGCCGCCGCCGGCACCGATAAACACATATTTCGCATCGATGCTGTGCTCTTCACCGCTGTTAACGTCTTTAACCGTTACATGCCAGGAGTTGTCGGCATTGCGCTTAAATTCGGTAGCCTCGGTCGAGGTTTCAAGGGTGAAGTTTTTATCTTTCTTCAGGCTGCCGATCAGCTGACGGGTGATCTCGCCGTAGTTGACATCGGTACCCACCGGAGTCCAGGTGGCGGCCACTTTCTGCTGTGGGTCGCGACCGGCAATCACCAGCGGTGCCCACTGCTTGATCTGGTTCTGGTCGGTAGAGAACTTCATGCCCTGGAACAGGGTTGTCTGCTGCAGTGCCTGGTAGCGCTTGGTCAGATACTCCACGTTCTTATCACCCCAGACGAAGCTCATATGCGGCGTCGAGTTGATGAAAGAGTGCGGGTCGTTGAGCACGCCGCGTTTCACCTGAGCGGTCCAGAACTGGCGCGAGATCATAAACTGTTCGTTGATATCCAGCGCTTTGCTGACATCAATTGAACCATCAGCACGTTCCGGCGTGTAGTTCAGCTCCATGTTCGCAGAGTGGCCGGTCCCGGCGTTGTTCCAGCCGTTCGATGATTCGAGTGCGACACCATCCAGCTTCTCTACCATCAGCTGTTTCCAGCCTGGCTGAAGTTCCTGTAACCAGGTTCCTAAGGAAGCGCTCATGATACCGCCGCCAATCAACAGCACGTCGGTTTTCTGCGGAGCAGGGGTTTCAGCATGCAGTGCAGTAGATACCAGCAGAGCAGACAGAGAAAGCAGGGGAATTGTTTTTCTAAATTTAGACATAGCAGTGAGAGATATCTATATAGGTTTCAAAATTGAGGCGATATTTTAACGAACTTAGATGAAAAGTTAAGAATTATTTGCAGCTTTTAGTTTAAACACGATTAATAGGGTTAAATTTAACAATTCAATTATTCAGCTCAATTTTAAAAAGCGTTAATTATCAATGCTATGTCTCGATTTTAAATAGGCATGCTATCGTGATTGCTATCTGCAGGCTTTAGCTGAACGGATGGTTACTCTAATTACATAACGCTGACTATAATTAATAAACCATGCCACTTTTATAATTAAGTCATTAATTGGTCGACTCATTATCCGGTTGAGAAAATCGCTTCAGTCAGCATAATTATCATTAAGTGCCATATCCCGGCATTTAATTTCCTCCGGCCAGACCCGGTGTCGCGATTTTCCCGCCGCCGTTTGATGCCGAAGGTGTTTATAATTTGAGTTAACTCAGTAGGGTTACTCACGATAAATTTCACTGGGTCAGGGTTAAGCGTAGAAACAGCGAAATTTTTTTTAAAAATTTCCGAATAAAAAGTCGCGATGGCGCGTTAACCGATCAACATCCACAAACGGAAACCTACTGTATGTCTGCCATTGCCACTTCCCGCGCGCGTCAGCGCTATGATGCTTTCACCCTGACGCTGCACTGGCTGACCGCTGCCAGCGTGATCTTCCTGTTAGTTTCTTCGGCCTGTTTGATATTCCGGGGTGGATTACCGTCGATCCCGCGCTGCGCCGTATGCTGCCTCAAGCTGCCCGGAGGGCGTGAAAATTACCCATAGTGAAGTCCGGCAACAGCTGGCCGCCCATCTGTCGCGCCTGTGGCGTTACGGTATGGTGCTGTCGCGCAATCGCGACGTCGCCGAGGAGCTGGTGCAGTCCACCTGCGTGCGGGCGCCGCCCGCGCCTGCGCAGCACAGGGGACAGGTCAGCCGCCGCGCGCTGATCGCCGCCTCACTCAGCTTTCTGTTTATCGGTTCCGGTATCGGTTATTTCGCCCGTCCGGAGAGCGCCTCGCGCCGCGAAAGCGGCAGGATCCGCGACCTCGAAGCGCAATATATGTCGTTGTACAGCACTCAGACGCTGGCGGATGTCGATAATTCGCCGCCGGTGATTGCGCGCTCGCTGGAGAGAACCGCCCGCGAGATGGGCCTACGGCTCAGCGCACAGCAGCTGGCGTTACCCGATGCTGAGCTAAAAAGCATACGCCTGCTGCGCTATGACGACGCTTCAATCGCGCAGATCGTCTGGGATCGCGCCAGCGAGGGTCCGATGGCGCTGTGTATTTCCCGCGAGCAGCATCAAAATCTCACCCCGGTGCAGGATGAAAAGCGCCACGGTATGAGTCTCGCCTGGTGGCATGCCCGGGGTTACCAGTATGTCCTGATAGGCCGCAGCCCGACGCAGCAGATGCAGCAGCGGGCAGGGCAGCAGCGGCAGAGTCTCTCGTAGCGGTCAGGCATGCCTGACCCGACGTGTAGAGTGGGTAGCAATCCCTGGATAATGCCAACCTTATTGCTTTCCGCCTGCCGTGAACTACGCTTTTCAGGTAGGACACGGCTGCGCTTGTTAGCCGACTAATTAAAAACATAATATTCGATAACTCTGAGGATTTAACCATGATGCTTAAGACTAAGCTGGCTACTGCTGCGGTACTGTTATTCTCACTTAATGCTTATTCAGCGGAGCTGATGACGAAAGTCGACTTCGACAAAGTTTCTCTTCAGTATGAAAAAGTGGGGGATATCTCTGTTGCGGATGAATCTTCCACAATTGATGCAAGAGAGGCACTCAAGGCAGAAGCGGAAAAACTGGGGGCGGATATTTACGTCATTACCTCTGCCAATGAGAAAAAGAAAGTGCGTGCTACTGCAGTCGCTTACAAGAAAAAATAATCGGTCATGTCGGGGTCGACCTTTTTTTTCGGTCGACCCTCCACCTTTTTTCCGGTCGACCCGCTATTGACGATGATGCTCAAGGCATATAAAACTCTGTTAATGCTGCGTCAGAGTCTGGATTATCTTATTCGCCGCTTCCACTCTTGCCGGGTTCGGATAACTTTTATTTGCCAGCATCACAATCCCGACTTTCTGCTGCGGAATAAAGGCAATATAGCTGCCGAAGCCGTTGGTGCTGCCGGTTTTATGCACCCAGGATTGCGCTTCAGCCTTTCCGGCTGGCGTTAACACCTCAACGGCGTGCGGCTTGAGCGCCACCCCATTGTCGCTGGCAGCAATCACTTCTTTGGCATCCACCGGCCAGTGATAGATTTCCCACCCTAAGCCCTGATACCCGTCGCCCACGCGCAGATAGCGCGCCTGGCTGGTGAGGATTGCCTGCTTCACGGCGGGCGTGCTGTCCGGGTCGATATTCGCCTGCAGATATTTCGCCATATCCTGCACGCTGGTTTTCACTCCGTAGGCTTCCGCATCCAGCATGCCCGCTGAAACGCGCACCGGCTTACCGTCGCGATATCCCCACGCGTAATTTTTCTGCTGCGCCGCAGGCACATCAATATAGGTGTGCGTCATCTTTAGCGGTTGCAGCACGTTGCTGTGCAGATAGTCGGTAAAGCTCAGCCCGCTGTTTTTCACCGCCAGTAAACCAAACAGCCCGATGCTGGCGTTGGAGTAGCTGCGCATCGTGCCGGGCTGCCATTCAGGCTGCCACTGCTGATAGTAGTGCCACAGCGCCTGCTGGTCGCTCACCGCATCCGGCACCTGCAGCGGCAGCCCGCCTGCGGTGTAGGTGGCGAGGTTTAGCATAGTGATGTGCTGCCACTGCGGCGTGTTGAGCTGCGGCGCGTACTTCACCGCCGGGTCGGTGAGCTTCACCAGACCGCTGTTAATCGCTGCGCCTGCGGCGATACCGGTAAAGGTCTTGCTGACGGAACCCAGCTCGAACAGGGTATCCGCGGTGACCGGGCGCTTGGCCTCGATGTCGGCTTCGCCGTAGCTGTAGAGATGGCTTTTGCCCTGATACACCACGGCGACGGCCATGCCGGGGATCGCCTGCTGGGCCATTAAGGGTTTGATGGTGTCATTGACGATCTGGTCGAGCTGCGCGTTATTCAGCGGGGCCGCTAACAGCGAAAAGCTGGAAAGGGTGCCAGCAATCAAGATCGGGAGAAGGTTTTTTTTCATGCTTAATAGTTCCATAGGCTGATTGATGCAAACAGTGTTGCTCCTTGTGACCTGGAATAGTCTGAAGAGATTGCACGGATCTGACAAACGATTATATTTAGCATCTGACAATAGAAAATCTTACACGAGAGCACCATGAGCCGCAGTTATCTGCCGTTAAATTCGCTGCGTGCCTTTGAAGCCGCGGCCAGACAGTTAAGTTTTACTAAGGCGGCTATCGAACTCAATGTGACCCATGCCGCCATCAGCCAGCAGGTTAAAGCGCTGGAGCAGCATCTGAACTGCCAGCTATTTATCCGCATCTCGCGCGGGCTGGTGCTAACGCCAGAAGGGGAGATCCTGCTGCCCACGCTGAGTGACGCCTTCGATCGCATCGCCGATTCGCTGGACCGTTTTTCTGCCGGCCGCGTCAGGGAGAAGGTGAAAGTTGGCGTGGTCGGAACCTTTGCCACCGGCTATCTGTTGCCGCGGCTGGCGGCATTTCGCCTGCGCTATCCGCATATCGATCTGCTGCTCTCCACCCACAACAATCGCGTCGACAGCGTGGCTGAGGGGCTGGATTACGCCATCCGCTACGGCAACGGCGCCTGGCACGGTACGGAGTCACAGTTTCTGTGCGATGCCCCGCTGGCGCCGCTGTGCACGCCGGAGCTGGCGCAGCAGATCCAGCAGCCTGCCGATTTGAACACCTTTACGCTGCTGCGATCCTTCCGCCGCGATGAGTGGACAACGTGGTTTGCGGCAGTGGGGGAGCCGGCGCCTTCGCCCGCGCAGCATATTATGGTGTTTGATTCGTCGGTGAATATGCTGGAGGCGGCACAGGCCGGGGCGGGCATTGCGCTGGCGCCGCCGGTGATGTTCAGCCATCTGCTGCAAAGTGGTAAAATCGTGCAGCCATTTGCCACCACTATCAGCTTAGGGGGTTACTGGCTGACGCGGCTGCAGTCGCGCCCGGAAAGCGCGGGGATGCGTGATTTTGCTGACTGGCTGCTGGGGGAAGCGGGTGCGCCCGGTCATCCCGGGCCGACCAGAAAAGCGGTCGGCCCCTACAACAGATGATGCGCCATTCATTCGTGATGATGCCCCGGTTCTTCCTGTAGGGGCCGACCCTTTTTTTCGGTCGGCCCGAAGTCCCTTGATGATGCGCCATTCATTCCTAATGGTGCCCCGGTACTTCCTGTAGGGGCCGACCCTTTTTTTCGGTCGGCCCGGAACCCATCACCCGTTATCCTGAAAACCCGGATAAAGCGTCATGCCGCCATCGACAAACAGCGTGGTGCCGTGCACGTAATCGGACAGATCGCTGGCCAGCCAGACGACCGCGTTGCCAATATCCCGCGCTTCGCCAATGCGGCCATAGGGGATCAGCTCCAGCAGCTTGCGCCCCGCGTCACCCTCGGTGCTCTCTTTGTTGATCGCGGTGGCGATGGCGCCGGGCGCGATGGAATTGACGCGTATACGCTCGGCGCCAATCTCCTGGGCAAGCGAGCGCATCAGCAGGTCGACACCGCCTTTGGAGGCCGCATAGTTCACATGCCCGGCCCACGGGATCACCTGGTGTACCGAGCTCATATGGATAATTTTCCCCAGCGCGCGGCTGACCTCCGGCCGCGCACCCTGCTGGCGAAACTGGCGCAGCGCCGCACGGGCGCAGAGGAACTGCCCGGTCAGGTTGACATCCAGCACTTTGTTCCAGTCGGCCAGCGACATCTCGCCAATCGGCGCGTCTTTTTGCAGCCCGGAGTTCGCCACCAGAATATCCAGCGCGCCAAAAGCGTCGATGGTGCGGGCAAACAGATTGTCGACGTCGTCCTCTTTTGACACATCGCCGCCGACGGCAATGGCTTTGCCGCCTTGCTGACAAATTTTTGCCGCCAGCTCTTCAGCGGGCTGCGCCTGGCTGTTGTAATTGATCACCACGCTGGCCCCGGCTTCCGCCAGCGCCTCTGCGCAGGCATAGCCAATTCCTGAACTGGCGCCCGTCACCAGCGCAACCTGATTTTTTAATGAAATCATCATAACTTTGACCTTCTTGTCGTGAACACGGGTGTCCTATAGTCTTGTTGAGGATCATGAACTCAGCAAATCATGCGGCAATTTTATCAGGAGAGAGCTATGCCAGAGATTAAGTCTGCCCAGTGCCACTGCGGGGCGGTCACCTTTAACGTCACGCTGCTGGACGGCTTCAACACCGTGCGCCGCTGCAACTGTTCTTTTTGCCGCATGCGCGGCGCGGTGGTGGCGTTTGCCAGTGAAATTAACATCACCCAGGGCGAGGATAAGCTGACCGAGTACCGCTTCAACAGCAAATCGGTGGCACACTATTTCTGCTCCGTCTGTGGGATTTACACCTTTCATCAGCCCCGCTCTAATCCGCAGCAGCGTGCCGTCAACGTGGCCTGCATCGACGGCATCTCGCCGTTTGATTTCTCGCCGCTGAACGTTACGGATGGTATCCATCATCCGAAAGATGGCGGCAAAGGCGGCGTGGCGGGAACGCTGAGCTATCAGCCTTCTGCCGATGAGTGCGCGCCTGACTGAATATCCACGCGGTGTTCGCGCCCGTCATCGATCAGCTCAATATCGCCGTACGGCTGCGGCGTGCCGTCCAGGCTCAGTGAAGACTCCCCGTCGCAGCGCCGCACGGTGATGCGGTAGTGGCTGCTGCCGTGCTGATAGGCGATCATCACTTCAGGCCAGGCGGCGGGCAGCAGCGGCCTGATGCTCAACTTATCGCCCTCACGGGTTATCCCCAGCAGCGATTCGGTCAGCAGGCGGTACGCCCAGCCCGCCGAACCGGTGTACCAGCTCCAGCCGCCGCGCCCGTTGTGCGGCGCCACGCTGTAGACGTCGGCGGCCATCACGTAAGGCTCGACCTTATAGCGCGCGACTGCGTCAGCATTCAGGCTGTGATTTACCGGGTTAATCATCGACCACAGCTGCCAGGCGCGCTCGCTGTTGCCCATCTGCGCAAAGGCCATCACCGCCCAGATAGCGCCGTGCGTATACTGCCCACCATTTTCCCGCACCCCCGGGACGTAGCCCTGAATATAGCCGGGGTTAGGGCCGAGACCGTCGAACGGCGGAGTGAGCAGTTTGATTAAGCCGTTATCGCCATCGACCAGCAGCTCATCCAGGGAGCGCATCGCCTGAGCACAGCGATCCGCGCTGCCTGCGCCCGACAGCACCGCCCAGCTCTGGGCTATAGCATCAATCTGGCAGGCGGGAGAGAGCTGGGAGCCGAGGGGCGCACCGTTATCAAAATAGCCGCGGCGATACCACTTGCCATCCCAGCCCGACGCGTGGAGATTTTTTTGCAGCAGGTCGGCCTGCTCGCGGCACAGCAGCGCCACGTCGGGCTGCTGTATCCGATCCGCCAGCGCGGCGAAGCGCTGTAGCACCGTGAACAGGAAGAAGCCGAGCCAGACGCTTTCGCCTTTGCCCTCAATACCGACCAGATTCATGCCGTCATTCCAGTCGCCCGCGCCCATCAGCGGCAGGCCGTGCGGACCGAAGCGCAGCCCGTGGCGAATTGCCTTCACGCCGTGCTGCCACAGCGTCTCCTCCAGCGGGGTGATGGTCGGCTGCTGGTAAACTGACTCCTCTTCCGGCCGCAGCGGGCGCGATTCGATATAGCTGACGGGCTGTTGCAGCAGCGCGCTGTCGCCCGTCACGCTCACGTAGTGGCACATGGCCAGCGGCAGCCAGAGATAATCATCAGAGCAGCGGGTACGCACCCCGTTGCCCAGCGGCGGGTGCCACCAGTGCTGCACATCGCCCGCCAGATACTGGCGTGAGGCGCACAGCACGATCTGCTGGCGCAGCCGCTCCGGCGCCGCATGCGCCAGCGCCAGCGTGTCCTGCAGCTGGTCGCGGAAGCCGTAAGCGCCGCCCGACTGGTAGTAGCCGCTGCGCGCCATGATGCGGCTGGAGAGGGTTTGGTACAGCAGCCAGCCGTTGACCAGCAGATCCACCGACGGGTCGGGGGTGGTCACGGTGATTTTGTCGAGCAGGCGGTGCCAGTGCTGATGGACGATTTCCAGCTCGTGCCGTGCCGCGCCTTCACTGATAAAGCGCGCAATCAGCCCTTCGGCCTCTGCCGGGGTTTGCCCGGTGCCGAGAACAAAAATAAAGGTGCGCTGGTCGCCATCAATCAGCGTGGTCGCTGACTGCACGGCCGCGCAGGGATCTAACCCCACGCCGGTGGTGCCCGACAGCATGTGCTGGGTCAGCGCCGCCGGGGCACGCTGCGTGCCATTACGGCCAAGAAAGGCACGCCGGTCGCCGGTCAGGGAGCAGTGGACGCCGCTGACGGCAAAGAAGGACGTGCGCTCCGAGCCGTTACTGCCGTAGAAGTTGGTGGCCAGCACGCCGCACCCGGCGGCAACGCCAGCGGGCTGCGTCATGATATGCATCGCCGATTTGCTGCGCGTCTCGCCCAGCGTCCATTCTACGTAGCCGGTGGCGGAAATTTTGCGGATCCGCCCTGAGTTATTGCTCACCGTGAGGATAGCCAGCTTGACCGGCGCATCAACGGCGACCAGTACGGTCAGCTCGCTGTCCAGCCCGGTTTCGCGGTGGTGAAATACGCTGTAGCCGAAACCATGGCGGCTCAGGTACAGCCCCTGGCCCCTGGCGGGTAGCGCCGTGGGTGACCAGAAGTGGCCGCTCTCTTCATCACGCAGATAGAAGGCTTCACCTGAACGGTCGCTGACCGGGTCATTTTCCCACGGCGTCAGGCGATATTCGTGTGCGTTCTCGAACCAGCTGTAGGCCTGCCCGGCCTCTGAAATTACCGAGCCGAAAGTGTCATTGGCGATCACGTTGGACCATGGCGCAGGGGTCGGGTCCTGCTCATCAAGCAATATCTGGTATTCACGGCCATCAGGGGAGAAGCCTCCGCGCCCGTTGAAGAACAGCAAGTCATCCGTTTCAGGTTGCCACTGCAGGTGCTGATTAGCAGGCAGATCCATCTGGATAACCAGCGGCTGCGCGGCCGCCGTCACGGGCTGCATGCGCAATTTAAGCTGTTCTTTCAGCCCACCGGCGCGATCGTCGATGACGACCCGCGCCACGCTGAGCAGCAGCAGGCGGTCCTCAGGGGAGAGATGCTGGCCGTCGCGCACAAAAATGCCCCCTGACTTATCAATCAGGCTGGCTTCGGCGCCCGCGGCAACCAGGCTCATTATCTGGTTTTGCAACAGCTGCTGATAGCCGCCGGGGCCGTCATTGAGGATCACCAAATCCATCGACAGACCTTTCATGCGCAGATATTGATGCGCCTGCACAAAGGTAGTGATCAGCGGCGTGTTTTCCGCGCGGGTGACGCTCAGGATCACAATCGGCAGATCGCCCGAAATTGCCCAGCCCCACAGACCGCTTTGCCCACGACGGTTGCGGCTGAGGATCTCCGCCCCGGCGCGTAGCTCGGGGCTGGGGAACAGCACGGCACTGGCGAGGCGGTTAAACAGTTTGGCGTCATCTTCGTTGGCGTTGATCTGCCGCAGCGCAATCTGGCTGTGCGACCAGGCCAGTTCAAAGACCCGATCGGCAATCGGCTGGTCGCGGTACTTTTCCAGCAGTTGAATACTGAGGGCGCGGCTTTCCGTCACCCCATAAACAATGTCTACCGTTACCGACTGGCCCGGCAGCAGGGTAACAGGCTGGCGCACCGCCATGATCGGGTCGAGCACCGCGCCCGCCGAGTTGCTGAGCGGCCCGCTATAATGGGACATTGCCGCATTGCCGGTATCGTTGCCGCGGCCAAGGAAGATGGCGCGGTCAGTTTCGAAGGAGGCGGTTTGCTGTGTTCTGCCATGCACCACCATCATATGAAACAGACAGGGGGTGACTTCATCCGGGGATCTGGGCCGGCGCTGGCAGAGAATGGCTTCATCCTCCGTGAGCAGTTCCGTCTGCACAAAAAGGTTACTGAAGGCCGGATGTGCCCGATCGCTGGCGGCCGGGGCCAGCACCACTTCTGCATAGGTGGTCAGCTCCACGCTGCGCGCCTTGCGGCCGCGATTGAGCAGCGTGACGCGGCGCAGTTCGATATCGTCTTCCGGCGAAACCACGATCTGGGTTTTGATCTCCAGCGTGCCCTGAGTACGGGTGAAGACCACACCCGCGTCGGTAAACGATGCCCGGTAGCGATCGGCTGGCGCGCCCAGCGGCTGCCAGGTGGTGTTCCACAGCTCACCGCTCTCCACATCGCGAATATAGCAGCACGGCCCCGAGTTATCGCAGGTGCTGTCGCTGTGCCAGCGGGTCAGCGCCAGATCGCGCCAGCGGCTGTAGCCACCGCCGGCCTGCGTCAGCATCAGGTGATAGTGAGCATTCGACAGCAGCTGGACCTCCGGCAGCGGGCTGTTAACATCATTGAATTCTCGCGGCAGATAGTGAACCGGCAGTAATGCTCCTGCCTGGGCCTCAAAATGACGGCGCGGGCTGTACAGCTCAACGGCATCCGGCACCCGTTCCTGCAGCAGCAGGCGGCCGGACTGGAATGCGGCAACCGACATAAAGCGATCGGTCATGGGCGCGTTGTGCAGCAGGTGGGAGATCGCCTGAAAAGCCATCCCCTGGTGATGCGCCATCCATGAACGCACCACGGCAAAGCGCTGGCCGCTGGCCTGGCGCGAAGGGGTGAAATCCAGCGCCTCATAGAAACCGTATTCGCCGCGCGCGCCGCTTTTAGCCAGCAGCGCCAGATTCTCACAGGCTTTTTGCGGTGACACCATCAGCGCCAGGAAGGTGGCATACGGGGCGATAACCATATCCTCCGCCAGCCCGCGCTTCAGCCCCAAACCGGGCACGCCAAAAGCGTGATACTGATAGTTTTGCGCCACGTCAAAGGCATAATATCCCGACTCAGAGATCCCCCAGGGCACCCCGCGCTTTTTCCCCCAGTCTATCTGTCCGTTCACCGCCGACAGGCTCATGGCGGCCAGCAGGCTGCCGGGGTAGATTGGCATCACCAGATTGGGCATCAGATATTCAAACATCGACCCGCTCCAGGACATCAGCGCGGTATTGTTATCGATAGTGGTGAACAGGCGGCCCAGCGCATACCAGCTTTTCAACGGCAGCTGGTTAGTGGCAATCGTCAGGAAGGTAGTCAGGCGGATCTCAGAGGGAAACAGGTCGTAATGGCTGTGGTCCAGCGTGCTGTTATCGCAGTGATAGCCCACGCTCAGCTGATGGTTAACGTCACTGTACAGGAAGACAAAGTCCATTCTGGCGTGCGCGTTCAGCCGCAGTTCCAGCTCGCTGATGATGGCGAGCTGCATGCGGGCCTGGACAATGGCCGAAAGGGGGGGAGAATCGGGCTGCAATGTATCAGCCTGGGAAAGCCACGCCAGCGAAGGCAGCCTGGCCGCACGCCAGTCGGGCGGCAGCCAGCCGAGCAGCGATGACCAGACCTGGCAGAATCGCGTCAGCTGCGCGTGCAGCAGCCGCGTCCAGCGGCTGACCTCACTGTTCTCCTGCTGGCTCATTCCCTCAAGGCGAGCGCTCAGTTTGCGCATCTTCTTCAGCTCATCCTGTAACAGCGCCGGGGAGAGCTGCGCGGCGTCAACAAGATGCTTTTGCAGCAGCCGCAGCGTGGTGGGGGCATGAGCCCCCCAGCAGGTTTCCAGAATAGCCAGGGTATCTTTAAGCCCCGCCAGCATCTGGCCGATATCGATGATCGGCTGATGGCGCAGCTGACCTAAGCCCGCGCTGAGCGTTAACAGGTGACCGGCCATATTGCCGCTGTCGACGCTGGAGACATAGCGCGGGTTAAGCGGCAGCAGCGTCAGGGTGTCGTACCAGTTGAACAGGTGACCGCGGTAGTGCTCCATTTTATCCAGGGTGTCCAGCGTCAGGGTGACGCGCCGCAGCACTTCGGTGCCGGGGATATAGCCGAAATCCATTGCGGTCAGATTAGCCATCAGCGACAGGCCGATATTGGTCGGCGAGGTGCGGTGGGCAATCATGGCGTGGGGCTGCTCCTGATAATTGTCCGGCGGCAGCCAGTTGTCGTCTGCGCAGGTAAATGTTTCGAAAAAGGCCCAAATTTCGCGGCTGCTCTGGCGCAGCAGCATTTGATGGTCGCTGCTCAGCGCGGGGGCAGAAAGTTCCGCAGGTCGGCTTAGCCAGCAGAGCAGCAGCGGGGCCAGGCACCACAGTAATCCGACGGGCAGGGCGAGGCTCAGCAGGGCGGGCGCCTGCAATGCGCTTAACGGAATCAATAGCAGGCCAGCCACCACGTTCAGCCACATGCTGCGGTAAAACGCCAGTGGGGAAGCCGGGTTGCCGACAGCCGAATGGTCGGCGCTGACCCACTGATTGAGGTTGCGCCGGGTAATTGCCAGCCGCCAGAGGGTGAGCGCAATGGCATGCAGGGAGTAGCCTGCCTCATGCGGCAGCGTGGTGAAGTTCAGCCCGATGCGCAGCAGCCGTAGCCAGGTCCCCTTCAGGACAGCCGACACGCGGCTCAACAGAGGGCGGTTGCTCATCACCAGGTCCAGCACCACGGCCAGCACAGTGGGCAACAGCAGCACGATAGCCAGCACCGCAAGCCAGTACAGGGGGTTAGGTACCAGCAGGAAAGCGCAAAACAGCAGCGTAAGAAATGCCGGAGCTGCCAGGCTGCGGCGGAGATTATCGAATAACTTCCAGCGTGACAGGGTGGTGAGAGGGTTAGGCTCGCGCGAGCCATCGGCCCGGGTCACGCGCAGCTTCAACCAGTTGAGGAGCTGCCAGTCGCCGCGGATCCAGCGCGTGCGCCTGGCGACATCCGTCAGGTAGTTGACCGGGTACTGCTCATACAGCAGCACCTCGCTCAGCAAGCCGGAGCGGGCGTAGCACCCCTCCAGCAGGTCATGGCTCAGCACCAGATTTTCCGGGCCAATGTTGCAGGTTGCCTGCGCGAAAACATCCACATCATAGATCCCTTTACCGACAAACGTCCCTTCGCCAAACAGATCCTGATAAATATCCGAGGACATCATCGAGTAGGGATCGTTGCCCGGTACGCTGCTGCAGATCGCCGCGTAGCGCCCCTGACCGTGGCGCGGCATCTCTTCCGCCAGCCCCGGCTGTAAAATGCCATAGCCTTTCACCACCCGGCGTTGCTGCGCATCGTAAACCGGATGGTTGAGCGGGTGGGCCATGGTCGCGACCAGCTTGTGTGCGGTGTCGCGCGGCAGCACCGTATCGCTGTCCAGCGTGATGACATATTTGATCGGCGCGGGTAGCGCTTTTTCATTGCCGGTAATAGAGGCGAACTGCGTGCCGGGCTGCCGCAGCCAGCTGTTAAGCATCGCCAGCTTGCCGCGTTTGCGTTCATAGCCCATCCAGACGCCCTGCTGGGGGTTCCACGTGGGGGAGCGGTGCAGCAGGTAGAAAAGGGGCGTTTCACGCGCGTAGCGGCGGTTAAGATTTTGTAGCTGTGCGCTAGCCCACTGCAGCAAAGCGTCATTCTCCGGCGTACTTTCAGACGGGGAATCGTGAAAATCGCTGAGCAGCGCAAAATAGAGGTTGGCGCTGGGATTACCGAGATAGCAGACCTCAAGGCTGCTGAGCAGCGCGTCAATCGATTTACGGCTGCTCAGCAGGCAGGGAATGGCTATCAGCGTACTGGCGGCAGGCGGGATGCCGCTGGCGTAGTCCATACGCGGCAGTGGCATCGGGGTGCGAAAACGCGTGGTCATTTCGCCCAGCAGCTGCAGCACCAGCTGGCTGATTACCAGCGCCAGCGGCAGAGCCAGCAGCCATAGCGTCCAGCTCATTCCGTGCTGGGCAGTGCGCTGCAGCACCGCGGCGCTAACGGCCATGGTCAGCAGGCTGAGGCTACCGAGCCAGGAGAGCAGCGGCACCTGATTGAACCGATGGCGCAGCTGGGTGACTCCGCTGGTGTTGGCCGTCAGCACTTTTTCCAGCATCTGGCGTTCTTCGCCTATCAGATAGTGACCAATATGCTGCGGTGGCGAAGCGCCGCTGGCCGCCTGCGACAGCGCCAGCACCTGACGCGTGACGTCCAGCTCGCTGAAACGGCTGTTGCGCGCCAGCCGCTCAATCACATGGCGGTAATGGTCGCGGGTATCAAAATGCATCTGGGGATAAATCGCGGCGGGATCCTGCCTGAGCAGCTGCTCCACCAGGCTGGCAGACTCGCAAAAATCTGCCCAGTCGGTTTCGCTCAGCAGGCGCAAACCGGCAATGCTGTTGCTGACCGAAAGCTGGCTGGTGGCCAGCTGCTGGTTGAAGCGGTTGATCATGACATCGGTTGTCATGCCACTTTCGGCCAGGCTCTGCTCGGCCCAGGTCAGCGGCAGCGCCAGTAAACTGCCGCGCCCCTGCAGCCTGCGCACCAGCTCGGCGACGAAAGCACTGCTCAACGGCGGGCGCGAGCGGGCCATATCGGCGATCACCAGCACCAGGTCAGCGGGGGTGGCCTCGGCGCAGGCAATCAGTTTATTCACCCACGAGTCTGCCAGGTTGCGCTCTTTTTGTGCCTGAGCGACCTCGCTGCTGATGCGGCGCAGGTTCTCAATCAGCGCCAGGCGCAGCATACCGGGTAGCGCCCACAGCTCGCCCAGCGTCAGCGGCGTAACCCGCTGATAGGCCATAATATAGCCGGTTAAGCTGCCGACATCCCAGCGCCCGTCACCGTGAGCAATCGCTTCGGCGGCGATATCATAGATCCTGGGGCAGGAGTGCGGAGCTGAGAGCACGGGCAACCCTTTACCAAAATTCTTGGGTAAATGGTGGCGCACCATGCGGATCTGCTCCTCAATCAGATAGTAGTTATCCAGCAGCCATTCGCCCGCCGGGGCCATGCTGGCCTTCTCTGCGTCATTGAGTAAAAAGCAGTTGTGGGTAATCACCGCCTCGTTATTGCCCAGTCGTTTGAGCAAATAGTACGGCTGAGTTTTTGGTGACAATCGGTGTGAGCGGGCGAGCTTTTGCCCGTAAAGCTCCATTTGCAGCGCAGAAAAAATTTCCGCCTTCAGGGGAGGGTCATTGGCAGGGGAGACGTCTGCCTGCAAGGGTTTATTTGATCTGCTGGCTAGGTTCGCAAACACGTTTGTCAGCCACGATTTAAAATTTATTTTCATAATTTTGCTCTTCAGGCGAAACAGACGCAGGGGAGCAGTGGTGAAAGAGGTAGAGAAACGTTTTTTGAAATGGGACGACGTTATAGTTTCAGCAGCTGCCGCAGCGAGAGGAGTCGTTAAGAATTAATGGGGTACGACAAAAAGCGATTTACAGGAGGGGCAGAGTAAGGTTTGATTCTGCCTGATTTTACTCGCCGCATGGGACGACTTATGCCCGCAAATGGGACAAATCGCTGTGGTGGTCGTGGCTTTATTTATGCGTTTCAACGCATCATCTAAAAAAGACATGGAATTGTTCCTCCGTCGCGTTTATTTTCTGATGTTCAGAATGCTCTTTAATGACTTTCTATACTCTTTAGTCCAGACGTTATAAATGTCAGTTAGCGATTCCAGATCGGTTCCTGCCGCCACATGGCGAATAAACAGTCTTGCCTCGCTCTCATTGCGATCGTAGACATAAAGGTTGGCCCATGAATCCACCATCCCTTTTTTACCATCGACGACAATCTTAGCGTGGTCGAAATTAATCAATGGCCATTGTGCTAACTGCGAGAAAAAATGTTTCTTTTCCATAAGCCACCGTTAATTATGTAGATATTAAGAAAGGAACAGGAAAGGTTATTTATTGTGCATAGCGACTATATACCTAACCATTGACACTGTCCTGCGTGGGGTCACCAGTTTACTAATAACCTCTGCAGACGAGGTAGATTCTGTCATTACCTCGTTTTAACCATGCTAAAGCTGCGGATTCAGCACAACTGCGAGGCCATAACCTGGCTGCCGTGCAAAATTCCAATCGGTTGATACACTTACAGGAAACGAACCGGGAGGAATAATGAAATTAGGCTTTGCCTGCAAATACCTTAATGCTGACTTACAGCAGCCGTACCCTTTTAAATCACCCACGCGCAAGCGTTTTCTTAGCCTGGATCAGGACAAGCGCCGTGAGCTGCTGCTGTCGTGTGCCAGCCATAACCTGTCGCAGCTGGCGCACATATTTAGCGAGCTGGCGCAGCTGCCGCATCAGTTAAGAATGATGCGTATCGGCAGCGATCTGCTGCCGCTGTTTACCGTTCCCGAAGCGCAGGAGCCGTACCAAAGCCTGCTGTCTGACTTATTGCCTCTGTTCGCGCATGCCGGTGCGCTGGCAAAAGAAGCGGATATCAGGCTGTCGTTTCATCCGGGCCAGTATACGGTTCTGGCTTCGGAAACGCCGGAGGTGGTGGACAGGGCGCTGGTGGACATTGAGTATCATGCGCTGTGCGCCAGATTGCTGGGTTATGGCCGTGAGTTTCAGGATTTCAAGATCAATATCCATATGAACGGGCGCGCCGGTTTTGCCGGGTTCAAAGCCGCCTTTGAGCGGCTCAGCCCGGAAGCCAGGCTGATGCTGACGGTGGAAAATGATGAGGTTTCCTGCTCGCTGGATGATGTTTTGCAGGCCAGAGATCTCTGCCCGATCGTGTTAGATATCCACCATCACTGGGTGAAGGAGAATCAGTTTATACAGCCCGACGATGCGCGCATCGCACGGGTCAAAGAGTCCTGGCGCGGGGTACGGCCGGTGCTGCACTACTCGATTTCTCAGGAGGGATTGATACCCGAGCAGGGGTTCCCCGATCAGGAGTCGCTGGGGCTGTCAAAAATGAAGCTGCGGGCGCATTCAGACTACTACTTTAACGACACCCTGAACGACTGGGCATTGTCGTTTAGCGATTTCGATATAATGTGCGAAGTGAAAATGAAAAATATCGCCAGCGCAAAGCTGTTGCGGGTCGGGCATGCCCGACCCATACGGGTAAATAGCGTTTAATCGTGACGTTCGCGCGCTTCCCACTCGGCAGGCGTGAGAGTTTTAATATCAAACTGATCGCGGCGCGGTATCCTTAAAGCGCATATCCGCGTAGTTTTCCACACCAATCGCCACAATCGCCGGATCGTGGGTCAGCACGTTAAAAAAGCTGAATGGGCCGGCGTTGGGCTGGCCTTCCTTGCTCAGCGTCGTGACCAGCGCGATAGGGCGCGGGATCACAGTGCCGATCAGTAGCTTGTAGCGGTCGCGCTCCCCCAGCTCGGCAAAGTCAAAATAGGTATGCCCTGGCATCGTTTTCATCTCAGGCTCCGGCGGCAATGCGGTGAGTTTCCAGCGGGGTGTGGCGGCTCAGGTTTTCAAAGCCCTCTTTGGTCACCACATACATATCGCCAATATTACAGCCTGCTGACAGCGGCTCCAGCCACTGGGTATGCATCACAAATACCATCCCTTCTTCCAGACGATCGTAGTTGTGCGAGGAGATATTAAAGCTGTTCTGCCCCCCCGCCATCCCCACGGAGTGACCGAGGTTCGGGTTATGCGGCCCGTGCGTTGCCGGGTAAACATGCATCAGTCTGCGGCCCTGAGCTTCATAATCCGCATCCGGCACATACTGCTGCGGGATGCGCCTGGCGGACCCGTCCGGCATTGGCGACCAGTTGTACGGCATGGTGCGCGCCTCCGGGGAGGCCAGCAACCCGGCTTCAATCATTGGCGCAAAAGCGGCGTTATTGATATCGCGCATCAGCGCACCGGGCTTAATCAGCTTCTCGGCATTTTTCACCCCTGCAGTACAGGCATCCAGCACCAACTGCTGGCGCCCGGTGATCTCGCCGACGGCGATCATGCGTGCGGTCTGCGCAGTATAACCCCGCCAGGTGACGTTGGAGATATACAGGTTGATCAGGTCGCCCGGGCGCACCACATGGCCGTAAGGTTTGCCGCAGTGAGTGCCATACTGGTTAATGCCAATCTGGTAGCCGTCGCCGGTTTCGCCGCCAAACGCCATCTGCGCCGCGGTGAAAGCCGCAAAGATTTCGTAATCGGTAACGCCCGGTTTGGCCACGTGCCAGGCGGCCTGTGTGCCGATGCCGATCAGCTGCGCGGCGGCGCGGAACATCTCAATTTCGCGCGGGGAGCGCACCTTCTGCAGGCGATCGAGGATGGCGTTATCGGCAATAAATTTGCTGCCCGGCAGCATCGACTCCACGGCAGCCCAGAAGGTCAAAGAAGTGCGGTCGCCGATTTTTCCGATCTGCGCTTTTGCCAGACCAAGATCGCTCAGCAGCTGCGCGCACTTCTCGGCAGTTTTCATCACCGAGTCACCCGGGCGGTCGGCGTATTCACGTCCGATCGGACCAATCTGCCAAATCTCGTCAACCAGCAGCGGCTCGCCGCCCGGAGGCAGCAGCACCGACTGAGTGAAGAAGGAGAGCAGCACCAGCGCTTTGTCAGCATCGGTCGGGATAATCAGCACGCCTTCGCGCATCCAGTCACAGATATAGCGCAGATAGTGATTCGAGGCGTGGAACCAGCCCACGCTGCCGGCATGAACGATAATCGCATCATGCCCGGCTTCCACCGCCTGGCGGCGGATTTTGCGCAGCCGCTCTTCAAACTCTTCAAGCGGCAGCGGCAGCGGAGCCGAGAAGTCGAAATCCGGTTTAAAGTCCGCCAGCAGGGCGCCGATACGATAGCCTGGCGTCTGAGTCGCATGAGTCTTCATAGTCATTCCTTGTGTTTCTTTTGATAAAGTTAAGATGCCTGCGGGCGCGGGGCCAGAACACGCCGGGCGACCAGCATGCCGAGCAGGGTTATCGCAATCAAAATGCCGGAGATAGCCGCGACGCGTACGTCAAGGGACTCCTCGATCATCGCGAACATGCGTAGCGGCAGAACCGTGGTGCTGGCATCAGCGAGGAACAGAGAAACGGTGACGTTATCCAGTGACTGGATAAACACCAGGAACGCCCCCGCCATAATGCCGGGCATCAGCAGCGGCAGCGTGACGCGGCGCAGGGTCATAAACCAGCTGGCTCCCATCGTGGTTGAGGCTTCTGCCAGCGACGGATTAATGCCCTGCGCCACCACCGATGCGGCGCGGTACATCAGCGGGCCAAATACCACTACGTGGCCAACCACGTTCAGCCACAGCGAAGGCTGGAAGCCGATAAAGTTGGCGACAATCAGCGCCGCCAGGCCATAAACCAGGCTCGGCAGCACCAGCGGGGCGAGCAGCAGTGGCTCGATGGTGCTGACGCTGCGTCGCTTCATGCGCGTCATACCGATGGTGGCAGGCACCGCAAACAATATGGCGCCGAATACCGCCAGCGCGGCGATTTTGAACGAGTTCCAGGCGGCAATTTGCTCGGTGGCCGAGCGCACCGGGTCAAGCAGCGCCTCATACCAGCGCAGCGAGAAGCCCTGCGGGGGATATTTCAGCGTCTGCCCGGAGGTAAACGACATCATCACCGCGATGACGATCGGCGCCACCAAATAGATCACACACAGCGTACCGAAGCCATAAACAAACAGCTTGTACAGCAGGGCCGGAAGCGGGTTTTCGCGACGTTCAGACATGGCCATTCAGCCTCCGGTGGCGTGAGATCATGGTAAGGGCAACCAGCAGGCAGCCTGTGGAGACCAGCAGGACCACGGCGATAGCAGAGGCCATTGGCCAGTCGAACAGGGTGCCGACTTCGCGATAAATCAGCTGCGGAACATAGACATTGCGCGCGCCGCCAATCACCGCCTGGGTAACAAATGAGCTGCTGGTACTGGCGAAGACCAAGATCCAGCCCGCCAGCAAGCCAGGCAGCATCAGCGGCAGCAGCACCGTCACCAGCACGCGCCACGGCCCGGCACCGGACACCTGCGCCGCCTCGGTCAGCTGATACGGCGTGCGAGACAGGATGGCGATCAGCGGCAGAATAATCAGCGGCAGATCAATCTGGCACATTGCCAGCAGCAGACCGGTTTCAGTAAACATCAGGCTGGTCGGCATGTTGGACACCCCAAGGAACATCAGCGCCTCGCTGATCGGCCCCTGACGCCCGAGGATGACGATCCAGGCAAAAGTGCGCACCACGTTGCTGGTGAGCATTGGAATAAGGGTCAGAAAAATTAAAATCTGGCGCAGCGTGCGCCCGCCGTGCCAGTAAAGCAGGGCGATAGGCACCCCCAGCAGGGTGGTGCCTATCACGGTTTCAATCCCCAGTCGGGCGGTATTAACCAGTACCCGGAAGTTAAAAGCGTCGCCGAAGAAGTGGGCGTAGTGCTGTAACGTCACTCCGCCATCCCGGGTGAAACTGAAAACGATCAAAACAGCGAGCGGCGTCGCGAAGAACACCACGGAAAGTAACAACATGGGGATAACGTACGGAAAACCGCTCTGTTTCATGATTTACCTCAACTTGCGACCAGCGCATCAAACTGGCGGATCCAGCCGTCACGATTTTTATTGATAATGTTCCAGTCCGGGTAGACCAGCGATTTAACCTGCTCGCGGGTGATGTACGCCGCAATTGCCGGGGTCAACTCAACATTTTTGTTAGTCGGGAACATTTCGGTCGGCGGCTGCTCCAGTTTGGTTTGCACAAACTGTGAAATCGCGGCGTCCATATAGGCGTAAGCGGCGTCGAGATTTTTACTGCCTTTGGTCAGATGGATATTCACCGGGGCAGCAGGAGAGCCGGTTTCCGGATGGACAAACTCGGCCTTCATACCCAGGCTTTTCAGGCGCGCCACGTTGTTGGTGCTACACATAAATACGGCGATGTTGCCCTGCTGGAACTGGGTCATCTGGCTGTTGGTGCTGTCAACAATGCTGGCCATCTGCTCAGGGTGCTTTTTAAACAGGTCAAACACTGCCTGCATATCGTCCGGACCTTTGCCGTAGATTTTTGCCAGTTCGGTGTAGGCCATCACCGCAGTGTTAGAGCCAAATCCGGTCCATGACACCAGGCCTTTATAGGCCGGGTTGTCAAACAGATCGCGATAGCCTTTCGGGCGCGGCACCAGCTCCGGGTTGTAGGCAATGCCGTTCACTTCTACCGTTACGGTCGGGCCATATTCGCCCTGAAATGCCGGGTCAAGCAGGTTCCAGTTTTTCAGGCGGGAAGGGTCGATCTTCTGAATCAGCCCCTTTTCTACTGCCACCGTCATCTGGCCAGGCGACATTAACAGCGTGTCGTACGGCGGGTTACCCGGGCTGGCCATCACTTTTGCCAGCTGATCCTGCGCCATTGCCGGGGAAATGGTCAGACTAAAACCCTGCTCTTTAAGGATCGGAGCTAGCGTATTGCGGTAAGCATCTTCCCAGTTACCGGGGAAGGTGGCCGCAACTGCCGTCCCGCCGCCGGCAGCGAACGCGCGCAGCGAGATGGGCAGCATGGCGGAAGCCGCAACGCCTGCCATGATTTGACCAAACCGACGACGACTGATTTCAAAATCTTTCATGGTGCTTACCTCTGTTTTTCATTCATGGGTTGCGGTTCAGCTGGGAAGGCGTGACAGCGTGCAGTATCAATCTCAGCGTAAAGTTGCGATCCGGGTTGCGGGATAAAGGTTGACGGTCCGCGCACTTCGGAGGCGCGTAGCGTGGTGCCATCATCCATCGCCAGATCATGGACCAGCGTAGGACCAAGCGGCAGTGAAACGGTCATCCGCACCGGCTGGGTGTTATCACCCGACTGCTTTGCCAGCCGCACCTCTTCAGGGCGGAAGGTGATCGTGACCTTCGAGCCAGTAGTAAAGTTGAGACGGCGCGGCAGGCGCAGCGTGTGCTGACCCGCTAAACCAATCAGCGTGGTGTCGTTATCAAAACGCAGCACGGTGCCATGCAGTTGGTTGGTCTGGCCGATAAAGGTGTTAACGAACAGCGTTTTTGGTCGGTCATATACCGCCATCGGCGTGTCGATCTGCTCAACATTGCCTTTATTCATCAGCACCAGACGGTTCGCCAGGCTTTGCGCCTCTTCCTGATCGTGGGTGACGATCAGCGTGGTGATACCCAGCGTTTTTTGCAGGTGTAGAAGTTCCACCTGCAGGTCGAAACGCAGCGCCCGATCGAGTGCGCCAAATGGCTCATCCAGCAGCAGCAAAGAAGGGCGACCGGCAATGGCGCGCGCCACGGCAACGCGCTGCTGCTGACCGCCGGAAAGTTCACGCGGCAGGCGGTTACCGTATTCATCCAGCTGCACCAGATTCAGCATCTCGGCGACGCGCTGTTTCCGCTCAGCGCGGGAAACCTGCTGGCACGCCAGCGGATAAGCGATATTTTCGGCAACGGTCAGGTGCGGGAATAACGCATAGTTCTGGAACACCATGCCAATACCGCGCCCTCTGGCCGACACCGCGGCGAGATCCTGATTTCCCAGCACGATTTTTCCCGCTTTTGGCTGAATCAACCCCGCAATGGCACGCAGCACGGTCGATTTGCCGCATCCGCTCGGGCCGAGCAGTGCGACGATTTCGCCCGGATCAATGTTAAAGGAGACATCGCTGATAGCGTTGCTGCTGCCGTAGCTATGGGTCAGGCCCTGAACGCTGAGCCGCTTACTTTCAGCGGTGTTGTGCATATCTGGCATAAGGTGCTTCCCTGGTTTTGAGTAGCGGTCACAAGACGTTTAGAAACTTGTGAAGCATTCTGCAAGCCGCATGCCAGGTTAGTTATTGCTGGTTCGGATCCACTTCAATACATTGAAATTTATGCCATAAATATGAATTTACTATATTCGCAAATTTGTGCGAAATAACTTAATCCTTGTTATTCGAAAGAAATTCCCACATTCAGACTCGCTACTTTGGTGCAGCAATATCGTCATTTTGGTGCATAAAAGCGACTAAAAACCCTGTCAACGTGAATGTTCTTATGCCGCCAAACGTTCATTTTGTGACTAACAATCGACGCCAGCGCCCGTGAGGGCGGACTCTTTTGGGAATATTTACTACTTGAGCTATTTGCCATGACAGAAAGAGTAAAGTCGATTAGCATCGTTATTCGCAAATATATTCGACAATATATTATTTTAATATTATTCATAAAAATCATATTGATAGGGCGGTTTTTCACGCTAAATTTTGCAACTGGCATGCGCCTTGCAACAGCGGCTGGTGCTCAAACAGCAAATCAGAAAGCAATTAAGGAACAGGTTATGAAATTAGGCATTGATGGGTTGAAGCTGCCCGAAGTGAAGAGACAGGGTCCGCTGGCCAGTCTTGATCGTGTAGGGGCGCTGGGATTGCAGGGGATCTTCTTCAGCACTGTGCTGGATATGAGCCCGACGCTCGACAGCGGCGAGCTGCGCGATATTCGCGCCAAAGCTGACGACCTGGGGCTTTACCTGGAAAGTGGCCTTGGCAAAATTAATCCTTACTGCAGTGCCGAAGCGCCGGAGCTGCGCGCCATCGGCAACGGCGACATTGTTGCCGGGCTGACCCGCATGATTGAGGCCAGCGCTGCTATCGACTGCCGCGAGATGTGGGTTTCGCCGGGCAACTTCAAGGCACAGTATCCGGGCCGACTGGCGGTGGACCGTTTTCGCACTGACGTCAGCTGGCAAGAGCAGCTGCTGGCGATGGAAAAGGTGCTGCACAAAATGGCCCCGGTGGCGCGTGCTCACGGAGTGCATATGAATATCGAAACCCATGATGAGATCACCTCGTTTGAGATCCTGCGATTGATTGAAGCGGTAGGTGAAGATTGCGTTGGCGTGGTACTGGATACCGCCAACATGGTGCAGCGCGGCGAACATCCGGTACTGGCCGCGCAGCGCCTGGCCCCGTGGGTGCGCCAGACGCATATCAAAGATGCCTATATCGGGCGGGCGCCCGGCGGCATTGATTTCCAGCCGCGTCCGTGCGGAACCGGCGTGGTCGACTTTGCCGCGATTCTGACGATGCTGGCGAAGGTTAACCCCGAGATGACGCTGTCGCTGGAGATTGCACAATCTACTGATGATAATCGCCGCCGCGCCAACCCGCGCCAGTGCATCGAGATTGATGATCCGATCTGGCGCGCGGGGCATCCCGACCTCAACGCAGGGGAACTGGAAGCCTACTTTACGCTGGTGGACAGCTATGCGCAGCGCGTGGCAGCAGGAGAGGTTGAGGACTGGGAAAGCTATGAGAGCTCACGCTATGGCTACCCAACATATCAGAAGCAGAATTATGGCTATAAAGAAGCGATCGACTTTATCCAGCAGTCGGCCAGCCACATTCGCGCCGTTTGCGCGCAGCAGGGCATCACTTTATCCTGACCGTTACGCAGCAAGATACGCACAAAGATAAATCACCTGTAAGAGTGCTGTTGCGGTAAATTATCCGGCAAGCGTCAACATTCACCAAAATGATACTGAGGACAGGGAGAGAGCCATGAAAAAAACGCGCGTCAGAGCGACGCCTGTAGCCAAAACCGAGGGCAACAGTGCCGATCACAGTGAGGATGTCTCTGAGCGGATTCGCACCACGCTGGCTGCTGCTATTGGTGAAGGGGCGCTAAAACCCGGTAGTAAAATACTTGAAGAAGCCATCGCCGAGCATTTCGGCGTCAGTCGTACCGTGGTACGTGGCGCACTGGGCGTGCTGGAAAGCGACCATCTGCTGGAGAGAAAGCGAAATCGTGGCACTTTCGTGGCAGAGCCGAGCATTGAGCAGGCAAAGCACCTGTTTGAAGCGCGACGCCAGCTGGAAGGGGTTCTGCTGGAGTTCGTGGTGGCGCGAGCCAGCACCGAACAGCTGGATGCGCTGGCCCGTCTTGCCGACGAGGAGGAGCAGATCCATCATCACGGCGACGAGAAATCTAAAACGGTGCTTTCCGGTAAGTTTCATATTGTGCTGGCCGAGCTGGCGGGTAATCCCGTTCTGACCGAGATGCTGGCTAAAATTGTTGCTCGCCTGTCACTGGTAATGTCGCTTTACGAAGAGGAGCGCAAAGACGACTGCGGCGCCGATCACCACCGCCAGATTGTCAGCGCCCTGAAAGCGAAAGATCTGGCCACCGCCCGCCAGCTGATGGAGCACCATCTGGCCGATATTGAAGGGCGGGTTCGCCTGACGGAAGGCCACGGCGATCGGCATTCGTTTATTTCAATGCTGGAGAACTTCTCCTGAGGTCCTTTTCATCGCCATCCGATGCCCCATGCGGAAGAACAGCAGGCCAGCAGCAGAGAAGGCGATTAAGGCAAAAAACATTACCGGCGGTGCCGTGTAGCTGAGCAGGTAGCCGCACAGCACAGGGTTAATGGCACCGCCGATGTTGCTCAGGTTCTGCATGCCGTAGTAGCTGCCTTTCATATGGTCCGGCGCAATAAAGTCGATAAACATATACTCCACCGGGATCACAATCAGCTCGCCAAAGCTGAAGATGGTCATCGCGATTATCCACAGCAGTACCGAAGTGCCGGCCAGCATAAAGCCGGCTAGCCCGAGGATGAAAAACAGCGTGCCGAAAAACAGCCACTTCAGCAGGTTATTCTGTTTCATGCCGCTGCTCATGACGTACTGAAAAGCGATAACAATTATTGCGTTGGTGATCATGATGGCGCCGATGATCTTATAAGCCTGTGCGGCGTCTGAGATAATAATCAGATACTGCGACAGATAGCCGGTGAACTGGCCAAACACAATCGCGCCAAAAGTGCTACCGAGAGTGAAATAGACCAGGCAACGGTCGCGCATCAGGATAGCTAACGTCTGGCGCAGGTCAGGTTTTTCCAGCGGCTTTAGCTCAATATCGTTGCGTGCCGGGCTGTTGGGGATATGGCGTAAGCCCACCGTCAGAGCAATGACCGTGCCCAGCGCCAGGCTACCGGATATCATAAACGGTAGCTTAGGATCAAAGCCCGCCAGCCACACTCCCAGCGATGAACCAATGGCCCAGCCGACATTAATTAGCGTGTAGTTTATCGAAAATGCTTTTACCCGCTTCTCCACCGGCAGCCAGGCGGCAATGCAGGCTTTAATGGTAATACTCAAAAGTGCATAGGAAGCGTTAAGCAGGGCAATCACCATCACCACGCTACTGACCTGCGGCAGGACAGGCAGCAGAAAAAAGCTCAGCGCGAAGAGGCTGATAGAGAGGGTGATTAAGGTTCGGTGGTTAAATTTGTCGACCAGATAGCCGCCATACAGGCTGCTGAAAATACCGATAGCCAGGCTGGCGCCCATAATAATGCCGACGCTTTTCGGCAACAGCTGGTAATGCTCAGTCAGGTAGATAGTGAGGAACGGCAGGGTGACGCCACGCCCAATCGTCAGAACCAGTGAGCCAGCAAGCAGGGCGAGGATAATTGGCGGCATCCCTTTCATTTACGCTACATCCATCGATCAAGAAGTTAACAATCAGACCGTTTACTCTACCCGCTTATTGGGGATTTTTTGTGTCGTAGAATCATCATGTTTCAAGGTGTTGTGATGAGAAAACGCTACAGAAAACTCTTATTATGGCAGGGAATACTGCTACAGCGGACTGTGACGCAAAGCGCGCTCAGATTAACCCTCGGGCAGCGTGGTGAAAATTTGTTTTTACCTTGTCTATATGAAAATTCTGTTTTTTGTCAAAAACAGTCAATAAAGGACGCAGACTACAGCTTAACCGGAGATGTCAGACTGAACACGTCCGATTCGTTAACGTCTGGGGTAGCCTTGGCCAGCAGGCTGGCAGTAGCCAGTACCGCGACAGCAGTGCGGCGGTGGGCGTTAAAATCAGTTTCTGATAACAGGCGCAGCCTGCTGTAGTGCAATATAAGTCATAAAAAACGGGCAGAGAATTCTGCCCGTTTTTATTTGCGCAAATAGCGCTGGACAACACCGCAAGGGATTCTGTTAATGTAAGCCTTTAAAAGACCAGTATTGCGGAATTTTTATGTTATCTACCCTCATCTATCGCAGCCATCTTTCCGATAATGTTCCGCTAAGCTCGCTGGACAAGATTGTACAAAAGGCAAATAAAAACAACCAGTTAATTGGCGTTACCGGCATTTTGCTGTTTAACGGCACGCATTTCTTCCAAGTGTTGGAAGGGCCTGAAAAAGCAGTCAGTACGCTTTATGAACATATCTGTCGCGATCCCCGTCATCATAATGTCGTGGAACTGATGCGCGACTACGCGCCGTTCCGGCGATTTGGTAATGTCGGCATGGAGCTGTTTTCGCTTCATGAGTTTGATAAAGCATCGGTGCTGCAGGCAGTACTGGATAAAGGCACATCCGAATTTCTGCTGACCTGGGATGACCGCGCGCTTCAGTTTCTGCGCACCTTTGTCGAATCCTGGGAGAAAGAAAACTATTTCGAAATCCCACCTGCCGGTCAGTGGGAATTTATCGCCACGGACGATCTACCCTTAGCCGATGCTGACTTTGCACCAGGCGAGGAGATTAGCTTTGCCTTCCAGCCGATTATCGACCCGCTGGCCGGAACCATCGTCTCCCTTGAAGCCCTGTTGCGCAGCGCACAGGGGGGTTCACCGCTGGATTATTTTGCCAGTTTGCCGCGTGAGGAGCTTTACCGCCGCGACCTGGAATCCAAGAGCCGGGCCCTGGCTCTGGCAAAAGAGCTGCAAATTGATGACATCACCTTCTCGATTAACCTGCTGCCGATGACGCTGGTTGAGATCCCGAATGCCGTGGATTACTTACTCGGTGAAATTGCCCGACACGGACTGGTGCCTCAGCAGATCGTGGTAGAGGTGACTGAAACTGAGGTGATTTCGAATATCGAAGCATTTTCCAGCGCGTTGAAACATCTGAAAGCGGCGGGTATTAGTCTGGCAATAGATGACTTTGGTGCCGGCTCCGCCGGTCTGCTGCTGCTTTCACGCGTGCAGCCGGAGAAAATCAAGATCGATCGTAATATTATCAGTGATGTGCATAAAAGCGGCCCTAAACAGGCAATCGTCCAGGCCATTATTAAATGCTGTTCTTCGCTGGAAATAGCCGTTATTGCCGAAGGCGTGGAAAAACCAGAAGAGTGGATGTGGCTGGAAGCAGCAGGCATCTGTCAGTTCCAGGGGTTCCTGTTTGCCAAACCGCTGCTGAAAGGCATCCCACCTGTTGCATGGCCTGAATTGAAATAACCGGGTTTTGCTACGAGGCGGTGAAGCTGGTGTTTAATAACCAGGGGGAATATGCCCCCTGAGATTTATACGTCTTGCGGGGCAGGGTGCTGCTATCAATAAGCTGCAATATTTATACCTCTAAATCCCTCTTTAAGCGGAGCATTGCTCCATCAAACCCTCTCTTTACAGACCAATAACCACCTATAAGAGCCGAAAATAATATTTTAAGACTTGCTATATTCGAAATGCGCATGCGAATTTTATTTAAAGTGATAAAGGTGAATACGCGCCGAAAATAACTCAATGTTCACGAACACTATAATGTGAGTTAGCAACATATCTTTTAGCAAAAAAAACGAACAATCCAGTTAACCCAATTAAAAATAATGATCTTTCGCTGTGTGCCAGGCTTATCGGGTTGCATACGTTTTTCGAAATAATTCTTATATGAGGTTAATTATGACAATTAAAACGCTGGAAGATCTCTTTATCCATGAATTATCAGATGTCTATAGTGCAGAAAAGCAAATCTCGAAAGCCCTGCCTAAAATGGCCAGAGCTGCAACTGATGAAAAGCTGGTGGCGGCCTTTCAGCAACATCTGGAAGAGACGCGTGGTCAAATTGAACGAATTGACCAGCTGGTTGAAAGCACTGACGGCGTGAAAATTAAACGGATGAAATGCCACGCGCTGGAAGGCCTGGCGGAAGAAGCGCAGGAGATTATCGACTCCGTTGAAGCCGGGCCGGTGCGCGATGCTGGATTAATTGGCGCGGCTCAGAAAGTGGAGCATTACGAGATTGCCACTTACGGCACGCTGCATGCCCTGGCACAGAAACTGGGCTATAAGGCAGCCGCTAAACTGCTGGCCGAAACGCTGGATGAAGAGAAGGCCACGGACGAAAAACTGACGGCGATTGCCGGGCAGCAGTAAAGACCTCTTCTTGAAGATGCGCCCGGTCGCAAGCTTTAGTCCTCTCTAAGTACTGCTATAGCCTCCCGCAGGAGGCTATGTTACAGCAACTCAATCAGTTGAAACTCTTCTGCCACCAGTTCCATTTCTGCAGAGTAACAACCTTCATTCTCGAAGAATGCTTTGTGAACTTCCTGCCAATATTTGAGGCTAAGATCGCCTTCACCCTCTTTTTTCGCAAACTCTTCAGTGACATCGCAGAAGCGCAAGATGCGCATAGCGACCGTCCTGATGACGCACACTGGCTCACCCTTGCCGTTAAGGATGATGTTGTAGCCGCCAATCGTGGGTGAGTCATCTTCATTGATAAAAGATGAGAGTGAGCCACACGACGCGGTTTTGACTCCTTGCACAACCAGGGCTGCCAGTTCATCCGCCATCTCGCCCGAGTTGCCAAATGCCCAGGCAATCGCGCCGGGATATTTTTCCTTAAGGCTTGCCACAAGATCCATTTCACTTCCTTATTTATCGGGGGGGATTATTTTTTCCGCGTCAGCGTGATGCGCGTCAGTTCTGACGGGCGTCCCACGCGTACCGCCATTCCCGGCCACAGCGCCGTGCCGTTATTCACATACAGCTGCATGCCATCAACATCATAAAGCCCGGATACAAAGCCGCCATTCGGTTTGGCAAACAGGCGGTCTAAGCCGACGATTAAGCCGCCGTGAGTATGGCCGGACAGCTGAATATCGACCCCGTGTTTCGCATTTTCACGAGCGTTCTTTGGCTGGTGGTCGAGTAACACCACCGGCGCGTTGTCAGGGGCATCACCCAGCGCTTTAGCCAGATCGGGACCGTTACCGCCCCGGCCCGGTGCAGAAGTATCGGGCAGCCCGGCAATCACCAGGCTGGCGTTGCCGCGGGAAATGACCGAATGACTGTTTAGCAGGGGCTTCAAACCTAAAGATGCCAGATGCTCGGTCCAGGCCTGCTGCTCGAAGAAATATTCGTGATTGCCGGTAATCGCCAACACGCCATCGGGCGCATGCAGATTGCGCAGCGGCTCCACGTCCTTAATGCGATTTTTAAGCGTACCGTCAATAACATCCCCGGTAACGACAATCAGGTCTACGTTCAGCTCCAGCGCGCGCTTGACTAACGCGGCACTCCAGCTGGCGTTAAAAAGCGGGGTAATGTGCATATCGGTTAACTGGAGCATTTGGTAACCCTCAAACTCCTGCGGCAAATCAGCAACCTGAATCGTCACATCTTTAAGAGGGGGAACGCGGATTGCCTGCTGCACGCCCCAGCTGGCCAGGCCGAATGCCAGCAGGGCAGCCAGGTAGCGCACGCCGGGAGCAATCTCCAACGGATGGCGCATCAGCATCGCAACAAGCGCAACCACATCAATCAGGATCTGGGTGAGGGCGAGGAACAGTACCGCGCTATATACCCAATTGAACAGGATAATCACCATTCTTGGCATCTCCGGTGAGAAGATGCTGCCAGAAGTAAAGCGGCTCACCAGCAGGTACTGTGAGGCAAGCAGCGCCAGCAGAGAGAGAATGATTTTCAACGCCAGTGGCATGGAGAGCGGAATGATAAAACGGGCAATAACATACCAACTCGGTATGCTGAAAATGAGGTGAAACATGGCGATTTTCCCTGTTAAACGTGCTGATAATTAGCGCAGAAGTAGGATTAAATGGATAATGCGACGCTTCTATTTTAATACAGCAGATTATCATACGGAGAAAATGTGCTGCATAACACCCCAGATACTGGCCTGAATGTGCCTTTCAGCTCAGCCTGCGCCCGTTTTTATCGACAACTTTTTCCCCGTCTTCTTTGCTGAATTCGCCGCGCTGAGCCGCTGGCAAAATATCTAAAACTTTCTCTGAAGGGCGGCACAGCCGGGTTCCGAGCGCAGTGACAACGACAGGGCGGTTCATCAGGATTGGATGTGCCAGTATCGCGCTGATGAGCTCATCATCAGTGAAAGCAGGGTTATCTAGCTTCAGGTGCTGATAAGGATCACTGTTTTTCCGCAGCAGTTCGCGCACGGTAATTCCCATATCAGCAATCAGCTTAACCAGCTCGGAACGGGTTGGCGGCGTTTCCAGGTAGAGGATTACCGTTGGCTCCATGCCGCTGTTGCGGATCATTTCAAGTGTATTGCGCGACGTCCCGCAGTCGGGATTATGATAAATCGTCACCTGGCTCATTTTGTTACTCTCTTTTCTCTATTATCCGGCCCCCGGCATGGCTATGCAGGGGTAAGAAGTTAAATGATGGACAGTCGCAGCGCCAGTGCGCACAGCGTAATAAATAGCACCGGAATCGTCATGACGATGCCGACACGGAAGTAATAGCCCCAGCTGACTGTGATGTTTTTCTGCGCTAATACATGTAGCCACAACAGCGTGGCAAGGCTGCCAATCGGAGTGATTTTTGGCCCCAAATCACTGCCGATTACATTGGCATAAATCATTGCTTGTTTAATCACTCCCATGGCCTGGCTGCTTTCTATCGACAGCGCGCCAACCAGCACGGTCGGCATATTGTTCATCAAAGAGGAGAGGAACGCCGTCAGGAAGCCGGTGCCCAGAGTTGCGGCCCACAGTCCGTGTTCAGCAAGCTGATTCAGCAACGAGGAGATGTACAGGGTCAGCCCGGCGTTGCGCAGGCCATAAACCACCAGGTACATGCCAAGGGAGAAGATAACAATCTGCCAGGGCGCACCGCGCAGTACCTTAGCGGTATTGATCGCATGGCCTTTTTTTGCCACGGCAAGCAGGAACACTGCTCCCACAGCGGCCACCAGACTTACCGGGACGCCAAGGGGCTCAAGTGCGAAGAAGCCGACTAGCAGCAGAACCAGAACCAGCCAGCCGGCTTTAAACGTGCTGCTATCACGAATGGCCTCTTTTGGCGCCTTTAGCAGCGAAATATCGTAAACAGCCGGGATCTCTTTACGGAAAAAAAGGTGCAGCATGAGCAGTGTAGTCGCGATAGCAGCCAGGTTGACTGGCACCATCACGGCGGCATACTGGGTAAATCCAAGCTTGAAAAAGTCAGCTGAGACAATGTTAACCAGGTTCGAGACAATCAACGGCAGGCTGGCGGTATCGGCAATAAAACCTGCGGCCATCACAAAAGCCAGGGTTGCAGCCGGGCTGAAACCCAGCGCCAGCAGCATGGCAATGACGATGGGCGTCAGGATCAGTGCAGCACCATCATTGGCGAACAGCGCAGCCACCATCGCACCCAGCAGAATAATCCAGCTAAACAACAGGCGGCCACGGCCTTTGCCCCAGCGGGCAACGTGCAAGGCAGCCCATTCAAAGAAACCAGACTCCTCCAGCAGCAGGCTGATGATGATCACTGCAATAAAGGTGGCTGTCGCATTCCAGACAATGTGCCAGACCACCGCAATATCAGAGATATGAACAACGCCCGTCATCAGCGCCAGGCCTGCACCCAGCATGGCGCTCCAGCCAATACCCAGCCCTCGGGGTTGCCAAATAACCAGGATCAGCGTCAGTAAAAATATCGCACTTGCCAGCAACATTACACACCCCATTTATATTCATTTAAGCGTATGTATTACGCATGCTCAACAGACAACTGACGGCGCATTTCTAAGTTTTTTTTGTATATGCTCGCGCTCGCAGTTCCACGCAGAATCGATAATAGCTACAGCCCAGGCGGGCATGTGCGGCGACAAACGGTAGTGTACCCATTTGCCTTCACGGCGATCGATCACCAGCTCCGCCTCACGTAATAGCGCCATGTGGCGGGATATTTTCGGCTGAGACTCTGCGGTAATGGCACAGATATCACAGACACAAAGCTCGCCGGACTCGCGTAGCAGAATCACCACCTTCGAGCGTGTTTCATCGGCAAGCAGTTTAAAAAGTTGTACGGGTCGCAGCATTGTTAACCTCGATAGTATTTGATAATACATATGCTAATTCATATATGATTAATTGCAAAGCACCGTTTCTAACAAGCAGTTCTTGTGCAGCACTTACCTGCATTTTTAAGTCGCATACCCATTATCTTGCCGACCGCTACAGCGAAAGGAAAGAGAGCTAACAGGAGTTATCCAGCCGGATAAATCAGAACAAAATTTGATAAAAAGCCGCGACGTACTGACCTTAGGGCCAATATTGTGCACCTCAGGTATGGCGCCGCGACGGATTTTAATTCTGTCGGGCTGAAAGTGCGTGATATTGTTATCTATTCACGTTGGCGCGGGGCGGTGGTACAGCTCGCGCTGTCGTCATGATAAATCACGTTGTCTGGAGGAAAGATGGAATTGGAAACTGCAAGGCTGCGTCTGGAGCCATACCAACACGCTCATTTTGATGGCCTGCGCGAGATGGAAAAAGATCCGGAAATGATGCGCTATATTAGTCCAGGCGAGGTGAGGACGGAGGAAGAAACGCGTGAAAGCATCGAACGGGTGATGCTGCGCTGGCAACAGCGTGGCTTCTCTTGGTGGGCACTTATGGAGAAGCAGTCAGGTGCGCTGGTCGGTGCCGCCTGTCTCCAGCATTTAGCCAATGACGACGGCGCACCGCTGGAGCTCGGCTGGCGCCTGAACGCCAGTTATCATGGCCAAGGGTACGCGACGGAAGCGGCGCAGGCGATTGTGAAATTCGCGGTTGAACAGGTCGGCGCGCGCTATCTGGTTGCGGTGGCGCATCCGGATAACAGTGCCTCACATCGGGTGATGCAGCGCCTGGGCATGACATACAAAGGCATTGAACAGCACTACGATACGCAGTGCGTGGTGTATGAGATGCACGTTGGCGAATAACATCAGGCAAATCGCCTCAGCCAGGCTGTCTTATCGCTACCTTACGTCGGCAGACTGGCCATTTTTTCTTGCTTATTTCAGACGATATAATGCCAGCCTGAGACTGGCAAAAATAAAGTTAGAAAAAATAAGCAGCGCGATAATATCTGACAGAATTATCTATCCAGCGACCAGTATCCGGCTTCTTTTAACGCAGCGCTGCCACTATTTGCAAACAGCATGATGGCGCGCTCTCCCGGCTGCGGATATATTCGGCTGCTTAAACAGGCTTCGCCTTCATTGACAAAGACTTCCACGGATGAACGGTCAATGAAAATTCGCAGTGAAAGGATATCGTCCTCTGGCAGGGGAATGCTGCGCGTTCCCACAAGCGAAAAATCAGGATAGCTTCGCTCTAATATTAAGCGCTGGGCCTGATTATCAACGTAAATACGCAGCCCATCTCCCAGCATCATGCCATACTGTTCTGCCTGCGACCTGGCTCGCTCCCATTCCAGTGATAATTCCATGGCTTCAGCATCTGCTGCGACAAGCATTTGTTGACTACTCAGACAACGTGCAGTGACAGGAATATAGCTGCCTCGCAAAGCGGTCACTTCGGCGATGGGTTTCATCATCAGGCGATTATTATCACCTAAGCTCAGTTCGCGCGGCAGGGAGAGCATACCAGCCCAACCATCCTGTTGCTCCGGCATCGGTGATTCCCACATATCCAGCCAGCCAATAACGATTCTGCGCCCATCCGGACTGAGAAACGTTTGCGGGGCATAAAAATCGTGACCGTTGTCCATTTCAATAAATTGCCCGTCATGGCTGAACGCCTGACCTGGCTGCCACTCTCCCAGTAAATATCCACTCTGGAAGAGGTTACGGTTTTGATAGCCTTGCGCCACCATTCCTTGTGGAGAGAACATCAGCACACGCTGGCCGTTCAGGGTAAAGAAATCAGGGCATTCCCACATATAGCCCATTCCATCTTCAGATTCAGCCAGAATACCTTCGTCATGCCATTTGTGAAGGTCCGTGGAACGGTACAGGCGGACCTGGCCGGTTTCCGCCACGCGTGAACCGACAACCATGTACCAGTATTCACCCTCACGCCATACTTTCGGGTCGCGGAAATGATGCAGTCCTGGAGGGGTATCAATCACCATTCCTTGACGCTCGAAATGAACTCCGTCACGACTGGTTGCCAGACATTGCACCTGATACAGATTGTCATCACTTTCTGGCGAACCGTGAAATTTATGACCGGTGTAAATCAGTGCCAGCGTATCTCCGTCCACCACTGCGGAACCGGAAAAACAGCCGTCTTTATCTGCCGGCCCTTCCGGTGCCAGTGCCACAGGCAGATGTTCCCAGTGAACCAAATCTTTACTGCGGGCATGCCCCCAGTGCATGGGTCCCCATTTCGTTGAATAGGGGTGATGTTGATAAAAGGCATGATACCAGCCGTCGAACCAGACCAGCCCGTTAGGATCGTTCATCCAGCCGGCTCGTGCGGCAAGGTGATAGCGTGGATACCAGCGGCGGTTAATTCCGGCTTGTGCTTCTTCAAGCGTCTCTTCAGCCTGTTTTAATAAAGATGTCATTATGATTTCTCCCGAAAATTACACAGCATCTTGCTGTAAAAAGGGGTGTTCAGTTGTGGGTTTATTTGGGCGCAAAAGGAAGATGGAAATAAACGTGGTGCAGAACACCATAATGCCCATTATCAGATAGGATTGAGCGAAACCAAATTTTTCGTAGCTGAAACCCGCCAGCGGCGATAACACGGTGCCAATAACTGAACTGGTACAGGCAAAACCCACCAGATAAATTGTGGAAGACAAACGCTTGTCGAAGTTCAGGCTGTTATATTTGAAAATGGCAACCAACAGTATCGGCAATTCCAGGGCATGTAGCAGTTTTGTAATAGAAATGAGCAGGGGCCCTTCAACCAGCCCGGAAGCGATCATACGCAGAGCCATTACCATTCCGGCGAATATCAGGCCATTTTTGGCGCCAATTTTGTTAACCAGCCAGGGTGCGCAGAACATGCCTGCCGCTTCCAGAAGAACCTGGAAGGAGTTTAAATAACCAAACATGGCGTTCCCTTCGCGCAAGGTAGGAAACTGTGAGGAAAAATAGACCGGAAATTGCTGGTCGTATACACCGTAAATACAGGTTCCAATCACGAAGAAAATAAGTGCCCAGAAACGCGGTAGCGTTAGCAGCCGGATAGCATCTTCCAGAGAAACCTTTTTAGCCCCAATCTCCAGTTTTTCCATGCTCGCCGGTGCCGCAATTTTTAATCGGGCCAGCATGAAAAAGAAAACCAGGCCAGAGCATGACGCCACCAGGAAATTAAGATTGGGGTTAATGTTAAACAGCAGTCCGGCGAAAAACGTGGCAACGGCCCAACCGAGAGAACCCCACATGCGGGCCCGTCCAAATTCAAAGGTACTCTGACGCGCAACGCGCTCGGTATAGGATTCCAGCACGCCTATACCGCCATTAAACGTCAGACCAATAAACAGGCCACCAAAAACACTTCCCAGCAGAATATTGAGGTTGAGCAAATAGCTGAAGAAGAGATACGCAGGCCCGGAGAGGACCAGCAGGGCGGCCATAAACCACAGCAGGTTTTTGCGCAGACCAAGACGATCCTGAATGAAGCCGTAAAAGACCTGAGCGAAAAGGGCTGATACTGATAAGACGGAAAAGATAATACCCGTCTCGGAGGCTTTTAAACCCACTTCCTGGTGGAGCCAGATAGAAAGAAGGGAGCTGGACGAAGACCATGTGACAAAGAAAAAGAACAGCAGGGCGCTGAGCAGCATATAGCTGCGGGAAGGCTTTTTTTTCATCTGAGCAATCTCATAGCGATTTATATGCGCACATGGTAACGTTAACATTCTACACGGACACCGAGTTTTATGGCAATATCCGATGTTAATCACAAAAGTTAACGTTAACATTGGTATTGTGAGATCTGTGTCAAATTTCTTTGCCAAATTCCCAAAATAACAGGCTCAAAGCTTAGAATAGTGGGTTCAACTCTATGGATAACTTGATTACGGCTGTTCGCTTGCGGCGCAATGAAGTATCCGGGTTTTCGCAAAATGGAAGATTATGGCGTCTTTGAAAGATGTGGCCAAAATGGCCAATGTATCGTTAATGACAGTTTCGCGGGCGCTTAATTACCCTGAACGCGTGAAGCCCGAGACCCTTGCACGCGTGCAGGAAGCGATTCTGCATTTGAACTACGTACCTGATTTGTCGGCAAAACAGATCCGCAGTGTGGGGACTAAAAACAAGACGATCGGCGTACTGGCGTTGGATACGGTAACCACACCTTTTTCCGTCGAAATCACGCTGTCAATCGAGGAGACCGCGCGCGCACACGGCTGGAAAAGCTTCGTGGTTAACATGTTCTCTGATGATAATCCGAACGAAATTGTCGATCTGCTGCTTGCTCATCGGCCCGGTGGCATCATTTTCACTACCATGGGACTGCGTGAAGTACGCATACCGCCCAAGCTGCTGACACATCCCTGTGTTCTGGCAAATTGCGAGAATAAAGACGAGCCCGTTGCCTGTTACATACCCGATGACGAGAAGGGCCAGTACACTGCAGTTAGAGCCTTGTTGGCGGCAGGATATCGTCGGCCTATCTGTCTGCATTTACCCGCCAACCACCTGGCGACTTCCCGTCGCCAAAAGGGAATGGCGCGCGCCTGTCTTGAGGCAGGCATCGATCCCGGTACGCTGGATCATTACTATATGCAGCTTGGCGATGAGCACTACCGTGACATTCCCGACGTTCTCATGGCTCATATTCGTCAGGGGATACCCCAGTTTGATTCAGTGATTTGCGGGAATGACCGCATCGCATTTATGGTGTATCAGACGCTTTTGGCTAAAGGAATTCGTATCCCGCAGGATATCGGGGTTATTGGTTACGATAATCATGTAGGCATTGGCAACCTGTTTTTGCCGCCGTTATCTACGGTACAGTTACCGCATTACGAAATTGGTCGACTAAGTACTTTGCATATCATTAACGGTGATGACAGCAAGGCGAGGGTACTGGTGGATAGCCCCTGGCTGTCTCGTGAGTCATTTAGTCGCTGCACCTGACATTCAGTCAGCCCGAGTGGTGAAGCAGCATCACGACGTCGCAGGCATTTTTCAACAACGGCCTGGATCACCGCAAGGCGGTTAGGTTCTTTTTCTGGCAATGTCACCAGGCATCTCAATATCTCCCTAAAGCAGCGGCAGGATCGCCGTTGCAGGGTGATATTGAAAACTGGTCAGATCTGGATATCTCAGCTTAGCTACTACCTTAAATATCGAAGATAATTCTCAACTTACCAGTGGGTGAGTAGGATGAAATAAAAGTACGATTACCCAGAGAAGTGAAGAGTACTATATGTGCGGGCGTTTTGCGGTTGCTTATCAAGGTATTCCCGCGTGGCCAGCATGTAATCGAATGCAGATTCTGTTTCACAGAACCGCAGGTGCATCAGCCGACCGGTAGCATCGTCAATATAAACCAACAAGCAGCATTTTGATGCACGACCTTCAAACCAGTCATGGTGAGAGCCGTCGATTTGAATGAGTTCGCCAAGACAGTCGCGGCGATAGCGTGGTTGATAGACCCGAGGCTTGCGTCGAGCATGAGGAACCCAGAGACCGTCGGCAATCATCCAATGACGTACGGTTTCTACAGAGATCGATATTTGGTGGCGTTCGCTGAGCTTTTCTGTGGCTAATGTGGGCCCGAAGTCGCTGTAATTTTCACGTAGCAACGCCAGAACATTCATTCTTAGTTGCTCCGGAAGATTATGATTTCCCGGTTTACCGCGTTTTAAGCTGGCAAGCCCGGGAGTTCCTGACAGGCGAAACTTATCCATCAGGCGCTGAACCTGACGTTCGCTGAGATCCAGCTGACTTGCAGCATCACGACGGCGTAGTCGTTTTTCACAAACAGACTGGATAATCTGGGCGCGAACTAACTCTTTATCAGACATAGTCACCAACATTTTTCGGATCCCTGAAGTCACAAAAGCGTAGGGCCTTTATGCCAAAAAAAGGGACATTTCTAAATGGCTAAAAGGGGGTGCGGACGATTTCTTGGACTCTCGGGAGAGAGTTAATGCATTCATATGAGGACAGGGTTCGGGCTGTTGAACTCTATTATCGATATGGCAAAAAAGCCTCTGTGGTCATCAGAGAATTGGGATATCCATCCATAAAACAGCTCGGTCGCTGGGTGCGAATTTATGAAGAAACCGGCGAATTACCGAGAGAATTAAAATCGAGACAGCGATACTCACAGGCGCAAAAAATCGCTGCTGTAGAACATTACCTGACGCATGGTGGTTGTCTGGCGTTTACCCGGCGATCCATCGGCTATCCCAGCGACGTATTACTTAAACGCTGGATTGAAGAAATATATCCAAACCGGCGCCCTCTGATTGTGCGCTCAAATACAAATAAATGCTTCAGTCAGGAAGAAAGATCTCAAGCCGTCCGTGAGCTCTGCAACCGAAGCGGAACCGCCCTTAAAGTTGCTCAAAAAGTTGGTGTGAGCGTCCCAGTGCTGTACAAATGGAAGAAAGACTTGCTCGACGATGAGGCTTATCGATCCATGCGAAGACGTAAAACAGCACCTCAGAATAAAAACCAGGATACATTGCTTGATGAAATCACGCGACTTAAACAGCAGGTTCATCAGTTGCAGCTTGAACGCGATATCCTGACAAAAGCGAATGAACTGATAAAAAAAGACATGGGCATCAGCGTCCTGACTCTGAAGAACAGGGAGAAAACCCAGGTCGTTGATGCCCTTAAGGAAATCTATTCCGTTGCTGAACTGCTCTGTGTACTGAAGCTTGCCCGGAGTTGCTATTTTTATCACAAAGCGAGCCAGCGTCTGAATGATAAGTACGCGGAAATACGGATAGCCATGGCAAAGATCTTCGAAGGAAATTACCGCTGCTATGGCTACCGGCGTCTGCACGCGATGCTCCGAGAGAACAAGCTCTGCATCTCTGAAAAGGTTGTCCGCAGGCTGATGACTGAGGAGCAACTCGTCGTTAAGCGAGCCAGGCAGCGGCGATACAGCTCTTACTGCGGAGAAATAGGGCCGGCACCTGAAAATCTCCTTGCCAGAAATTTTCGATCCAGCAGGCCAAATGAGAAGTGGCTGACTGATATTACTGAGTTCCAGCTTCCGGCGGGCAAGGTCTATCTGTCACCAGTAATCGACTGTTTTGATGGCAAAGTGGTGAGCTGGTCGATAGGAACACGTCCGGACGCAAAACTGGTGAATGGCATGCTCGATGACGCTCTCTATACGCTCAGAGAAAATGAAAGACCGGTGATACATAGTGACAGAGGTGGCCATTATCGATGGCCGGGTTGGTTGGATCGTATCAGTGCATCGGGTCTTATAAGGTCCATGTCGCGCAAAGGTTGTTCGTCGGATAATGCGGCATGTGAAGGCTTCTTCGGGCGGGTCAAAAATGAAATGTACTATGGCAGAAACTGGGCGGGCACGACGCAGGAAGAATTTATCTACTTCCTGGACAGGTACATACGCTGGTATAACGAGAAGCGAATTAAAGTATCTTTGGGTGCAATGAGTCCGGTGAAGTATCGGCAGCATCTGGGGATCACAACATAACCAGTCCAACAAAACATCCGCATCTCCAAAAGTGACATTACTAAATTGCTCTAACATTATCGGTGCGCATAATGTATATTATGTTAAATACTGTTCGTCATTCAGACCACGATCAATCACACACTTACCCACACTTCATCTTCACATTGCTACGCGTTATGTTTGCCGGTTATTCTCGCCGAGATATATAGATGGCTCGCCCAAAGAACTTACACGACTTGCCATGCAGTTAACGGGACGGTTATCGATACATAAAGAAGAATTTCGCACTCTTACCCATTCCCGGCAGATGAACAATGGCATGGTCCATGATTGCGTGTCAGTGAATTACTGCTTTTGGAGTGCCATTCGATTAAACCCAATCTTCGAGGGGATCAGTTCAGCTTGATTGTGACCATAGTAGATGAATGACGCTGGACAACATCATCAAAGCAAACCTGCATAATTTTGACGATCGGGTTGATGTCTCCCAGTTTATCGAGGCGTCATTTGCTGGCGGTTTGTTTGAGGATATTGCTGTTGCTTTTGAGGAAATCCTCGACGCTGAAGGGTCTGCACTGGCATCTGCAATGGTGGAAAGACACGCTGTGCTGTATCCGCTGAAATTTGGTTCCTGTATGCGGGAAGTTAACCTTTGGGGATGCCCTTATTGACTGATCAGCAACTCAATCCCCTGAACTTAAGGCCTAAAGAAAAGCAACAATATGTCAACCGCAAGAACCGCTTGGCGTTATTGGCCCAAAATCAGCAGTTGCAAACTGAAATCAGTGAGTTGCGTAATCAGCTGGCACAAGACACGATTGACTTGATTGAAATTGTAAAAACGATAAAAATCAATACAACAATTACTGTGGAAAGATTACTCGGTCCATATGTAATCAGAGCATAGTTCCTGATTATGCTCGCAGCTCAAATTGGTTTTCGTAAATCAAAAGGATTAATCAAAGAGAATTATCTGCCAATTACCTCTGTACTTTTCGGTGCGGAGGGAGGTTAATGCCCTCCCCTCTTCATTTGCATATAATGTCCTAGTAAAACGGGAAAATGCAAATTACACGAACATTTATTAAATTAAATCATCGTATTTATCAATAATAAATTTTATAGCCACAGACGCACTGGTATAGGCACAATAATTTTGAATCTCATCTGCTTTATGCTTATTGCCTAAATCACAAACTGATTTAATGACGGCACAAGGAATATCATATGAAAAGGCTGCAGCCATTACTGCATAAGACTCCATTTCAATAGCAGTCACTTTACGATGTTTATCTGCGATATCATCTACAGTAGCTTGAGTTGCAATGACCGATGATCCACAAGCCATTGGAGCTATTAATATTTGCGGTACTGATGTTAAAACATTTTGTGGCCAAGATATAGCTAATGACTTCAAAAAAACAGTGTCTTGCGATAAATCTCTTAGCCGTTCCTTCACTTTTCTGTTGAGGGCAAACTGATGCGGCTCTGGCAAGAAAATTGTATTACCTTCGTGATCTTCAGAGATCTTACCAGCTCCCCAGTCCCAAACAGGATCGCCAACAATAATATCTCCTAACGAAGTTTTTCCTGATACACCGGCACAAATTCCTGTCATCAACATTATTTTTGGTTTGAATTTTTCAATTATTCTTGTTGCTAGTTGTGACGACCATGTAACGCCCATTCTCTCTGCCGAAGATGAAACAAATTTTAGTTTAGTTCCATTGGCTGTAGTTACTTCATAGAAGTAATACCTATAGCCATCAATATTTGAAGCAGTGTATGATGGTGCTAGCTTTAATAATTCTTCTAATTCTGTATCTTCTAAAGCCGTTATGATAGCAACATCAGCACTCATGTAGTTTATATTTTTTTCAATTGCGCGAGCTTTAGTGACAAGCAAGTCTTTCCAACAATCAGCATCGTTTTTCAAATCAAACAAAGGCCAACCAAATTGTTTGAAAGTATTAAAGTGTGAGGTTACATCTGAGGAGTTTGATGTTAATCCAAAAATATATCGTGGTATTTTTGAATGAGTCAGACGCTCAACACTATTCAACAACTCCACGCCTCCTTGAGGATTTATATCGCCTCCGTCTATATCAGGAATCTGAATATCGACAATCATGATATCAAAGAGCGTCTTGCTAAGCTCATCCAATGCATCATAAACGGAAGCTACTTTGGTAAAGTTTATATTATCAAAAATACCTAGTGCTTTACTAATGATTGGGTATTTGTCGTAATTATCTTCAACTAAAAGAATATTCAATTTAATACCTCGTATAATTTTTCTTTAAGCAAAATTTTCCACTCATTAGAAATTGAGCGAAAGAAAATAGATCCTTTATAAATTTCGGGATGTTTTTTTGAAAGTTTATTATCTAATATTTTTAATGGAAAGGAATCATCTCCTGCACCGAATGTATCATATTGAGTAACAACTAGAATTGGAATTTTATAACCTAATAAATCCATTTGAGCCAAAAAATCCTCACCAGCAAAACTCTCAGGTATACCTCCAACGGGATCTTTGTCAGAAATATCATAAGTTGACATGCTCATATCTAATAAAATTAGATCATAGTTAGGATTGTCAAGCACTTCAAATACACCACTTGATAAAGATTCTCTGCATGTAATATTATTTATATTTAATTCATCACGAAGATATTCAGAAATTGCATTTGATTTATACAAATCATCTTCAATTATTAAAAGTTTGATCATAGCTTAACCCTTTTGCATTTCTGAAGGAGGTTGTAGCTGAGAAATTGTTTTCTGACAAATAACGCAACGTTACTTCCTCGCGAGCATTTAATTCATAACGTATAGCACTTTTAACTCTAGCAATTCCAGTATTCCCCCCCTCTCGTTGCATTAAACTTCTTAGATCCTCAGAGGAAACAGGAGCACTATACTTTGTTAACTCTTGGTTTTTTTCTTCGTAATTGTGCACCGCTAAACAGTCATTTCTGACTTCGATTGAAACTTTGTTGGTTGTTATGTCAGCAATGCATTCAATCTCAATATTTACATTAGATGGATGCAAAAGGGAGTATTTGATGGCATTATTAACTAAGTTATAAACTATATCAACGATTGCAGATAATATGTCATATTTTATTTTAATTTTGTTGTTGTCTATTACTTTAATATTTTCAATTTGAACCATGTTTTTTATAATGCCAGTTATTATTTCCATATCATAACTTTCTTCATGGAAGTCCTGCTTAAGTTTGAACCAATTTATAATAACATCTAGTTGGTTAAGAACATGTTGTTTTGAAATTGTTACTAGCCTATTGAATTCATATGAAACACTACAGCCACTTTCACGCTGTATTTCATAAAGATAATCTTCATAATCATCAAATAACGTTAATATATCAGCTCTACTTTTATTATCTAAAGCTGATATTACTTGCAAGCAGGAAAAGGCAAGTTTATCTTCAATAAATTCATCTAAATAACCACAGCACTCATTGAAACTCTGTGAGAGCTCTATTTTCTTTGTGATTCTAATTAAATCATATTCATCAAAATAAAAATTGAATTTTTGCTTCGTAGGGTTGGGGGAATCTATAGATATTTGCAACCAGTCATTAATAATCTCATTTATAATGAAGTAAAGTTTTTTCTTGAATTCAACCCTTTTTATTTTTAATTGTGCTATCAGGTCTTCTGGTGTATCTTTTAATAGATTGTAGAATTGCTTATCTTCATCATTATCATCGGCAGGCATAAACCCATTACTTACGAGACTACTTGTAATTGTTGATTCTAACGTGCCATGTCGAATTCTTGTGCTAAGATATGTATTAAGGCCTTTCAGTCCAAAACAATACTCCTCGATGTACGTTTTGATCATTTGAAATATTGCTTTTAATTTATAATTTTGTCCAAGGGCTGCATATTGGAGGATGTGAGCAGGTAAAATATTTAACCCCATGTTTGTCACGGTACTTATATCAACCTTTTCTAGATCCAAGTTTTTTAAAACTCGCTCAATTTCGCTATCTAGAATATCTCCAAACTCACTTCGCTTTTCTATTATGTCTTTATAAAGAAAGTTCAATTGCTCCCAAATATTATTCAGTATATAATCTTTATCCGCATAGATCTTAGTGCTATTAACTTGTTTTTCTGCAACTTCTAGAACCTTTCTTTTAGACAATATCTTCGACTCATTTACTAATTTATCTTGATTGCCCATTTTGTTGCTAACTAGTATGTTGCAAATTCTAATTCTTTCATCGTACGCTTCGCTTTGAGTTCTATACAACCATGATTTAGTTAGTATATCCTTTTCGCAGACGTCAGATAAGAAGAAACCTAGTATCCCATTAGTTTTATCAATTGGCAATTCTGAAGGGTGCTTAAATCCCATATATCTAATAGATTTACCTATAGCGATACCTGTAGCGTTGAGATTCATTTTTTTATCGACAAAACTATCCTTGCATAAATATAAGCAAATGGCCGTGTCAATGTTAGTTGCATTTTTAGCATTTGACTCAAGTGCAGAGTAAAACTCTTCAGTAATAAAGTAGTTAATTGCTGAAGGCGACAAATTGTGCATATCTAAAAAACATCTGCATGCATCTTCTATTCTTCCTGTCATCGATTTGACTTTTATGTATAGCTGAGATAATTCCTTGTCTTTATAAGTTACTTTATCGACGAGATAATTTGATGCCTCACTGACTTTATTTTCATTCATTAACTGAATAATAAAGTACTTGAGCCTCCTTTCATTATTATTAATATCATGCAGCTTTTCTCTTTTCATGAAAATGTCTGCAGTTACTCCTTCAGGCTTGTAACTATCACTTCCATGCGCCCTATTAGATAAAATGATAGATTTCAAAGGCGTATTATCTTTTGAAAATAAAAGTTCAGCCTTGATAATATATGCCTCTTCCTCGTTATAATATCCTTTTGACTCTATATTAATTCTGTGCTTTATCAAATTAAAAACTAAGACTCCTCTAAATGCCAAATTTAAATTGGATAATCTTGTTGATGAATGTTGAAATTTTTCATTTTTTGAATAGACATCAGACATCAGATTTGATTGCAAGAAATAAAAACATTCCTCAGGTAATTTTGTATCAGTTAATGATAGAGATTTTGTAAAAATCTTGAATCTTGAAGAATCGAATTCCTTTGCTTTAGATAATATACGGATAGTTATATCATAATCATTCAACGTATAGCTATCATAAATCAGCTGTGCTTCTTCTGATAAATCTTCATTTGAGTTTAAGTTTCTAAAAAGATAATGATCTATAGATGAAGTATATTTTATTATGCTGTCGTAATATGATTCATAACCACTGTATATGCCGGTAATGGTTATGTAACAGAGCATTTCAAATGCCTTATATAAATCTACTAATGTTGAGCTTAACTCATACTTAATTACTTGAAAAATATCAAATGTAATACTATTGCTATTTAAACCGAAAATCCTATAGTTGATGAAGCTATAAATTCCGTTCTTCAATGCTTCTGGGTCTATTATTTCCGGTGTGATTAAAATACCCTCGTCTATCTCATTTAGGTTGTTTTGATGAATTTTAATTAGAATGTCATCAAAGGTATTATAATTTTTTGTTTCATCACCAATTTTGACCTCTTTGTACATAAGGTATTCTAAGTTATTTCTTTGTGTAATACTCCAAAAGCTTAAACCAAAATTCGAGTCAATTTCGTCTAAAACTTGAAGTGAATCTTTAGGTTTATCGAAAAGCAAACTATCAATATACTTTTTCTCTAAATATATGAATTTGGATATTGAATTTTGGTTTCGGTTCAGAACTCCAATTACATAATGGAATAGTACATTATTATCAGCAGATTTCACAGGCTCAGATATAAAAGCTTTGAATTCATATATTGTTCTGTTTTCTATTGCTTCGTCGATACTAGTCATATTATTGAAAGGGAATTTTTCATACATAATCTTAGAAAAAGTTTGAAGGGCTTTAGGTTCAAGTTCTTTAAATGCCTTTTTCAAGATAACAGTTTTATTTCTGCTGCTTTTGAATATTCTGTCTAAGGTGCTTATTTTTCTTGCCATTTTTGGCTCCACTTAAGGTGGCATATTTATTCATTATCTGGAATAACTCTTCAGACTTGGCATGGTCTTACCTGTTCAAGTCAGGGAGTAAGCTTTCGCCTAACTCGTAGGAAAACCTTTTTATTTGTTAAAATTCCGTTACCTTAGCGCTCCATGTGCCACGTTGATTACACAATGCTACCGCCCTCAGAGGCAAGAGCCCTGATAAACTCTATGCTAGCGCAACCTACACTTTATTCAATAGATCAATCAGATAACCAGTCAAGACCATGAGACGATTGTTTTGAAAATGTGATGAAAAATGATCAATGAATTTGAGTTAGGCGTATCGGCTAAAAAAAGCCAACACTGGCCGAGCAGGGTTAGTTCATGAAGCTAGTTGAAAAAATACGATATTTTTTAACGGAAATCAATAATAAAAACAACGTATTAAACGACACGATATCTGTGAACTAGCTTTGCAATCAACATAAGTTAAATTTCATATCTGATTACGCACTACGCGGGCCTTATCACTCATCCAGACTCTCCTTCCCTTCTATATGCCTTATTAAGCGTTGAGCACTCACGATCAACTGCCACCTTTTGCCTGTGTCATGATGCATTCACTCATTACCCACAGGAACGGCTCATGTCAGACAATGATGTTGGATTTAGTCATCTGGCTTTACAGGTGAAAGACCTGTCGAAAAGCGTCGAATTTTATCAGCGTTACGCAGGCATGCAGATTATTCATCAGCGTGAACCCGGGATTGCTGAAGCACAAAAAGTGGCGTGGCTGTCTGACCTGACGCGGCCGTTCGCGCTGGTGCTGGTGCAGTCAGAAATCAGTAATGACACACCGCTGGGACCCTTCGGTCATATTGGCGTGGCCTGCGGTAGCCGCGAGGAGATCGATGCCAAGGTCAAACTGGCTGAGCAGGAAGGCGTTTTGCGCCGTGCAGCGCAGCAATCTGCTGCACCGGTTGGCTACTGGGCTTTCTTTGCGGATCCTGATGGCAATACGCTGGAGCTGTCATATGGTCAGCAGATCGGCATGGAAGTTATCACCGCGCGCCTGTCGTCATCGACCGGCTAAAGCAGTGATTTACTCATGCGGTAGTTGATAAAGTTCTGGCCGCGCACCTGCACCTGTTGTGCTGCGAGCAGTTGGTACCCTCGCCTGCTGAAAAACGGCTTAGCCGTGACGCTGGCCTCAGTAAATATCTCCGGCAACGCCATGGTAATAACGGCGTACTCCAGTTTTTCCAACAGCGCACTGGCCACCCCGGTGCGCAGATACTCCGGATGGGTGAACATCAGATCGAGATGACCATCAAACTCTACGTTGCCAAAACCCACTATCTTATCCTCGATGCTGGCAACCCAGCAGTGACTGTCGAGCAGCCGCTTTTGCCAGGACTCCCGATCAACCTGTGCCCAGGCTGCAATCTGTGCAGGATTATAATCGTGTGAGGCTGTCTCGCGCACAGCGCGTTCAAACACCGTAATCACCCCTTCGAGGTCAGAATTTTGGTACGACCTCAGCTTAAATGTCTGACTATGCACTATTCCCCACTCCTTATCCATTTGAAGCAAAAGAGGGTCATCGACACTCCGTAACTTCCTATCCTATTGAATATAAAGTAAAATATAAAACAGATCGCGCTACGTGAATTCTGATGTTTTTGCTGTACTGTGATACAGGAAGATTGACGTAGCACCGTTAAAAATGTCCCCCTGCCAAGCCTGCAGCTTTAATGATAGCGCGGTAGTTACATATGACATACTCATAGTTATATCTGTACGTTGTAACTAAAGTACCACATTATCGATGATTTAAATGCCGCGACAGCCGATCGCCGCACAGCTGTAATACCGTGACCAGCGCCACCAGCACGATTATCACCGTGAGCATCACCTGCGAGTCAAAACGCTGATAGCCGTAGCGGTAAGCAATATCCCCCAGCCCGCCCGCACCAATCGCGCCCGCCATTGCCGAAGCATTAATCATGGTGACCAGCGTAATGGTAAATCCGCTGACAATCCCCGGGCGCGCCTCTGCCAGCAGCACATGCCAGATGATATGCCGCCGATGGAAGCCCATCGCCTGCGCCGCCTCCACCAACCCTTTATCCACCTCGCGCAGGCTCACCTCGGCAATACGCGCAAAGAACGGGGTTGCAGCCAGCGTCAGTGGGACAACGGCGGCCCACACGCCATAGGAGGTACCCACCACCAGTCGGGTAAAGGGGATCAGCGCAACCATCAGGATCAGAAATGGCACCGAGCGGAACAGGTTGACGACCCAGCCCAACAGGCGATTAAGCAGCGGATTGGCGAAGAGATTATTGCGATCGGTAATCACTAATATCACCGCCAGCGGCAACCCCAACAGCAGCGCGGCCAACGAGGAGGCTCCGACCATCATCAGCGTATCGAGCAGCCCCTGCCATAAACGTTCAAGCTGGAGTGACATAGCCCAGCACCTCCACGCGGTCAGCCAGCGTCTGCGGAATGCTGGCAGGATTAAACGGCAGCGGCTGTCTGGCCGCCTGCAATACGATATGGCCAATCTGTCGGCCCTGCACCCACTCCAGCGCACTCTGGATCAGAATAACCTCCTCACCCAGTAGCCCGGGCTGCGGCACCGCCCCCTGACCGGTATAGCTCAGGCGCAGCAGCGGCTGGTCACTCTGCGTCTGGGGAGCGCGATGCAGGTGCGCCAGCAGCGCTTCCGGCAGACCGCTATGCTGAGGATTGAGCAGGATGCGGGTGGTCGGCTGCTGCGGATCGCCATACACCGCCCACACCGGGCCCTGCTCTATCACCTTGCCCTGCTCCAGTACCGCCACCTGGTGGCACAGATCGTGGATCACATTCATCTCATGGGTAATAAGCACGATGGTGATGCCCTGCCGCTGATTAATCTCGCGCAGCAACGCCAGAATCGAGGCGGTAGTCTCCGGGTCAAGTGCCGAGGTGGCTTCATCGCACAGCAGCAGCTGCGGCTGATGCACCAGCGCCCGGGCAATCCCTACCCGCTGCTTCTGCCCGCCGGAAAGCTGCGCTGGCCAGGCGTGCTGGCGTTCTTCCAGCCCGACCAGCGCCAGCAGCTCATCAACCCGCTTTTTGCGCAGCGGTGGAGAAACGCCCGCCACCTTCAGCGGTAGCTCGATGTTCTCACGCACGCTTTTCGCCGACAGCAGGTTGAAGTGCTGGAATATCATGCCGGTGCCGCGCCGCCATTCAACCAGCTCACGCTGAGTCAGGCGGTTAATATCGACACCATCCACCACCACGCGCCCCGCCGTGGGCGTTTCCAGCCGGTTAAGACAGCGGATCAGCGAGGACTTGCCCGCGCCGCTGCGCCCGATAATACCGTAGATAGCCCCGCGCGGGATCGTCAGGTTGATATCGTGCAGCGCATCCAGCGGCTGGCCGGAATAGCGTTTCACCAACCCCTGAATCGCCACATGCGTCGAGCCATCCGGGCTTACGGCATCAGTTTCTGTTAGCTCATCCCACGTCATCGTCGCCATGCTTACTGCTGCCAGCCAGGCTGATAGAGCTTGCCGTAAAACTTATCGAGGCTGGCGCGCACCACCGGGGAGTGCTGATAGATATCAACAAACTTCTTCAGGCGCGGATCGTCCTGGTGCCCGTCGCGGATAACAAACTGAATCACATATTCCGGGTGCTCCAGCCCGTCAAACAATAGCGCGTTATTCGGGTCAATCACGCCGGAGGCGCGCAGATAGTGCGGATAGCCCTGTGCGAGATCAACCTCCTCCAGCGAGCGCGACAGCTGCACCGCTTCCACTTCAATAATCTTCAGGTGCTTCGGGTTAGCCACAATATCGTCAACGGTAGACTTCAGCCCCGCGCCGGGCTTTAGGGTTATCAGCTTCGCCTTTTGCAGCAGCAGCAGGCCGCGCCCGCCGTTAATGGGGTCATTGGCAATCGCCACCGTGCCGCCGTCGGGGATCTGATCGAGGCTGCTGTGCTTTTTCGAGTACAGGCCGACATTATTAATAATCGCCGGGGCGTACTTCACCAGATGAAATCCGCCCTGCTGATTGGCGTTATCAAGAAACGGCTGATGCTGGAACAGGTTAACGTCGATATCGCCGTTTTCGACGCTGACGTTAGGCGCCGTCCAGTCGCTGAACTCAATCAGTTCCACCGCCAGCCCCTGTTTCTTTGCCTCTGCCACGGCGGTTTCCAGTGGCGGTGCGAAGGCCGAGGTGGTGCCGACTTTGAGCGGCCCGCTGTAATCGGCCGCCAGCGCATTTCCGCTGAGCAGCGCGGTCAGTAACAGTGTTTTAATTATTTTCATGATGACCCCTTTTTATGTCCCAGATGTTCAAAGATCGTGACGCCAGCGGGCGGCCGGATGGCGCAGCGGCAGGCGGTCGTGGTGGAAGAGTTTGTGGCGCAGCGTGCCGGGCTGATAGGCGGTTTTATAACGCCCGCGCTGCTGAAGTTCCGGTATAACCAGCTCGATGAAATCGATATAGCTCTGCGGATTGACGATGCGCGTCAGGTTAAAGCCGTCGATATCCGCCTCATCCAGCCAGTGAATAAGCTGGTCGGCCACCTGCGACGGGCTGCCAACAATCAGCGGATAGCGGCCACCGAGGGCGTGCTGCTCCAGCAGCCGCCGCCGTGTCCAGCCGCTGAAGGTTTTGCTGACCGACTCGATGGCGCGCCCGGAGCCGCTGTCGATCGGTTCATCCAGCCCGAAGCGGGCGAGATCGATGCCGATAGAGCTGGAGAAGTGGGCAATCCCCGCTTCCGGGCTGGCATAGCGTAGGTATTCCTGATGCTTCTCCTGCGCCTCCTTTTCCGTGGGCGCGACAATCACCGACACGCCCATAAACACCTTCACATCACCCGGTTCACGCCCGGCATCGCGCGCCGCGCGGCGCAGCGTGTCCACCTGGGTGCGCATCGCCTGCGGGGTGCTGCCGTTAACAAAGCTACACTCCGCGTGGCGGGCGGCAAACTGCACGCCGCGTGCCGAACTTCCGGCCTGAAACAGCAGTGGCGTGCGCTGCGGTGACGGGGAGCTGAGATGGTAACCCTCTAGCTGGTAATACTTACCGTGATGGCGCACCGGATGAATTTTTGCCGCATCGGCGTAGCGGCGCTGCTGGCGGTCGGCGAGCACTGCACCCTCTTGCCAGCTGCCCTCCCACAGCTGGTAGCTGACGTCGAGAAACTCGTCCGCCTGGTCGTAGCGCTCGTCATGGCCAAGCAGCTGCGGCTGCCCCATCGCCCGCGCGGCGCTGTCGAGATAACCGGTAACAATGTTCCAGCCCACGCGGCCATTGGTGAGATGGTCGAGGGTGGAAAAACGGCGGGCAAACGGGTATGGCGCCTCGTAGCTCAGGTTGGCGGTCAGCCCGAAGCCGAGGTGCTCGGTGACGCTGGCCATCGCCGACACCAGCATCAGCGGATCGTTAACCGGCAGCTGCACCGACTCGCTGGCGGTCAGCGCAATTCCCTGCTGATAGACGTCATACACGCCGAGGATATCGGCAATAAACAGCCCGTCAAACAGGCCGCGCTCCAGGGTACGCGCCAGGTCCAGCCAGTAGCGTAAGTCGTTAAACTCGGTGGAGCGGTCAAGCGGATGGGTCCACATGCCGTGATGGATATGCCCGACGCAGTTCATATTGAAGGCGTTAAGCAGGATTTTTTTGCTCACAGCGTCCCCCTGCGTGCGGGTAACGCACCGTTTAACAGATAGTTGCCGATCGCCGGATACTTCCAGCGCACCGGGTCGTGCAGCGTATGGGTGCGCGCATTACGCCAGTGGCGGTCAAGGTTATGCTCGCGTAGCGCGGAGCGGGTACCGGAAAGCTCAAACAGCAGGTTGGATGCCTCCAGCGCCAGCTCGGTGGTCCAGGCGCGCACGATGGCAACGGCAATCGAGGCCGCCGCCACGCTGTCGGCATCCGGGTTACGCTGCGCGGCGTCTACCGCTTCACCCGCCTCCTGCAGGAGGGCGTCACCGGCCTGCAGGCGTGGCGCAATCTGGCCCACGCGATCGATGGTCAGCGTATCCTGCGCGGCGTGATCCACCCCGGCATCGGGCCACGGGCGCGCACGGCTGTTGATAAAGTTCAGCATGTCGTTAAATGCGGCGCGGGCGATGCCCTGTTCGATGGCGGCATGCATGATCTGCGCGAATGGCCCCACGGTGGTCGGGCGCTCAAAGGCGCTCTGAAACGGCACGATATCCTGCGGGTCGACCCTGACGTGATCAAAGGTGACCGTGCCGCTGCCGGTGGTACGCTGCCCGAATCCGGACCAGTCGTCGATCACGCTGACGCCAGGCTGAAAGCGCGGGACAAATACCAGCTGTTCCCTGCCGCTGGCATCACGCGCCGCAGTGGGAATGCGGTCAGCATACAGCGCGCCGGTGGCGTAAAACTTCTGGCCGTTAAGCAGCAAATCCGCACCGTGCGGCAACACCGCCGTACTGCGCTGATGGGCCGCCGCCGAGCTGAACTCCGCCAGCGCGTTGCCGAGATGCACGCCGTCCAGCACCTCCTGATAAAAACGCTGCTGCTGCGCCGGGCTGCCGTTGACGCGCAGTACCTCCAGCGCATAAAAGTGGTTCTGCGGCACCTGACCAATCGCGGCATCGGCCTCACTCAGAATGGCGATCGCCTGCGCCAAAACCGCCGAAGAGAGCGCCGCGCCGCCGAATTCGGCCGGTACGGTAATCGCGCCCAGCCCGGAGGCAAACAGCGCCTGCAACTGCGCGTGCGGCAATTCGCGCTCGCGGTCCCTGCGTGAAGATCCGCTGCGAAACTCCTGCGCCAGCTGCTGAGCAACCTCGATAGCCTGCTCAGCACTGTGAATGCGGCTGGCGGGATTTTTGGCCTGAACCTGACTGGTTGGCATGACGTGCTCCTTATATCCAGGCATGGCGCACCGGAAAGACACCGTTGAGGTAGTAGTTGCCGATGGCGTGAAACTTCCAGCGGATCGGGTCGTGCAGCGTATGGGTGCGCGCATTGCGCCAGTGGCGGTCAAGGTTATGCTCAGCTAGCGTGGCGCGGCTGCCGCCCCACTCCAGCAGCTTCTCACTGGCCTTCAGCGCCGCCTGGGTCGTCAGCACTTTGGCCTCCGCCACCACGATGGAGGCGCGCGCCGCCGTGGCCGCATCCAGGCTGGCAGGGTCGACCTCATCGAGAAAGCGTGCCGCCCGGCGCAGCAGCGCATCCGCCGCGGCAATCTCGACCCACACGCGCCCGACGTCGGCCTGCAGGTGCGGGTCGTCGCTGTTGCGCTCCACTCCGGCATCCACCCACGGCCGGGAATGCTGGCGCACAAAGGCGCAGGCCTCATCAAAGGCGCCGCGGGCAATTCCGCCGTCGATAGCCGCCTGTATCAGCTGCGATACCGGGCCGCGCAGCGACGGTTTATCGCTGGCGGGCGTGGGGATCACCAGCGCAGCCTCCACCGCCACCTCATCCAGATGGATAGTGCCGCTGGCGGTGGTGCGCTGCCCGATGCCGGACCAGTCATCAACGATCTCCAGCCCGGCGGAATCGCGGGGCATAAACGCCATCACCGGCTGGCCGCTGTCGTCGATAGCGGTGGTTACAATGATGTCGGCGAACAGTGCACCGGTGGAGTAGAACTTACTGCCGGAGAGCCGCAGCCCGCCTTCACGCTGCCGCAGCCGCGCCTGCACGTCCCGGGTGTGCCGGGTGTTCTTCTCCGGGCCGCCATTGCCTAAACGCTGCCCCTGCACTACGGCAGAAAACAGGCGCTGCTGCTGTGAGAAGGTACCCTCATCGCGCAGGAACTGTATCAGTCCGAAGTGGTTCTGCGGGATCTGCCCGAGGGACGGGTCGGCGGCCGAGATAATGCGGAATACTTCCGCCACGGTACGGTAAGAGAGCCCGCCGCCGCCGAATTCGCGCGGCACGGAGATACTGCCGAGGCCGGAGCGGCTGAACAGCTCCAGCGCCTCCAGCGGGTAGATGCTTTCGCGGTCACGAGTGGCGGCATCGCGCAGCGCCAGATCGGCCACCGCACGCGCGGCGCAGAGCGCCAGCTCATCGCTGAGGATCACCCTGGCCGGAGGATTTTCTGGGCGTGTAAGTGCCGCAGTTTGTTGCGCTGACTGGCTCATGATTTCCCTTAATTAACAGGCAAAGCGATGCCGGATGGCACAGGCCATCAGCAACAGGATTTGTCGAATTTAATTAATATAATCAGAGCGATAATAATTAGTAAAGCGCCACAATTATGACAAATATGGCGTTTGATTGCTGATATTCAGCTAAGGGAACTCACTGTATCGGGCTGACCGAAAAAGAAGGTCAACCCCTACGGAAATAATCGTCCGGCACATCAATCGTAGGGGCCGACCGCTGTTCTGGTCGGCCCTTATATAAACGGGCTGAGCGAAAAAGAGGGTCAGCCCCTACGGGTAATAATCATCGGGCACATCAACCGTAGGGGCAGACCGCTGTTCTGGTCGGCCCTTAATTTCCCCTACCGCCCCATTGACTTAATCTGTATACATCGTACATTTAACGCCATGCACACTTTCCTGATTATCGTCCCCGATGGGGGCATGCTGTTTGAATCCGCAGGCGTCGCCGACATTCTGATGCAGGCTAACCGCCTGCGCGCGCACGCCGACGCTTTTTATCACATCACCGTGGCCACCACGCAGCCACACCGGGTGATCCACGGCCAGTCCGGGCTGAACCTGCTGGCCGACCAGCGCCTGCTCGATCTCGACCCGGGTGAGCAGCGCGATACCATAATGGTGACCGGGCGCGGATTAACCGAGGAGGAAAATGCCGGGGTAGCTGACTGGCTGCGCCTGGCGGCACCGCACGCCGGGCGCGTGACATCCGTGTGCGGCGGCGCGATGCTGCTGGCGCAGGCGGGCCTGCTGGAAGGACGGCGTGCCACCACCCACTGGCGGCTGATGGAGGCCCTGCAAACCCGCTTCCCGAACGTCAGCGTGCAAAATGGCCCGCTGTACGTGCAGGATGGCACGGTCTGGACCTCCGGCGGGGTCAGCTCTGGTTTTGACCTTACGCTGGCGCTGGTGGAAGACGACCTCGGATTTGACCTGGCGCGCTGCGTAGCGCAGGACCTGGTGATGTATCTGCGCCGCCCCGGCGGCCAGGCCCAGTTCAGCCGCTACCTGCTGAACCAGGCCGCCGATGGCCCGATTGCCGGGCTGCAAAGCTGGATGGCGGCTAACCTGAGTGCAGATCTGTCGGTGCAGAGCCTGGCAGAACGGGTGGCAATGAGCCCGCGCAACTTCACCCGGGTATTTACCCGTGAAACCGCCATCAGCCCGGCAAAGTATGTTGAGGAGCTGCGTTTAAGCGCGGCACGGCAGCGGCTGGAGCAGACCCGCGACGGCGTTGAACAGATTGCCTGCCTGTGTGGCTTTGGCAGCGCGCTCAATTTGCGCCGGGTGATGGAGCGCAATCTGCACGTCACGCCGGGTGAATACCGTCAGCGCTTCGCCATGCGCACAATGGCGTAAATTGATCTAAATTTGTCATTTACGCCATTCAGAAGCCAGTCCAGACTGAACTCATTACTCATAATAAGGAGTTCACCATGGTAAACATCGGTATTAACGGCTTCGGCAGAATCGGACGTAACGTGCTGCGCGCCGCCCTTGGGCGCAGTGATTTTCAGGTAGTGGCGATCAACGATCTCACCGACAGTAAAACCCTTGCCCACCTGCTGAAATATGACTCGCTCTCCGGCACGCTGCCCGTCCCTGTGGAAGCGGGCGACGGCGAACTGTGGGTTGACGGCCAACGTATTCAGGTCTTTTCCCAGCGCGACCCGGCGACCATTCCGTGGAGCAGCGCCGCAGTGGATATCGTGATCGAGGCCACCGGTTTCTTTACCGATAAAGCGCAGGCCGAAGTACATATCACCCACGGCGGCGCCAAACGGGTGATCATCTCTGCCCCGGCAAAAGGCGACGACCTCACTATCGTAATGGGCGTTAACCACCAGCAGTACGATCCGGCGCTGCATAAAGTGGTCAGTAACGGCAGCTGTACCACCAATGGGCTGGCCCCGGCGGCGCAGGTACTGCATCAGCACTTCGGCATTAAGCACGGACTGATGAACACCACGCACGCCTACACGAATAGCCAGGCCCTGCACGACCAGCCAGAGAAAGATCTGCGCGGCGCGCGTGCCGCCGCCGAGTCCATCGTCCCCTATTCCAGCGGCGCGGCGAAGGCGATTGGCAAGGTGATCCCGGAACTTGATGGCCGCATGACCGGCTACTCGCTGCGCGTCCCGGTGCCGGTGGTGTCGATCGTTGACCTGACGGTGAATCTGGATCGTGACGTGACGGTGGAGGAAGTCAATGCCGCATTCCGCCAGGCGGCGGAGTCCGGCCCGCTCAAAGATATTCTCGGCTACAGCGAGGAGCCGCTGGTCTCCAGCGACTATCGCGGCGACGCGCGTTCCTCGGTAATTGATGCCCTCTCAACGCTGGTGATTGGTGGCAACATGGTGAAAATCCTCGCCTGGTACGACAACGAATGGGGCTTCTCTAATCGCCTTGTTGACCTCGCGCTGCTCATGGAACAGCGCGGCCTGTAACCCCATCTGAATCACTAAGAGCATCATAATGATGCTCTTTTTTTTTCTTAAGCTTCATGATGGTATGATGCCTGCGCCGCTGAACACTCCATGGAGTCATTAATGTCCACACTGCGTTTGCTGTTATCCGATTCTTACGATCCCTGGTTTAACCTGGCCGTTGAGGAGTGCATTTTTCGCCAGATGCCCGCCACCCAGCGCGTACTGTTCCTGTGGCGCAATGCCGAAACGGTGGTGATTGGCCGCTCGCAAAATCCGTGGAAGGAGTGCAACACGCGCAGAATGGAAGAGGACAATATTCGCCTGGCGCGGCGCAGCAGCGGCGGTGGCGCGGTGTTTCATGACCTCGGCAACTGCTGCTTTACCTTTATGGCCGGCAAGCCGGAGTACGATAAAAGCGTATCAACGGCGATTATTCTCAAGGCGCTTAACGCGCTGGGGATTCCGGCGGAAGCATCAGGGCGTAATGACCTGGTGGTGAATACCGCCGACGGGCTGCGTAAAATTTCTGGCTCTGCTTATCATGAGACCCACGATCGCGGCTTCCACCACGGCACCATTCTGCTTAATGCTGACCTGTCCCGGCTGGCAGACTACCTCAACCCGGATGTGAAAAAACTGCAGGCCAAGGGCATTACCTCGGTGCGCTCGCGCGTGGCGAACCTGGAAGAGCTGGTGCCCGGGATTAGCTTTGAGCAGATCTGTGGCGCGGTAACGCAGGCATTCTTTAGCCACTTTGCCGGGCAGTGCCAGCCGGAGATTATTTCACCGAGCGCACTGCCCGACCTGCCGGGCTTTAAAGAGCAGTTTGCTAAGCAGAGCAGCTGGCAGTGGAATTTTGGTCAGGCTCCGCACTTCCAGCACCTGCTGGATACGCGTTTTAGCTGGGGCGGCGTGGAGATCCACTTTGACGTTGAGCGCGGCAAGATTAGCCGCTGCCAGATATTTAGCGACAGCCTGAACCCGGCGCCGTTAGAGCAGCTGGCACAGAATTTACACGGCGTGGAGTATCGACCGCAGGCGCTCGGCCAGCAGGTGGCGTTGCTGACAGCGGCGTTTCCCAACCAGCAGACAGAGTTGACACAGCTGCAGGCGTGGCTGGTCAGCAGCGTGCGGTAAATAATGGGGCAGGCATGCCTGCCCCCTACGTAGATCGGTGTAGGGGCGCGGCATGCCGCGCCCGGCTCATCCTATAGCCTCTAACCCTGCCAGCACCACCACGCACTGGCCAGCGCGCACCGCGCAACCGGGCTGGACGCGCACCTCGCTGACAATACCGTCGCAAGGCGCCAGCAGCGGGATCTCCATCTTCATTGCCTCGATAATCACCAGCACGTCGCCCTGCTTCACCGCGTCGCCCGGCTGGAACTTCACCTGCCACAGATTGCCGGCAATCGCGCTCTCTACCGCCTGCTGCCCGGCCTGCAGCGGCTCGTCATCCGGCGCCGCGCTTGCCTCCTCCTGGCTGTCGAAGTGCGCCTGACCGCTGGCGATCCAGCGCTCGCGCTCGGCGTTAAAGGCCGACTGCTGGTGCGTACGAAATGCCTCAATGCCCGCACTTTCGCGCTGTAAAAACTGCTGATAGTCGGCCAGCGCCAGCTCGGTGTGCTCAATGCGCAGCGGATAGCGCCCCAGCGGGAAATCACGACGGATAACCTGCAGCTCGTCGGCGGAGACCGGATAGAACTTTATCTGGTCGAAGAAGCGCAGCAGCCAGGGTTTGCCGTTGAAATCGGCGACCTCACGATAGCGGTTCCACATCTGCAGCGTGCGCCCCACAAACTGATAGCCACCCGGCCCCTCCATGCCATAAACGCACAGATACGCCCCGCCGATCCCCACCGAGTTCTCCGCAGTCCAGGTGCGCGCCGGATTATACTTGGTGGTGACCAGCCGGTGGCGCGGATCGAGCGGCGTAGCGACCGGAGCGCCAAGGTAGACATCGCCCAGCCCCATGACCAGATAGCTGGCGGCAAACACCGTTTTGTAGACCTCATCAATATCCGCCAGGTCGTTGATGCGGCGAATAAACTCAAGGTTACTCGGGCACCAGGGCGCATCGCGGCGCACGGTGGTCATATATTTATCAATCGCCAGCTGGCAGGCGGGGTCATCCCACGACAGCGGCAGGTAAACCACGCGCGACGGCACGCGCAGATCCTGCTGCGCGCATACCGTTTGCCACAGCCGACCGACCGTTGCCAGCAGCTCGCTCAGCGGCAGCGCTTCAGGGCGATAGTGAACCTGCAGCGAGCGGATGCCGGGCGTCAGGTCGATCACTGCCGGATGGTTAATGGCCTCCAGCGCCTGCATTAGCGCATGAGCGCGAAAACGCAGCACCAGGTTCAGCTCCGGCGCGCCAATCTCCAGCAGCAGATGGGTATCACCGCACAGCCGCGCGACCAGCTGCGTATCACCCGTGCCGCACTCCAGCACCACCGGGGAATTCAGCGGCACAGGCTGCCAGACGCAATCCACCGGCGCCAGCGCCTGCAGCTCCGCCTCACGCTCTGCGGCCAGCTGGCGGGCGGTCGCCACGTCCACCGCGACAAACTTCAGGCGATCGCCCGCTTTCAGCTGCCCGACCTGCCAGAGATCGGCCTCAATCACCGTCACCGGGCAGACAAATCCGCCAAGGCTCGGGCCGTCGCGCCCGAGGATCACCGGCATATCCCCGGTGAAATCCACCGCGCCGACCGCATACGGGTTATCGTGGATATTCGAGGGGTGCAGCCCGGCCTCGCCGCCGCTGTCGCGCACCCACTGCGGTTTTGGCCCAATCAGCCGCACCCCGGTGCGGCTGGAGTTGAAATGCACCTGCCACTCGGTGGCGAAAAACGTCTCAATGTAGCCGGCAGTGAAATACTCTGGCGCAGCGTGCGGGCCGTAGATAACCCGCAGCTCGCGCAGCGCTGGCAGATCGCTGCACAGCGCGTCAGGCAGTGCCTCCCCGGCGCGGGCATCGCGCAGTTCGCTCAGATGCAGCACGTCACCCGTACGCAGCGCGCGCCCCGCATGGCCGCCGAACTGCCCGAGGGTAAAGGTGCTTTTACTGCCGAGGTACTCCGGCACGGCGATCCCGCCGCGCAGGCAGAGATAGCTGCGCACGCCGCGGCCAGCGATGGTGCCGAAAGTTAAGGTGCTGCCCGCCGCGATCGCGAAGGTCTGATTCATCGCCAGCGGCTGGCCGTCAAGCGTGAGCGGGATCGCCGCCCCCGTCACCACCGCCACGCTGGCCGTATTGAAGCGCAGCGTCGGGCCGCTCATGGTGATCTCCAGCGCGGCCGCCGTCGGGTCGTTATCCAGCAGGCGGTTGCCCAGGCGTAAAGCGCGGTCGTCCATCGGGCCGGACGGCGGCACGCCCACCGCCCAGTAGCCAAGGCGGCCCGGGAAGTCCTGCACGGTGGTTTGCGTTCCGGCGCTCAGCACCTCAACGGTGGTGGCGCGGTAGTGCAGCTGCTCAAGGCAGCGCGTCCACGGCGAGCCGCTGGTGAACGGCTGCGACGCGAGGATCTGCTGCAGGTACTGGCGGTTAGTCTCAACGCCGTACAGGCGGGTTTCTCCCAGAGCCTGGCTGAGCGCTGCTGTCGCCTGTTCGCGGCTGGCGGCAAAGGCAATAACCTTCGCCAGCAGCGGGTCGAAGAATGGCGGGATCTCACAGCCGGACTCTACCCAGCGGTCAATGCGCAGACGTTTGCCGTCGGCGGGTGGGAAAAACACCTCGGTCAGCAGACCGGGCGACGGTTGAAACTGGCGGCCAGGGTCTTCGGCGTAAACGCGCGCCTGAATCGCATGGCCCTGCGGTGACAGTGTCACGCCAAGCTCTGACAGCGGCGGCAAATCCCCCGCCGCAAGGGCGATCATCCAGCGCACCAGATCCACGCCCCATACCTGTTCGGTGACGCCGTGCTCTACCTGAAGACGGGTATTAACCTCGAGGAAGTAAAACTGTTCGGCGGCGCTGTCGTAGACAAACTCAACGGTTCCGGCGCTGCGGTAGCTGACCGCCTTCGCCAGTTTGATGGCGGCGGCACAAAGCGCATCGGCCATGCCCTCTGGCAGATTGGCTGCCGGCGTCTCTTCAATCACCTTCTGGTTGCGGCGCTGCACCGAGCAGTCGCGCACGCCGAGCGCAATTACCTCGCCCTGGCCGTCACCAAAAATCTGCACCTCAAGGTGGCGGGCGCGCTCGATATACTTCTCGATAAACACGCCCGCATCACTGAAGTTGTTCTGCCCGAGGCGCTTAACCGCTTCAAACGCTTCGCTCAGTTCAGCAGCGCTGTAGCAGACGCGCATGCCGATGCCGCCCCCGCCTGCGGTGCTTTTCAGCATCACCGGATAGCCGACCTGTTCGGCGGCCATCAGCGCAGCGCCAACACTCTCCAGCAGCTCCGTTCCCTCCAGCAGCGGTACCTGATGCTGTTTCGCCAGCGCACGCGCGGTGTGCTTCAGGCCGAAGAGGCGCAGCTGCTGCGGCGTCGGGCCGATAAAGGCGATCCCGGCGGATTCACAGGCTTCGGCGAAGGCGGCGTTTTCGGAGAGAAAACCGTAGCCGGGATGGATAGCGTCTGCCGCGCTGGCGCGTGCCGCCGCAAGGATCTTCTCCACCACCAGATAAGTGTTGGCCGCCGGGCCATCGCCAAGGCTGACCGCTTCATCGGCCTCGCGGATGTGCAGGCTGCTGGCATCGGCTTCGGCAAACACCGCCACGCCGCTGACGTTCATTTCGCGCAGCGAGCGCAGGATCCGGCACGCAATCGCGCCACGGTTAGCAATCAGCAATTTTTTAAACATAGGTCAGACTCACACCAGGGCGGGCCGTCCCGCCAGTCTTCAGGCCGCCCGGGGTCGTCCCCGGGGGAAATCTCAGGATTTTCGGCGGCTCAGTTCCACACCAGCACTTCGGCGGCGGTCGGGTTCCAGCCGTTACACGGGTTGTTAAGCTGCGGACAGTTGGAGATCAGCACAATCACGTCGCATTCGGCGCGCAGCTCAACATATTTCCCGGCGGCAGAGATACCGTCTGCAAAGGTCAGCCCGCCCTCCGGCGTCACCGGCACGTTCATAAAGAAGTTGATGTTGGCGGCGATGTCACGCTTGTGCAGGCGGCCATCGTGGATGCAGGCGCAGAGGAAGTTATCGCGGCAGCTGTGCATGTAGCGCTTATCGGCGTGATAGCGCACGGTATTGCTCTCCTGGGCGCAGGCACCGCCAAGCGTGTCGTGTCGCCCGCAGGTGTCGGCAACAATGGTCAGCAGCGGGTTGCCAAGGTTGGAGTAAAGCACGCTGCCGCTGGTCAGGTAGGCGTTATTCTGGCGGCGCAGCGTGCGCTGGGCGTCATAGCGCTCGCGCGGGTTGGCAGCGCTGTAAAACAGCGTATCAACGGCCTGATTGCCCTCCAGATCGTGCAGGCGCACGGTCTGCCCCTTCTTCACTTCAAACAGATAGGGTTCACCCGCCGGAATGGTGTGGCGCAATACGGCATCGCTGGCCTGCTTAGCGCTGGTAATTAAAGTCATCAGACGGCTCCTGTCACGTTAAAGCGTTCAATATTCTGCAAGGCGCGCAGGTTCTCCGGGCGCGAGGTTTTACAGCCTTCCAGCATCTGTTCATCGTGGGCATCTCGCAGCGCCAGCTGCACCGGGCGCGGCGCATAGTGCGGGTTAGGGTCCATCGGATGCTGCAGCGCGGTGAGCACCACCAGCGTGTTCATCGGGGCGTACAGCTCAACCACGCTGCCCGGCGCGGAGTGGTTCTGATGAAACTGGAAGCTGCCCGCTTCATCAACGCTCACTTTACTGAACAGGTTAAGCACCATCAGCAGGTCTTCCAGCCGCAGGTCCCACTTGCCCAGCTCGACCAGCAGATTATCGCTGCCGTTGCGGTAGAAGCCGTTGCGCAGCTCCTGATAGCGGCCGTCGCCGTATTTCTCTGCCACTTCTGCCGCATTCAGCACGCCGCCAAAGCTGTCGTGCCAGCCGCAGGTATCGGTCACCATGGCCGCCAGCACGCGCCCCATATCTGAGTAGAGGCAGTGCCCGGCGGTCAGTCTGGCGGTGTGCTGCCCTTTCAGCGTATCCGGCAGGTTCAGGCGTTCACTTTTCTCATCGGCATTCAGCAGCATCAGGCTGACGTTGGCGCCGCCTTCAAGATCGGTAAGGCGCAGTAGCTGGCCCTTTTTTATCACCAGTGAGGTGTGGCCGCCGCCGGGTAAGGTCTCTTCATAGAGGTGCGTCATGGGAAATCTCCTGAGTGGATGGGTGGCCGAAAGCCGTTGGGTGCATCAGCACTTCAGCGGGCTGACGGCGCTGCCGCAGTCGGGTTTCGTTCAGCGGCAGGTCATAAGTAATGCGTGCGCCCCAGGCGTTGGGTTCGTGCGGGTCAATGCGCACTTTGTCGAACACCAGCAGGCGCGTGCCGAGGTTAAAGCCCTCCGACAGGTCATGCGTCACCATAAACACCGTCAGCGCGGTTTCCTGCCACAGCTCCAGCAGCAGGCTGTGCATATCCTTACGGATGCCGGGATCGAGTGCGCCAAAAGGCTCATCGAGCAGCAGAATGCGCGGCTGCATGATGAACGCCTGGGCGATCGCCAGCCGCTGCTGCATGCCGCCGGAGAGCTGCGCCGGATATTTCTTTAACGCCTGCCCCAGCCCCACGCGCTCCAGCATCGCGGCCGCCTGCTGGCGCGCCGCCTGTTTACGCCTGCCGAACAGCCGGCCACAGAAGCGCGCAGCGGGCAGTTCCAGCCCGATGGCAACGTTATCCAGCACGTTAAGGTGTGGAAAGACCGAATAGCGCTGAAACACCACGCCGCGGCTGGCGTCCGGTTCCGCAGGCAGGGATTCGCCCTGTAGCGTGATGCTGCCGCGGCTTGGCTTCTCCTGGCCCAGCAGCAGGCGCAGGAAGGTTGATTTACCGCAGCCGGAGGCACCGACCATGGTGCAGAACTCCCCTTCGTTGATGCTCAGGTTGAGGTTCTCCAGCACCACGTGGTTGCCATACTCCTGCCAGATGTTGTTAATGTTGATAAAGCTCATGATTTCTCTCCCTGGGCCCACGGGAAGCACCAGCGGTTAAGGCGGCGCAGGCCAAGGTCCATCAGCCAGGCCAGCAGCGTGATCCAAAACACATAAGGCAGGATCACATCCATCGCCATATAGCGGCGCACGAGGAAAATGCGGTAGCCCAGCCCGGCAGTCGAGGAGATCGCCTCCGCGGAGATCAGGAACAGCCACGCGGAACCCAGCAGCAGGCGCAGCGAGGTCAGCAGCCGGGTCAGCAGCTGTGGCAGCACCACGCGCAGCACCACCGTCCAGCTATTGGCCCCCAGCGTCTGCGCTTTAATCAGGATCTCCTGCGGGATCTCCCGCGCCCGCTGTTCAAGGTCGCGCGCCAGCATCGGCGTAATGCCAATGACGATCAGCATGATTTTCGACAGCTCATCGAGTCCGAAGACGATAAACAGCACCGGCAGGATAGCCAGCGGGGGCACCATCGACAGCACGGTCATAAACGACGACAGCGGCGAGCGCCACATTGGAAACACCCCGGCGGCAATGCCGAAGGCCAGTCCGAGCAGCGAGGCGATGCCCAGCCCCAGCAGCAGGCGGCCAAGACTGACGGCGGTATCCATCCACAGCAGATAGTCGCCGCTGCGCTTGTCCGGGGTGAACGCCATGCGCTGCACCGCGTCGATCATCTGCCCGAGTCCTGGCAGCAGTTTGTCGTGCGGGTTGGCATCCAGCCGCACGGCGGAGCCGATGAAATAGGCGGCGATCGCCAGAATAAACGGCAGCAGCACCAGCATCAGATGCATGCCTCTGTCGGGATGACGATTCATTTGCCGCATGGCGTTGGCTCCTCTGTGTGGGGTTATAGCTTGCCGTCGGCGGCCATCTTCAGAAAGCTGTCGTCAAAGCGCAGTTTGACGTTGCTGCTGTCGCCCTGGGTGACGTTGCCGGGGAAGCGCATGCCGATAAAGTCAGCACTCTGCGCGCCGTCGCCAAGCAGCCCTTTCTCAAATGAGAAGCGGGCCACGCGCTGCATGGTTTTCGCCAGTTCGGCATCGCTAATAAATTTCAGGCTGTCGGCGGGGGTGTAAAACAGGTGGGTGGTTTTCAGCTGCGCCTGGTAGCCTTTCAGATCAGTGCCGGAAGCGGCTGCCATTGCATTCAGGGCATCGCTATCACCCGCTTTCATTTTGCTCATCATCTCGTACCAGGCCCCGGTCAGGGCTTTGCCAAGCGCCGGGTTATCCTTCAGCACGTCACTGTTAACTACCATCATATCGATCAGCTCGCCCGGCACCTGCGAGGACTCAAATACTTCCGTGGTATCCGGCGTGGCTTTGATAGCGTAGAGCTGAGGGTTCCAGGCCACGGCCGCCTGCACGCTGCGGGTGGCAAACGCCGAGACGATATCAGCATCAGAGGTGTTTACCACCGTGACATCTTTCTCGGCCAGGCCCGCTTTCTCCAGCCCGCGCACCAGCAGATAGTGTGATACCGACAGTTCCGGCAGGTAGACCTTCATCCCTTTCAGATCGTTGAGGGTCTTGCCCTTGCCTTTCAGCACGATGCCGTCATTGCCCTCAGAGTAGCTACCGAGGATCAGCGCGGTACTGTCAACGCCCCCGGCGGCAGGAATGGTCAGCGCATCCATGTTGGTCATGGTGCAGCCATCAAACTGCCCGGCGGTGTACTGGTTAATGGATTCGATATAGTCGTTAAGCTGGGTGACGTGGATTTTAATGCCATATTTAGCCGCCCACTTGTCGATGATGCCGGAGGTGGCGATCTGGCCCCACGGCATCCAGCCGGCGTAAATGGTCCAGCAGACGTTGAACTCTTTTTTGGCGGCAGCCTGTGAGGGAATGCTGGCCAGCGCGGTGACGCTGAGAAGGCAAATGCTGAGGATGTGGGAAAGTTTCATTGTAACCTCGGTTTTTGACGGAAAAGGGGCAGCGCGACACCTGTGGTGTTGCTGTCTCCCGGGCTTTTCTCCCGCCGTGTAACCCCAACCGAGGTCGCCAGCTCTCGGACCAGTCATCCACCTGCGTGGACCGGAACCCTAGCCTGCTATTGTGTTCAGTTATCTGTGTAACGCTGCTGCTGCCATTAACTGAGCAAGAGTTGTGCCAGCTTTAAAAGTCCCGGTAATCAGTGAATTTGCGTTTTCGCAGGTTATACGCGTTCCGCATTGGGGCATCATTTTCTGGCAGGCTGCATCAGCGCGGTGCGGGCGTCAGGGACGGGCATGCCCGTCCACTACGAAAAATGAGCGCGGTGCAGGCTTCAGGGACGGGCATGCCCGTCCCCTACGAAAAATGAGCGCGGTGCAGGCGTCAGGACGGGCATGCCCGTCCCCTACCAAAACTCGCTTGCCCGACGGGAAGCGGGTAACTACCCTTGATGTACTCTGTTTTCCCGGAAGGTAAAAATAACAATGACAAAGCCTGAGCAGTTAAGAAAGAAAGCGCTGGTGGCGGGCGCGGTGGGTAACTTTATTGAGTGGTATGAGTTTGCCGTGTACGGCTTTCTGGCCACGGTGATTGCGCAGAACTTCTTTACGCTTCAGGGCGAATCGGCGATGACGGGTATCATCCTGACCTGGGCTTCTTTTGCCGTTGCCTTCTTCTTCCGTCCGCTCGGGGCGATTATCTTTGGCCGCATCGGCGACAGAATCGGCCGCAAGCCGACGCTGGTTGCGGTGTTGATCCTGATGACGCTGGCGACCACCGCGATCGGTTTCGTGCCGGTTTATGCCTCGATTGGCGTCGCCGCCCCGCTGCTGCTGACCCTGTTACGCATCCTTCAGGGGCTGTTCGCCGGCGGCGAGTACGGCGGCGCCGTCTCCCTGATGACGGAGTTTGCCCCTAAGGGCAAGCGCGGGCTGTATGGCGCGTGGCAATCCCTGACCGTGGCGTTTGGCCTGCTGGCGGGTGCGGCGGTGGTCGCCACGCTCTCTGCCGTAATGAGCCCGGAGTCACTGCATGCCTGGGGCTGGCGCATCCCCTTTATCAGCGCGCTGCCGATGGGGCTGGTCGCACTCTGGCTGCGTATGCAGCTGGAAGAGACGCCGACCTTTAGCAATACGCAGCGTGCAGCCAACCCACCCACGGCAGCGCGCAGCGGGCTGGTGCTGAGCGTCATTCTGCTGGGTATCGGCCGCGTTATGGTGTGGTCGGCGGCGGGTTATACCTACCTGGTGGTGATGCCCACCTACCTGCAGTCGGTGCTGCATACCGGGCTGAATCAGGCGCTGGTTATCGCGGTGCTGTCGAATATCGGCTTCGCCCTCACCATCCTGCCTGCCGGCATACTCAGCGACCGCATCGGCCGCAAACCGGTGATGATTGCGGCCAGCGTGCTGCTGCTGGTGTGCGCGTGGCCGCTACTGAAGGTATTGCAGATGCCGGATATTGGCCTGCTGGTGAAATGCCTGATCGTGCTGTTTGCCGGGGCGATGGTCGGCATGCTTGCCGGTCCCGGGCCTGCCATGCTGGCGGAAATGTTCCCCACCCACGTACGCTATACCGGGCTGGGGCTGGCTTACTCCCTCTCCAATGCGCTGTTTTCCGGCTGTGCAGGCCTGATTATCAGCGGGCTGATTAAGCAGACCGGCAACAACGATATCCCGGCTTACTATGTGATTGTGACTGCGGCCATCAGCATTCTGGCGCTGATGAGCCTGCGGCGCGACGATCATCTGCGTTCGCTGGAGTAATACTTCCCTTAAGCGGGCGGCCTTCTGCAAGGTCGCCCCGCTGCTGATTGATTGTGACTCATCTCCCACTTCACGCTAAGATGCAGGAAAATGGAAAAGTAATCGATTACATTCCCTGTGACATTAAACTGTAATCGATTACTTTATGAAGGGGTCTGACGATGGTTTCTTCCGTTGAGAGTACAACTGATGCGGCGACAAAGCATGTGATGCTGGTGCCGCGCCTGGCGCTGATGATGTTCCTGCAGTTCTTTATCTGGGGTACCTGGTCAGTGACGCTGGGGCTGGTGATGACGCAGCACAACCTTGGGACAATTATCGGCGATGCGTTCTCCGCCGGGCCGATTGCCTCGATCCTTTCGCCTTTCGTGCTGGGTATGATTGTCGACCGCTTCTTCCCGTCGCAGAAAGTCGCCGCGCTGCTGCATCTGCTGGGTGCCGGGATTTTATGGTTTGTGCCGCAGGCGCTGCTGAGTGAGAACGGCTCACAGCTGATCGTACTGCTGTTCGCCTATACGCTGTGCTATATGCCCACGCTGGCGCTGACCAATAACATCGCCTTTCATAGCCTGAGCAACAGCGAGAAGAGTTTCCCGCTGGTGCGCGTATTTGGCACTATCGGCTGGATCGTCGCCGGGATCTGCATCGGCGTCAGCGGCATTGCAGCAAGCACTGCGATCTTCCCGCTGGCGGCGATCTGCTCGCTGGTGCTGGCCGCCTACAGCCTGACGCTGCCGCATACCCCTGCCCCGGCCAAAGGCCAGCCTTTCCGCGTGCGTGACCTGTTCTGTGCCGACGCCTTTAGCCTGCTGAAGCAGAGCCACTTCCTGATCTTCGCCGTCTGCGCCACCCTGATTTCGATACCGCTCGGCACCTATTACGCTTTCACCGCCTCGTTCCTCGCCGACGTTGGCATCCAGGACGTCAGCAGCGCGATGTCGTTCGGTCAGATGTCGGAAATCTTCTTTATGCTGATTATCCCGCTGCTGTTTCGTCGCCTGGGCGTCAAGTACATGCTGCTGATCGGCATGCTGGCGTGGTTCGTGCGCTATATGCTGTTTGCTTACGGCGTCAGCGAAGATGCACGCACGCTGCTCTATATCGGCATTCTGCTGCACGGCGTGTGCTACGACTTCTTCTTTGTTATCGGCTTTATCTATACCGACCGCGTGGCGGGTGCTCAGGTCAAAGGTCAGGCGCAGAGCCTGATTGTGATGTTTACCTACGGCATCGGCATGCTGCTAGGCTCGCAGATTTCCGGCGCGCTCTACAACAGACTGTTCAGCGCCGACGGCACGCATACGCTGGAGAACTGGACCACCTTCTGGACTATCCCTGCCGTTGCCGCGCTGGTGATTGCGGTGATTTTCCTGTTCTCGTTCAAATATAAAGATGAATCACAGCAGTAATTTATTAATCCTTCAGGAGAGTGCAATGAAAACATTAAAAGGCCCGGGTTTGTTTCTGTCGCAGTTTATCGGGCAGGAAGCGCCATTTAATACGCTTGATAACCTGGCAGAATGGGCAGCCGGATTAGGTTTCAAGGCGTTGCAGATCCCCTGTAACCACCCGCATATTTTCGATGTGGCGCAGGCCGCGACCAGCCAGGCCTACTGTGACGAAATCCGTCAACGGCTGGCGGCGCACGGGCTGACGATCAGCGAGCTTTCCACTCACCTGGAAGGCCAGCTGATCGCCGTCCACCCGGCGTACGACCAGGCGTTTAACGATTTTGCGCCGCCGTCGGTGCGCCATGACAGCACGGCGCGCCAGCAGTGGGCAACCGGGGTGCTGATGCAGGCAGCGCAGGCCTCGGCCCGGCTCGGGCTGAGCGCCCATGCCACCTTCTCCGGCGCGCTGGCGTGGCCCTACTTCTACCCGTGGCCGCCGCGCAAGGCGGAGCTGATCGATACGGCCTTCAGCGAGCTGGCGGCGCGCTGGAAACCGATCCTCGACTGCTTCGATCGCTACGGCGTCGACGTCTGCTATGAGCTGCACCCGTCGGAGGATCTGCACGACGGCATCAGCTTCGAGCGCTTCCTCGCGGCGGTCGATCATCACCCCCGCTGCAATATTCTGTTCGACCCCAGCCATATGCTGCTGCAGCAGATGGACTATCTGGCGTTTATCGATATTTATCACGCACGAATTAAAGCGTTTCACGTTAAGGATGCCGAATTTCACCGCTCCGGCCGCAGCGGTGTGTATGGCGGTTACCAGACGTGGATCGAGCGTGCCGGGCGCTTCCGCTCACCCGGCGACGGCCAGATCGATTTCAACGGCATTTTCAGCAAGCTGGCGCAGTATGACTACGACGGCTGGGCGGTGCTGGAGTGGGAGTGCTGCCTGAAAGATGCCGCCAGCGGCGCCCGCGAAGGTGCGCAGTTTATCGCCCGCAACATTATTCCGGTCGCCGACCGCGCGTTTGACGATTTCGCCGCCACCGGCGAGGAGAGCAGCACCCTCCGCGCCATGCTGGGTCTTGGGGAGAAACGCGATGATTAAGGTTGGCATTATCGGCTCCGGCTTTATCGGCCCTGCACATCTGGAAGCGATTCGCCGCCTCGGTTTCGTCGAAGTGGTGGCGCTGTGCGACAGCTCACAGCAGGCCGCAGAAGAGAAGGCGCGCCAGTATCACGTCCCCCATGCCTACAGCGATGTGGCCAGCCTGCTGGCGCATCCGGGGCTGGAGGTGGTGCATAACTGCACGCCGAACCATCTGCATGCGGCGATCAACAAGCAGATCCTGCTGGCGGGCAAGCACGTGTTTTCCGAGAAGCCGCTGTGCATGACGGCGGCAGAAGCCCGTGAACTGCTGGCGCTGGCGCAGCAGGCCGGTGTGGTGCATGCGGTCAGCTTTGTTTACCGCCAGTTTGCCATGGTGCAGCAGGCCGCCAGCATGATTCGCCAGCAGCAGGCCGGGCGAATTTTTGCCGTCCACGGCGGCTATTTGCAGGACTGGATGCTGTACGACACCGACTTTAACTGGCGCATTGATCCGCAACAGGGCGGCGTGTCGCGCACCGTGGCGGATATCGGTTCTCACTGGTGCGACACCCTGCAATTTGTCACCGGGCGGCGCATCAGCGCGGTACTGGCGGATTTCTCGATAGTGCATGCGCAGCGCAAGACCAGCCGGGGTGCGCAGAACACCTTCTCCGCCGGGGAAGGCGTGGCGGAGTATGATGCGATCCCGGTGCAGACCGAAGATTTCGCCTCGGTGCTGCTGCGCTTCGATGACGGCAGTAAAGGCAGCATGACGGTATCGCAGGTCAGCGCCGGGCGTAAAAATCGCCTGTCGTTTGAGATTAATGCCAGCAAAATGTCGCTCGGCTGGGATCAGGAAGTCCCGCAGCAGCTGTGGATTGGCCGTCGCGACGGACCGAACCAGCAGCTCTCCGACGATCCTGGCCTGCTGAACCCTGAAGTTGCCGGCTCGGCTCACTTTCCCGGCGGCCATATCGAGGGCTGGCCGGACGCCTTTAAAAATATGATGCACAATTTCTACCTTTTTATCGCGGCAGGCAAAAAGCCGGGAGTCGATGCGGCGAACTTTGCCACCTTCCACGAGGGGGCCAACATCATGCAGATTGTGGAGGCGATGGTGCAAAGCCACCAGCAGCAGCGCTGGATTAACGTGACACTGTAACATGAGGCGGCCACTAAGATGGCCGCCAGCACGTTGGATTCTGCCGCTTAACGAACTGTGTTACCCTGTTTTCACTACAACTGCAGGGATAGTCACCGGATGTCGATCCAGAAAATTGCGCGCCTTGCCGGGGTATCGGTCGCCACCGTTTCCCGCGTGCTGAACAACCTCGGTTCCGTAAAGCCGGAAAACCGCGAACGCGTGCTGAACGCAATCAAAGAGAGTAACTACCAGCCCAACCTGCTCGCCCGCCAGCTGCGCACCGCGCGTAGCAATATGCTGCTGGTGATGGTGTCGAATATCGCCAATCCGTTCTGCGCCGACGTAGTGAAAGGCATTGAAGCCGAGGCGGAGAAAAATGGCTACCGCATCCTGCTGTGCAACTCCGGTTCCGATATCCAGCGCTCACGTTCCAGCCTGGCGCTGCTCTCCGGCAAAATGGTTGACGGCGTCATCACCATGGATGCCCTCTCCGCGCTGGCCGAGCTGAAAACCCTGATTGGCGATGCGCCGTGGGTGCAGTGCGCCGAATATGACGAAGCCTCAAGCGTTTCAACCGTGGGTATTGATGACCGCGAGGCCTCGCGCTTTGTTGCCGGACAGTTTGCCACGGCGGGCCGCCAGCGTATGGCGATGATCAACCACGACCTCACCTATAAATACGCTAAACAGCGCGAGCAGGGTTTTTGCGATCTGCTGAGCGAGCGCGGCATGCCAGTGCAGGTTGAGTACGCCAGCGAGCTGAGCTATCAGGGCGGCATTGACGCCATGAACTGCCTGCTGGCGCAGTCGCCGCGCCCGGACGCGGTGTTTGCCGTATCGGATACGCTGGCCGCGGGTGCGATCCGCGCGCTGAGCGAAGCCGGCGTGAAGGTGCCGGAAGAGGTGGCGGTGATTGGCTTTGACGGCAGCGAGCTGGGCCAGATGACCTCGCCACAGCTTTCGACCATCGAGCAGCCCTCGCGGGCAATTGGTCGCGAAGCGGTGACGCTGCTACTGAAGCGCATCAATGACGCCAGCAGTCCGGCCGAGAAAACCGTGCTGCAGTGGAAGTTTGTGGCGCGTACGTCGTCGTGATCGCCAGCGGGTCGGGGAATGCCCGACCCGCTGGCAGGTTTATTTTTCCAACGGGCTTAACTGCCCAACAAGATACTTATTTGCTGCCACAATAATCGACTGTGGATCTTTCGGCAGATCGTGCTCGACAATAAACCAGCGGGTATTGGCCTTCACTGCCGCAGGCAGCACCTCGTTCCACGCCAGCAATCCGCTGCCCGCCGGCGCAAAATTCATCTCATCGTTACGCACACCGATACCCGCATTATCCTTGGCGTGAATGGCATAGACGCGGCCGTGATATTTGTTCAGTAGCCGAGCCGGGTCCTGTCCGCCGCGCTGTACCCATGCCACGTCCAGCTCCATTTTCAGGTTCTGTGGCGCGCTGTTATCAAACAGGATCTCCAACGCAGTTTTACCTTTAAAGGTCTTCATTTCAAAATCGTGATTGTGATAGGCCAACTCCATGCCCTGCTTGCGCACCTGCTCGCCGATACTGTTCAGCTCGTGCGCCAGCTTTCTCCACCCTTCTCCACTGTTCGGGCGGTCCGGCAATTGCAGATACGGCATCACCAGCACCTTATTTCCAACCGCCTTATTAAAGGCGACGACCGCCGCCAGATTGCTGCGCAGATCGGCCAGCTGGACGTGATCCGAGGTGACGCTGAGCTGATATTTTTTCAGCAATGCTTTCAACTGCGTGGCGCTGACCTCCTGCGTCCCCACCAGCTCAACCGCACTGAAGCCGCTGTTACGCGCGACGGCAAACTGCTGCTCCAGAGTGCCAACGTTTCTCAGGGTGTACATCTGCAGTGCAAGGTGTGCTTTCGCCGTGGCTTGATCCGCCTGTGCACTACCGACGGCGCTCAGCGACAGTACGCTGAACAACAGTGATGAAGTGACTGCTTTTACCAGTGCCATTAGGGTTCCTTATCGAATTGTCAGAGATAACGAGAATTGCGAAAATTCAGCATGTAATCGATTACTTTTTAAATTAAACGAAATGTAATCGATTACTCATGCTAGCGACCGTTATACACATCGAGCAAGTAACCGGCACTATAAGGAGGAAGTTAATGGTGTTTTTTTGAATCGGATCACACTGCAGTTTGAGGATTGGGACGTCTCGTGGCAGGGATGCCGCGTATCGAGGCCCGCAGGGAGCCTCTATCGCCTTTACGGCGTGAGCAGGTTTAGCTCAGGCCGTTTACCAAACATTTAGAGATGGCAGCCATTTCAGGGGATCCCTCAACGGGCGCCTGCTATAAAAACCCCCCTCTCCGGTAGCGGTTAAAGATGCTGTTTCAGCACCTTTCCGAGGGTCGCAATCCCTTTAACTATGTTCTCGTCGCTGTGCGTCGAGTAGCTGAAGCGGGCGAAGTTATGGCGCTGCAGCGTGGGGAAGAAACTCCCGCCCGGCACATAGGCGACTTTCGCCTCGGGTATCGCATGGTGCAGCATAAACTGCGCGGCATCGATCCCTTGCGGGAACTCCAGCCAGGTAAACAGGCCACCGTCGGGGTTGGTGAAGCTGATGGACTGCGGAAAGTGCGCCTTGATCGCCGCCAGCATGGTCTCTTTCTTACGCAGATAGCGTGATTTGATGGTCTGGATATGCTGGTCGATGTCATGACGCTCCAGATACAGCGACACCGCCGCCATATTCAGCGTGCTGCACTGCGTGTCGGCGGCCAGCTTCAGCAGGCCGAGCTTCTCGGTGATCTCTTTCGATGCCACCGACCAGCCCAGGCGCAGGCCCGGTGCCAGAATTTTCGAGAAGCTGCCGAAATAGATTACCCGCCCTTCCGTATCCATACTTTTCAGCGTGGCGACTTTCTCGCCCTGATAGCGCACTTCACGGTACGGCGAATCCTCAAGGATAATAAAGTCGTACTGATTAGCGAGCGCGATCAGATGGCGGCGACGCGCCAGCGACAGCGTGATACCGGTCGGATTATGGAAATCCGGTACGGTATAAATGAATTTGATACGCTTACCGGCCTGCAGCTCGGCTTCCAGCACCTCCGTCATCATGCCCTGTTCGTCCATCGGCACGGCCAGATACTCAGGCTGGCAAGTGTTGAAGGCCAGCAGCGCACCCAGGAAGGTCGGCGCTTCGGTGGCAACGATATCGCCCGGGTTCAGCAGCAGGCGCGCCGCCAGGTCCAGCCCCTGCTGGCTCCCCTGTAAAATCAGCACATTGTCGTCGCTGCAGGCAATACCTTCGCGCGCCATGCGGGCGGCGATCTGCTCGCGCAGCTTAGGCATACCGGTCGAGTGAGTGTACTGCAGGGAAGCTTCACCCGGGCCGGAGAGCAGCTCGGCGTAGATATCCTGCAACGCCTGCGCCGGAAACAGGCTGGAGTCCGGGTAACCACCGCCAAAGGAAATAATGGAAGGGTCGGCCCCTAACTGTAATAACTGTCTGATTGCTGAAGGCTTGACCAGCTCCATTCTGTCGGCGTAACGCGTGCTCATTAAGTATTCCCTGCGATGTTTTTTATTGGAAATCCACGTTATGAGAGTGAGTAAGTTATGTCAATAAAGGGCCGGGCAAAAAAACTCGGCCCCTGCCGCTATGCCTGGATGACGACCTTTTTATCCGCCGTGCGCGCCATTCCGATCTTCATCAACACCAGATAGCCGACCGCACCCGCCACCAGCCCGATCGTCGCTTCGCCAAACTGCGGAAACCAGATATGCGCAGCCACCGCACACAGGCTGCCGAACGCCCAGCCGGCAAAGGCGCTGCCGCGAATACGCTGAGTTTTACGCTGGCCGCTGAGGCGCGACATAAAGATCAGGTCAACAATCATCACCGCACCAAATGGCGGCACCACCACGCCGAGCAGACTGAGCCACTCCAGGAAGTAGTGCCACACTCCGGCCAGCGCCAGCGCACCGCCCGCCGCACCGAGGATCAGGGTCCAGATGCGCATTTTGCTGCTGAAGATATGGCTAAAGGCCACCGCGCCGTTGTACAGGCAGTGGGTACACACCGAGCCAAGGTTGATAAAGACAAACAGGCAGGCCACGGTACTGAGCAGCACGCCGTGCCCCATCAGCAGCGGCAGGAAGTTGCCGCCGTTGTTGAGCGGATCCACCGCTGCGCCCAGCGCCACAATCACCACGCCGAACAGGTAGGAGATGCCATTGGCCAGTGGAAACGCGGAGAACGCGGCAAATACGGCGGATCTGCCGTTTTTCGACCAGCGGGTAAAGTCTGCCGTCATGGTGCCGGAGTCGGCAAAACCGGCCACAACCATCGTCACGGCGGTACCCAGCGTCATGCCGCCCGCTACGCTGGCGCTGCCTTTAAACTCAGTGACAGTGCTGAAGTCATGATTTTCTGACACCAGCCACAGCGCCACCAGCCCGAGCACCACATACAGCGGCGCAGCGATGATGCCCAGCACTGACAGCGCGCGCACGCCGAGGAAGGTGATGGCGGTATAAAGCACCATGGCAAACGCCGTTACTGCCAGCGCATTCCAGCCAAAGGTCTGGTTGATCACCAGCCCGGTTAGCCCGGTCTGGAAGGCGTACCAGCCGATCACCACGATGGAGAGAAACCCGGACACCAGAATATAGCCCTGGGTACCGAAAGTCCGTTTTGCCTGCAGCGCAAAGTTCATTCCGCTATTGCCGGCAAACCAGCTCAGCGCACCGACATAGGCAAACAGCACCAGGTTGCCGAGCAGGATAGCGATAATTGCCGGCCAGAAACCGAGGTGCCAGGTAATGATGCCGCCGAACAGCGCGTTGGTGAGGATCATCGGGAAGCCAAACCACACCGCCGAGACGGAGCGCGTAGAGTGACGATGGCTGAGCGGAACCGGCTGGTGCTCAAATTCCTGATGCAGACTGTCTGATGATTTTTTCACGGGTGTTCCTCAGCGTTCAGGCGCGAACCGCGCAGGTTGGTGGTGTTTCCACGGCTGGAGACGTTCAAACGCGGCACTGGCGGCCAGCACGCGGGCATCGTCGAGATGGCGGCCAACGATCTGCAGCCCGACCGGCAGCCCTTCGGCAGTAAATCCGCACGGCACCGAGGCAGCAGGCTGGCCGCTGAAGTTGAACGGGAAGCAGAATGACAGCCAGTGATCGCTGCTCACCCGGCGGCCGTTAATCTCTTCCGGCCCCTGCATTCCCAGCGGGAATGGCGGTGCGGCCAGCGTGGGGGTAATCAGCAGGTCGTAGCCCTGCATAAAGCGCCACAGCGTATTCACCAGCCTCTTGCGCGCCGTCAGGGCATCGGTAAATTCGGCGGCCTGCCACGGTCGTTGCAGCATGGCAACCAGATGCGCGGCCATCTGCCCGCCGAATTCAGGCAGCTGCGCGCGCATGCCGCTCAGGTCGGTTTCCAGCGCGACTATGGCGCGAAATGACTCAACCTGGTCGCCAAATGGCGGGTCGACGAGCTCCACCGTGCAGCCGAGGTCATCGGCAAAGCGCTGGGCGGCGCGGCTGACCAGCGCTCTTACCTGCGGGTCGAGCGCCACAAAACCAAAATCGGCGCTGAAGGCTACGCGTAGCCCGCGCACTGGCTGGCGTAACGAACCGAGCCACTCCACGTCGCTGCAGGGAATCGAGTGGCGATCGCGCATATCCGGTCCCGCCATCACCGACATCATCAGCGCCGCATCGCGCACGCTGCGCGTCATCGGGCCAATATGCTCCAGCGACTCCCAGCTTGAGACCCCGGGATAGCGATCGTCGCGGCAGCCGGGCCACAGCGGCACGCGCCCCATCGACGGTTTAAAACCGTAAATCCCGCAGTGCGCCGCCGGGATACGTACCGACCCGCCGCCGTCGCTGCCGAGCGCCAGCGGGCACAGTCTTGCAGCCAGCGCCGCCCCGGACCCGGCGCTGGAGCCGCCGGGCGTCTTGCTGAGATCCCACGGATTGCGCGGCGTGGGAAACAGCAGGTTGTCCCCCACGCCGCTGTAGCCGAACTCCGGCGCGGTGGTTTTCCCCAGCATCACCGCACCGGCGGCCATCAGGCGCTCAACGCAGATATCATCTTCATCCGGCACGAAATCGCGATAGATAGCCGAGCCGGAAGTGGTTTTTACCCCGGCGGTAGAGATCAGGTCTTTTACCGCCAGCGGCACCCCGGCCAGCGGCGGCAGCGTCTCACCGCGCGCCCGCCGGGCATCTACCGCCGCGGCCTGCGCCAGTGCCCGCTGCGGCGCGGGGGTACAAAACGCGTGAATCTGCCCGTCGCGGCTCTCCATGCGGTCAAGCGCGGCGCGGGTAATCTCCAGCGCCGAGACTTCGCCGTGGCGAATATGCGCCGCCAGATTGGTCGCATCGCCATCCAGTAAATCGTCAAACATATTTCACCCTACCCTGATTGCTAGCACTGGGGCTATCACTGCATAAAGCGGGCCAGATATGAGTAGATCAGGGAAATCGTTGCTGAAGAGGCGCCGGGATAGGATGCGTGATACAAATCGGAAACCCCTGCGCGTGGATCAGAACAGGAGATGCACAAAAATAAGGCGGGATTGCACTATAAAAGCGGTCGACCATTAAGGCCGATCTGATGTAGGGGGCGACCGCTTTTTGGGTCGACCCGCGGTATAGAATAAACCAAAAGGCCGACCGGAAAAGAGGGTCGGCCACTACGCCGATCTGATGTAAAGGTCGACCCGCGGTATAAATCCACCACAAGGCTGACCGGAAAGAGGGTCGCCCACTACGGTAGGGGTCGGGCATGCCCGACCCGAAGGCTTACGAATTCTCCAGCTTCTGCCGCCGCCTCAAATGCGGGAACAGCGTCATCCACACCGCGACCACCACCAGGGTGCCGACGCCACCGAGCACCGCAGCAGGCACCGCGCCCATCATTGCCGCCAGCAGACCGGATTCAAACTCCCCGAGCTGGTTTGAGGTATTAATAAAGATACTGTTGACCGCATTGACGCGTCCGCGCATATCATCCGGGGTGTCGAGCTGCACCAGCGCCCCGCGGATCACCATGCTGACCATATCAAAACCGCCGAGCGCGGCCAGCGCCAGCAGCGAGAGCCACAGCTGGCTGGAGAGCGCAAACACCAGCGTAGCAACGCTGAATCCGGCTACGGAACCAAACATAATCATGCCGACATTCTTCTCCAGCTTGTTACGGCTGAGCCAGACGCCCACCAGCAGCGCGCCAACCGACGGTGCGCCGCGCAGCATCCCCAGCCCCCACGGCCCGGTATGCAGAATATCTTTGGCAAAAATTGGCAGCAGCGCAGTGGCGCCGCCCAGCAGCACGGCAAACAGGTCGAGCGAGATCACGCCCAGCACGTCGCGGCGCTCGCGGATGAACTTCACCCCGGCAAACAGCGTTTTGATATTGGCGGGCAGACGCGGCTGCGCGGCGCGGATAAAGCGGATGCGGCTGACCATAATAATCGACAGCAGGTAAAACGCCGCGGCCACCGTATACACCACCTCTGGTCCGGCAACATACAGCAGCCCGCCGAGAGTCGGGCCGAGGATCACCGCGCTTTGCCCGCTCACCGCCCCCGCTGCCGTGGCGCGCGCCAGCATCGCAGGCGGCACCAGCGAGGGCAGCATCGACTGCATTGCCGGGCCTTCAATCGCCTTCGCCACCGAGATAAGAAACACCAGCCCCCACAGCGCGTGCTGATTCGACCAGTGATAAAAGGTCAGCAGCACCAGCGCCAGCAGCGCGCCCCACTCCATCACCTGCCCGCACAGCACAATACGACGGCGATCGTACTGGTCGGCCATATGCCCGGCCGGCAGCGCCAGCAGCACCGACGGCAGAAACTGCATCAGGCCAATCATCCCCAGCGCCATTGCACTGTGGGTGATAGCGTAGATCTGCCAGCTGACCGCCACGGAGAACATCTGAAAACCGAAGGAAGAGAAGGTGCGCGCCAGCCAGAAAGCGACAAAGGCGCGTTGATGCAGCAGCGAACCATCCGCTGCTGGTGCAGGTGAACTCATAGCGATTCCGAATCTTATTGTCAGGTTTTGTAATGTTGACAATAAAATAGCGCAATCAGCGCGGTGCGGCGATGAGAATAATCACCAGCGCACTCGCCCTGACTGCACGCTTTACTGCGCGGCGGTGACGCGCCAGACGGTGTCTCCGGCATCGTCGGCGATCAGCAGCGCCCCCTGCTGGTCCATCGCCAGCCCAACCGGCAGGCCGTGCACCTGCTTATGATCGTCGCTGAGGAACCCCGTCACCACCGGCTGCGGCAGGCCAACCGGCTTGCCGTTCTCAAAGGCGACGTACGCCACGCGATAGCCGTTGAGCGGGTCGCGGTCCCAGCTTCCGTGTTCGCTGATAAACGCCCCGCCGTGATACTGCGCGGGCAGACTGTTGCCGGTATAGAACCACAGGCCAAGCGGCGCAACGTGCGAGCTGAGCGCATAATCCGGCTTCACGGCTTTCGCTACCAGATCCGGGCGCGGCGGCTGTGCACGCTTGTCAACATGCTGACCAAAATAGCTGTATGGCCAGCCGTAGAACGCCCCTTCATTCACCGAGGTCAGATAATCTGGCACCAGGTCTGCGCCAATTTCATCGCGCTCGTTGACCACCGCCCACAATTTTCCGGTTTGTGGCTCCCACTGTAATCCGGTCGGATTGCGCAGCCCGCTGGCATAAATACGGCTGGCGCCGCTGGCCGCATCCACTTCCAGCACTGCCGCCCGCCGATACTCGGCCCCGATGCCGTTTTCGGTGATATTACTGTTAGAACCCACGCCGACATAAAGCTTGCTGCCGTCCGGGCTGGCGAGCAGCGATTTGGTCCAGTGGTGATTGATCGGGCCGCCCGGCAGCTCGGTCAGCTCGGTTCCCGGCGCCTCAATGCGCGTCTGCCCGCTCTGATACGGATACTTCATCAGGCTGTCGGCGTTCGCCACATACAGCGTATTACCGACCAGCTGCACGCCAAACGGCGAGTGCAGCCCCTCAAGGAAAACATGCTTCTCCCAGGTTTTACCGTCGCCGCTGCTGTTACGCAGCAGGGTAATACGGTTGCCGCCTGCTCCCCCCTTACCGGAAGACTGCTGCACAATGCCCATAATCAGCTGCTTCGGTCGGCTGGTGGGTTTCGCCGGGCCGTTAGCCTCCACCACCAGAATGTCGTTATTCGGCAGCACGTACAGCTGGCGCGGATGCTGCAGACCGCTGGCAATTTTGGCAATTTGCAGCCCCTGTGCCACCTGCGGCTTCTCATCGCCCTTCCAGCCGACGCCCTGCGGCACGCGCATCGGCGGCATCAGGAAGTTCTGCGCCTCCGGCAGCACCGGATCGGCGCCCACCTGCTGATTCGGGTCCATGGTTGAAGCGCCATCGCATCCGGCGAGCATCAGCGCTGCCGACAGCGCCAGCAGAGGGAAAACGTGTTGATTTTTCATCTTTTTCTCCTCAGTGTCGCGCGCGCAGGCGCAGAGCAAGCTGAACATTGCCAATCAGCAGCAGCAGGACGGTCAGGGTCGAGAGGACCGCCCCAAGCGGCACCACCGCGTAGCCGTCACGGCTGTGAATAAAGGCATTGAAGATCGCCAGCACCACCGCCAGCAGGTTAAGCCAGAAGTCAGTGCGGTAAGCCCCCGCACGCAGCGGTGCCCGCCCGACCCAGACTTGAAATAAATTAATCAGTCGCGGAACCACGGCAATCAGCAGGCCAAAGACGATCAGCCAGCTGGCGCCCTGGGTCCAGAACTGTTCAAAGCTGTAAACGTAGATGATGTCGAAGATCCAGGCCGCAACGAAACAGCCGAGTGGAATGGGATTCAGCAGCTGATACAGCGCCAGTGCCAGCGTTGACTGCCGTAAGGTGCCAGTTTCGGACATAACAAACCCTCCAGAGAAATAATGCGGGCGGCAAAACCATCCGCCGCCCGCGACACTGCAAAGTTTAGTTAGTGTTATGAATATTTGTAACTTTTGTTAAAGATCACCCCGCCTGATGGAAGAACGGGAACGCACCGGTGATCAGTCCGCCGACCATCAGCATCAGGCTGACCAGGATCCCCCACTTAATCGCAAAGCGCTGGTGGTCACCAATATCCACCTTCGCCAGCCCTACCAGCAGGTAGACTGACGGCACCAGCGGGCTGAGCAGATGGAACGGCTGGCCGACAATCGATGCGCGTGCAATTTCCTCAGCGGAGATGCCATAGCTGGCTGCCGTCTGCGCGATCACCGGCAGGATGCCGAAATAGAAAGCATCGTTCGACATAAAGAAGGTAAACGGCAGGCTGACCAGCGCGGTAAACACCGCCAGATAAGGGCCGAAGCTGTGCGGGATCACCGCCAGCAGGCTCTTCGCCATCGCATCGACCATTCCGGTGCCGGAGAGGATGCCGGTAAATATCCCGGCGGCGAAAATCAGCGAGGTTACCGCCAGCACGTTACCCGCATGGGCGCTGATGCGCGCTTTCTGCTGCTCCAGCGTCGGGTAGTTGAGCATCACCGCCACGGCGAAGGCCAGCATAAACAGGATCTGAATCGGCAGCAGGCCCACCACCAGCAGTACCAGCAGCACCGTGGTAAGGATCAGGTTGGGCCAGAACATTTTCGGGCGGCGGTTGGCGGCGCACTCTTCGGCATCCCCCAGCCCCAGCTCAATATTTTCCAGATGATGGTCGCTGATTTTCATTACCCCGAGGCGTTTACGCTCCTGCAGGCCAAACAGCACCGCCATGCCGACCAGCGTCACGCAGGCGATAAACATCGCAGGTAGCATCGGGATGAAGATGTCCAGCGCATCAATGCGCAGCGCCGCCGCGGCACGGGCGGTAGGGCCGCCCCACGGTGAGAGGTTCATAATACCGCTGGCGAGGTTGACCAGGCAGGTCATCGCCAGCACGTTCATTCCCAGCTTGCGGTACAGCGGTAAAAACGCCGCGATGGCGATCATATAGGTTGTCGAGCTGTCGCCGTCCAGTGAGACCAGCAGCGTCAGGATAGCCGTGCCGACCAGCACCTTCAGCGGATCCCCGCGCACCAGCCTGAGAATAAAGCGCACCAGCGGGTCGAACAGCCCGGCATCAATCATCAGGCCAAAGTAGAGAATGGAAAAGGTCAGCATCACGCCGGTGGGTGCCAGCGTCTTCACCCCATCGAGCATCATGGCGCCCAGGCCATGGTAAAAACCGCCTGCCAGCGCAAACAGGGTCGGGATCAGGATCAGTGCAATCAGTGCCGACATGCGCTTGGTCATGATCAGGTACATGAAACAGACAACCATCGAAAAACCCAATATGGTCAGCAAGGTAACTCCCCTCTTTAAGCGGTATGAAAGGTGATAAATTGGTCACGTAGTGATAAAAAAACTGATGAAACAATTAGCGCGCTCATGATTAACCTATTGTTTTACATGACGAGCGCTATTTCCTGATAATAATTAGTAACCAAATTTCTTCATTTTTTTAACAAAAAAGAGTGAGGGCGATCGCCTTTCCACACTGTGTAAATGGATAAGTGTGAGGGCGATCAACTGCTGCAGGGTTATCGGTAACAGGAAATGTGGAGGGGACAGTCCGGTTTAACCTGGCACTGTCAGTAAAGTTCAGGGCCGCAGCCAGCGGCCGCCGCCCTGCCCGTGCGTTTACCGGCTTTGCACCAGCTTTTGCAATACTTTGAGCTGTGCAACCGCTTCCTGCATTGCATCAATCCCGGAAGTCATTTCGTTAAGCTTATCGAGGTTATCACTAATGCTCTTACGCTCGCTGGCCGTCTGGCTGCTCATTGCCGCGATGGCGTTGGCGGCATCGATGCTCTGCTCGGCCATCTGTTTCGCACGCTCGACGGTAGTCTCCGCCACTTTACGGATATGCAGAATGGTACTCACCGAGTCGGTAATGCTGCGTGAGGTGGCATCTGCCTGCTCTTTCGAGGAGTGCGCCAGGCGGCGCACTTCGCTGGCGACCACGGCAAAACCTCGCCCTGCCTCCCCGGCGCGTGCCGCTTCCACCGCGGCATTCAGCGCCAGAATATTGGTTTGAAACGCAATATTACTGATGCCGCTATTGATAGTGGTAATCCCGGCGGAGAGGGTTTCCAACTGGTCAAGGCCGCTGCTGAGCTGATGCTGCGCCTGCTGGCTGTGCAGCGCGGCATCGCTGATCGAACGGATATTGCTTTCTGCCGCGGTCAGCGCTTCGCTCTGGCTGCGCGTGGCGTTTTCCAGCGCCGGCAGCGATTTCATCAGCGGGTCGAGCTGCTGCTGATAGTCCACCACCTGATTCACAATTTTGCTTTGCAGCGCGTTCAGCGCCTCCCAGCGGCGCAAGGCGCGCTGCGCATAGTGGCTGGCATAACCGGCATACTGTACCGGGAAGTTACGCATCGCATCCGATGGACGATGGAAAAATGCCAGCGCCGACAGCGTCTGATTGATCGGCACACCAAGGATTTCGCCAAAGCTGGAAAAGCCCGCCGCCGGGATGCCGGTGAAGAAGTGGGACTGCGGCAGGCGCGCCAGGTTACCGGCCCGGCGCAGTACGCAGTCATTCAGCAGCAGCGCCGCTGGCTCGCCATACTGCGCGGTAAACTTCTGCCAGTCTTCGCGCGTGGCCGCAGCAAAGTCGGTCTCCTGCAGCAGATGCAGGCGATCGCCAAACTCCAGATCGCAGAAGAACTGAATGCGGTCCGGCAAAATTTTGGCGATGGAACGAATGAAGAACTCCTCTTCGACTTTTACCGCAAAGGTCAGCCCCTGCAGGCTTTGTTGCAGGTTAGCCGGCGTGCAATTTAACTGCGCGCACAGCGCCTCGATAACGTTGTGCTGGCGCCCCTGGGCATCAAACAGCGAGGTGACGGTGCGTGCCACCGGGTCCGCTTCCGCGACCAGCCAGCTGTGCGCTGTCGGGACAAAGTTCTGGCTTTTAAAAGGCGCAAAGGATTTACCGGCGGCCATCTGGCAGAAGACGATCACCGCCTTGCCCTGCAAAATACGCCCGCCGTTGGCGATCCAGGTGCCGTCAAAATCCAGCGTGCCGCCTGCGGACCCGCCAATCGCCAGACACGGGAAGCGACCGGAGGCATACCACGCCTGCATCAGGAATCCTTCGGATGCTGACAGGCCATCACAGAAGATCAGCGCAAAGGTCCGTTCTGCCGAGAGTGGCATTTTTAGCGCCAGATGCTCAAGCTCGCGCTGAATAGCGCTGACACGCTGCGAGGCACCCGAAGTATCCTGTACGTGCAGATCAACCTCATGCACTTCGTGTGCGGCAATCAGACTCTCCGGCAGCCAAAGCCAGCTTCCCTGCTGCCCGTCACCGTCACAGTAGGTGCTCTGCCCCCGCCCGCTGCACAGTGCGCCATTGGAGGAGAGCGTCAGCACGCTGCGCCGCGCCGCGTTCAGCTTCTGCCACGGCGGACTGACACGGCTGAAATCGGCATGCGGCGGCACAAAACTTAGCAGCAGACCGGCGCTGTTGCGGCTCAGTCCTAGCTCGTTCATGCCTGCAGGAGGGTGGCTGGCGTTAAAAACACCGGCACGAGGTACGCTGCCGCGCGTTTTCAGCCGCGCGGCAGTGTTCCAGAAAGAAGTGTGACTCATTTATTGCCTACTTATTGACTAAGCGCCCGGTGCCGTCTGGGTTGAAATCTGGCACCTGCTGGTGAAAAAAAGAGATGCGCTTCCGTGTGTCGTTAGGTTTTACGCTGGGGGTTATCGGCAACGAGGGGGGAAGTATTAGGAGCAATGCGTGCGGTGCGCCAACAGAGGGTTAACGGGCGAGGCAATCCTCGCCCGCGCGGCGGTCGGGCCATTTTCCTGCTAGTGTTATGGCGAGGCATGCCTCGCCACTACGGGATTGCGGATGCAGGCGCAGCAGCAGGAGGTTGCCGTAGGGGTCAGGCCTGCCTGACCCGCAATTCCCCGCGCTGATTCAACCTTCCAGCACGTTCAACGACTCGCCCGTGGCATAGAACTGCCCGCCTGCCACGTAGTGCAGGCTGCGCAGTGCGGGGTCGGCCTGGTCAAAATGCCAGTGACCTTCGCTGAATACCCGGCTGTCGGCCCATGCGCCCACCACTTCAGCGATAAACAGATCATAAGTGTTCTGGATATGAGGTTCGGGGATCAGCCGGCAGGCCAGCCACGCGGAACAGCCGCGTACAAACGGCAGGTCGTAGCCGTCGAAGCTGAACAGCTCCACGCCACAGTTGGCCAGCTTATCGGGTTCGTTAAACAGGCTGCGCGTGCCAACCGCATGGGTAAGATTGATCTGTGCAACGGTGGGAACCTGAATCACAAACAGCCCGCTCTCCTCTACCAGCTGCCGGGTTTTGGCGATTTTGTCGATCACTACCGTCAGCTTTGACGGCGAGAAATCCAGCCCGCAGGCCCAGGCCGCTGCCATCACATCTTCCGTGCCGCCTGCGCGCGCTGAAACAAGGATGGTCGGGCCGTGATTAATCAGGCGGTAGGCCTTTTCCAGTTCAACCGGGACAATATTGTTCATTGATTTCCACCCTGATGGATTTTTTGCATTACGATCATATCAAGGGTATCTCATCGGGGAATCATCATGCCACTGCTAATCCTGGTACTGCTCAGCGCGCTTCTGCCGCTGCGGGTCGCGACTGCCGACAGCAGCGGCTGCCAGCAACAGTGCTATATCGAAAACAGCCGCTGCGACCGTGACAGTCGCAGCGGCTGTAGCAGTACACTTCAGCGCTGTCTGCAGGCCTGCGCCCACCGTTAACGGCTGACGGGCAGATCAAGCACCTGCTGGGTGGTTTTGATCTCGGCGAACACGTCTGCGACGGCGGCCAGGGCAGCACGCTGCAGATCCTTGCTGTCGACAACGTTGTTATCCCAGGTCGCCAGGCTGCGCGTGGCGGTAGCATCTTGCGGGATAATGACCTCATAGCCCAGCGGCACGGCGTCACGCGCGGTAGATGAGACGCACATGTGGGTCATCAGGCCGCATACGATCAGCGTTTTAATTCCTTTCGCTTTCAGCTGCGCATCCAGATCGGTGCCGACGAACGAACTTGGGGTCGGTTTGGTAATCGTGATATCGCCCTCAACCGGCAGCAACTCCGGGTGAAACTCAGACAAAAAGTGGTCTTTAGCAAACAGTGGGCCGTCCGCCGGGCCTTCGTGGCGAACGAAAAATACCGGCATCGCGTGGGCATGGGCGAAATCAACCAGCTTGCGCGACTGCTTTAAGACTTTCATGCCGTCGGCGATCGGCATTTTGCCGTCAAAATATTCATTCTGGATATCGATAACGATCAGCGCAGTCTCGTTGGCCGTCAGTTGGTTAATAGCCGTGGCGCCGCTCATGGTGCGGATGCTGGGTGCCTGGCTTGCAGTAGCAGATAATGTGGTCATGTTATTTTCCTGTAAGCGTGTTCAATTAGTGGCCTGTCTGATTATAGACAGGCTCACAAATGGGATTAGTTAATTACCCGCATATCGAGAACCTGCTGGGTGGTTTTGATCTCGGCGAATACGTCCGCAACGCCTGCCAGCGCGGCACGCTGCAGATCCTTGCTGTCGACGACGCTATTATCCCAGGTCGCCAGGCTACGAGTGGCAGTTGCATCTTCCGGAATAATTACCTGATAGCCTAATGGCACAGCGTCACGGGCGGTGGAAGAGACACACATATGGGTCATCAGTCCGGTGACAATCAGATCTTTGATGCCCAGTTTTTTCAGCTGCGCATCAAGGTCGGTGCCAACAAATGAGCTGGGAGTGGCTTTGGTGATCACAATGTCACCTTTGCCCGGCTGCAGGTCTTTATGGAACTCTGCAAAGTGGCTGCCTTTGGCAAACAGCGGGCCGTCCGCCGGGCCTTCATGACGCACGAAGATCACCGGCATCCCTTTTTTATGCGCAAAATCGACCAGTTTGCGTGACTGCTTCAGAGCTTTCATGCCGTCGGGGATCGGCATTTTACCGTCAAAGTATTCGTTCTGAATGTCGATAACCACCAGCGCGGTCTGTTTGGCAGTCAGCTGATTGATGGATGTCGCGCCGCTCATGGTACGGATAGTCGGAGCCTTGCTGGCGTTTACGGTGTCAGCGGCAACAGCAGCGCCGGAAGCCATCATGGCTAATACCAGGGCAGCGGAGGTGAATAATGTTTTCATGTTATTTCCTTTCTCTCATTTTCAGGTTAGTTTGCTTTTCACTCATCAAGTGATGGCGGCAAGTATCCTCCTGAAACGGCATGTTGAAGAGAGGCGCGGATACCCAAAAACGATCGTTTTGGGCCAGGTTGATTACAGGAGAAGGTTCATGGCGATTAACATAGGGATTGTGGTGTTTGACGACATCATTCCTTTCCATCTCTCCGTGCCCTGCGCGGTATTTGAGAAGGCGCTACAGCCGGATAGCACCCCTGTTTTTCAGCTAACCGTGTGCGCCACCACGCCGGGCGTGCTGCGCACCAATGCTGGGTTTTCCATTGTTGCGGAGCGGGGATTAGACGCGCTGGATTCAGCGGATATTGTGGTGGTGCCCAGCTGGAGTAATCCGGACGAGCTCCCCCCTGAAGTCCTGCTGGCGGCGCTGCGCAAGGCACATCAGCGTGGAGCTACCGTCGTCGGGCTGTGCCTCGGGGCCTTTGTGCTGGCGGCAGCGGGCCTGCTGAATGGCCGTCGCGCCACCACGCACTGGCGCTGGATGGATGACTTTCTCAGCCGCTATCCGCAGGTCGATATTGACCGGGACGTACTCTATATCGATGAAGAGGATATTGTCACTTCGGCGGGCACCGCAGCCAGCATCGACTGCTGCCTGCACCTGGTGCGTAAACATTGTGGGGCGGATAGCGCTAACAGCGTGGCGCGCCTGCTGGTAGTCCCCCCCCACCGTCAGGGTGGGCAGGCGCAGTACGTTGAGCAGCCGGTGTATAACACCAAAGGCGGGGATAACTTTTTATCGTCACTCAGCTGGGCAACCGAGAACCTGCAGCAGCCATTAACGCTGGATATGCTGGCCGACCACGCCTGCATGAGCCGCCGCAGCTTTACCCGCCGTTTTCAGCAGACCAGCGGCACCAGCTTTAATGTCTGGCTGCTGAATCAGCGGCTGGCGGTAGCGCAGCGTTTTCTGGAAAAAACCGACCAGCCGATTGAGCTGGTGGCGCAGCACAGCGGATTTCCATCCGCCATTGCTCTGCGCCGCCATTTTAAAGCGCAGTTTAATACCTCCCCGGCCCGCTACCGCAGCGAGTTCCGCGGACGGGTTTAGTTGCCAACGCGCTTCATCAGATCGGCGGGGTAACGATCTCCGGTGACTTCGATCTCAGCCAGCGCGCTGTTGATCGCCGCCAGATCGGCGGGATCGAGCGTCACTTTTGCCGCATTGAGGTTCTCCTCCAGCCGCTGCAGTTTAGTCGTGCCGGGGATGGGTACAATCCACGGCTGCTGCGCCAGCAGCCACGCCAGCGCAATCTGTGCCGGAGTAACGCCCTTCTCAGTGGCAATCTGCCCCAGCCTGTCGACCAGTTTCTGATTGGCTTTACGTGCTTCGGCAGCAAAACGCGGCACCTTATTACGGAAGTCATCGCTGGCAAAGGTGGTGCTGTCGTTGATCGCCCCGGTGAGGAAGCCTTTACCCAGCGGACTGAACGGCACAAAGCCGATACCCAGCTCGGCCAGCAGCGGCAGGATCTCTTTCTCCGGCTGGCGCCACCACATTGAGTATTCACTTTGCAGCGCAGTCACCGGCTGCACCGCGTGCGCACGGCGGATGGTCTGTGCCCCGGCTTCGGACAGGCCAAAATGTTTTACTTTCCCTTCGGCGATCAGCTGCTTAACCGTACCGGCCACCTCTTCAATCGGCACGTTAGGGTCGGTGCGGTGCTGATACAGCAGGTCGATGCATTCAATATTGAGACGCTTTAGCGATCCTTCCACCGCCTGGCGGATATGCTGCGGCTGGCTGTTGAGTACCTGGCTGTTATCCGGCTGGGGCAGATCAAAGCCGAACTTGGTGGCGATCGTTACCTGGTCACGCATCGGGGCCAGCGCCTCGCCGAGCAGCGTTTCATTGGTGAACGGGCCGTACACTTCGGCAGTATCAAAGAAGGTGACGCCCTGCTCCACCGCCGAACGGATCAGCTTTATAGCCTGCTGCTTATCGGTCGCCGGGCCATAGCCAAAACTCAGGCCCATACAGCCTAAGCCGAGTGCTGAAACCTCCAGTCCGCTGTTACCGAGTTGTCGCTTTTGCATGTGGTTCTCCTGATATGAACGAGTCCTGATGGTAGTCACGCCCGCGCCAGCACACTATAGTGCTCAGGCGCATGCGCTTATCAACTCCACTCATCAATCACTCCAGATTGAGGCGGCAGCTGGCAGGAATGCACCGTATTAATGAGTTAAACTCACCACTTCTATGCCTCAGGCGTACTCAATCCGCAGCGCGCAATCGCCTATGATTAACGGGTGTTCAACATCTCAGGAATTCATTTGATGATCGAAATTACTAAAAAAGGCAGCAAACCGATGGTTGACGGCCCGGCTGACTATTTCACCGGCGCGGTGAAAATTGATGCGCCTGCCACCACTGAACCGGCGCGTCTGAGCGGCGCAACCGTGGCCTTTACCCCGGGCGCACGCACCGCATGGCACACCCATCCACTGGGGCAGACGCTGCTGGTGACGGCGGGCCAGGGTTGGGTGCAGGAGTGGGGTAAAGAAGCACAGGCGATCTCTGCTGGCGACAACGTGTGGATCCGTCCCGGGGTAAAACACTGGCACGGCGCCAGCGCCGACAGCGCGATGACCCATATCGCCATCGCCGAAGCTGAAGATGGCAAAGTGGTAGACTGGCTGGAACATGTCAGCGACGAGCAGTATCAGGGCTAATATTTCACTCTGGCGGGCCAACCTAAAAAGAAGGTCGGCCCGACTACGTATCACTCCTCTTCTTCAACCTTCTTCGCCGGGAAACGCCTGCGCACCACCACAAAGAACACCGGCACAAAGTAGATAGCCAACAGTGTTGCCGCCACCATTCCACCAATCACCCCAGTACCCACCGCATTCTGCGCGCCGGACCCCGCACCGGTACTGATTGCTAGCGGCAGCACGCCGAGAATAAACGCCAGCGAGGTCATCAGGATTGGGCGCAGACGCATGCGTACCGCATCCAGCGTCGCTTCAATCAGCCCTTTCCCTTCCTGTTCGATCTGGTCTTTAGCGAACTCGACAATCAGAATGGCGTTTTTCGCCGACAGCCCGATAGTGGTCAGCAGCCCGACCACAAAGTAGACATCGTTGCTCAGCCCGCGCAGCGTGGTGGCGAGCAGCGCCCCGAGCACACCGAGCGGCACTACCAGCATCACCGAGAACGGGATCGACCAGCTCTCATACAGCGCCGCCAGGCACAGGAATACCACCACCAGCGAGATGGCGTACAGCATTGGCGCCTGCTGCCCGGTCATCCGCTCCTGGTATGACATGCCGGTCCAGTCAAAGCCGATGCCGGTGGGTAGCTGCGAGGCCAGCTGTTCCATCATTGCCATTGCTTCCCCCGAGCTTTTTCCCGGCGCAGGCTGGCCGAGGATCTCGACCGCAGACAGGCCGTTGTAACGTTCCAGCCGTGGTGAACCATAGACCCAGCTGGCGCTGGAAAAGCTGGAGAACGGCACCATTTTTCCGTTGCTGGCGCGCACGAACCATTTATCCAGGTCGCCCGGCATCATGCGATACGGCGCATCGCTCATCACGTAGACTTTCTTCACGCGGCCGCTGTCGATAAAGTCATTCACGTAGCTGCCGCCCCAGGCGGTGCTGAGCGTGGTGTTGATATCCGCCAGCGGAACGCCGAGCGCGGTCGCTTTCTCCTGATCGATGATCACTTTGTACTGCGGGCTGTCGTCGATGCCATTAGGCCTCACTGCCGTCAGCATATCCGGATGCTGGCGCACCAGATCCAGCAGCTGATCGCGCGCAGCGGTCAGCTTTTCATGGCCGAGGTTGCCCTGATCGATCAGCTCAAAATCAAAACCGGTGGCGTTACCCAGCGCGATAATTGGCGGCAGGTTAAAGGCCACCACCTGCGCGTCGATAATGCCCGAAAACGCCTTAGTGGCTCTCGCGACCAGCGCATCAACCTTGTTCTCCGCCCCCTCACGCTCGCTCCAGTCCTTCAGGCCAACAAAAGCAATCCCGACATTCTGCCCGCGCCCGGCAAAGCCGAAGCCGTTGACGGTCAGCACGTTAGCCACGTTTTTCTTTTCATCGTTCAGGTAGTAGTCATTAATGCGGTCCAGCACCTGCTGAGTGCGCTGTTGCGTCGCGCCCGGCGGCAGGATCGCCTGGGTGGCGAACACGCCCTGATCCTCATTCGGCAGGAACGAGGTCGGCAGGCGCAGAAACAGCAACGCCATGCCCGCCACCAGCAGCGCGTAGATCAGCAGATATCGCCCGGAACGGTTCAGCAGGCGTGACACCGAATCGCTGTAATGGTCGGTACTGCGCGCAAACAGGCGATTAAACCAGGCGAAGAAGCCACGATGCGCCACGTGCCCGCCTTTCGGCAGCGGCTTCAGCAGCGTAGCGCACAGCGCCGGAGTGAGGATCAACGCCACCAGCACTGACAACACCATCGCCGAGACAATAGTGATAGAGAACTGGCGGTAGATAACCCCGGTCGATCCACCAAAGAACGCCATCGGCACAAACACCGCCGAAAGCACCATGGCGATCCCCACCAGCGCCCCTTGGATCTGCCCCATTGATTTACGCGTGGCGGCTTTTGGTGAAAGACCCTCTTCCGCCATGACGCGCTCGACGTTCTCTACCACAACGATGGCGTCATCGACCAGCAGGCCAATCGCCAGCACCATGCCGAACATCGTCAGGGTGTTTATTGAATAACCACAGGCGCTGAGGATGCCGAAGGTGCCCAGCAATACCACCGGCACAGCGATGGTCGGAATCAGTGTGGCGCGCAGGCTCTGCAGGAACAGGTACATCACCAGGAAGACCAGCACGATCGCTTCAAACAGCGTTTTCACCACTTCGCTTATCGAGATAGTGATAAACGGCGTGGTGTCATACGGATAGACCACGCGCATCCCAGCTGGGAAATAGGGTTTCATCTCGGCCAGTTTGGCGCGGATAATATTGGCAGTATCAAGCGCGTTGGCTCCGGTAGCCAGCTGGATACCCAGCGCTGACGCCGGTTTACCGTTGATCTTCACCACAAACTGATAGTTTTCGCCGCCGCGCTCAATGCGCGCCACGTCGTGCAGTCTGACCTGCGAACCGTCGCTGTTCACTTTCAGCAAAATGTTGCCGAACTCTTCCGGCGAGGTCAGGCGCGTCTGCGCAATAATCGAGGCGTTTAACTGCTGCCCCGGCATTGGCGGCGCTCCGCCCAGTTGCCCGGCGGCCACCTGGGCATTCTGGGTCTCAATCATGCCGATCACGTCAACCGGCGTCAGCTGCACGTTGTTCAGCTTGTTTGGGTCGAGCCAGATGCGCATCGCGTACTGCGAACCAAACAGCGTGGTGTCGCCCACCCCATCAAGACGGCTTAGCGGATCTTTGATGTTTGAACCCACGTAATCGGAGATATCCTCCTGCGACATCCGGCCGTTATCGTCAACGAAGCCAGCCACCAGGAAGAAGGTGCTTGAGGATTTACGCACCGTGATTCCCTGCTGCTGGACCTCCTGCGGTAGCAGCGGCGTGGCGAGCTGCAGCTTGTTCTGCACCTGAACCTGGGCAATATCGGCATCGGTACCACTTTTAAACGACAGCGTCAGTTGCAGAGTGCCGGATGAGTCGCTGGTTGAGGACATATACATCAGGCCGTCCAGGCCGTTCATATTTTGCTCAATCACCTGAGTAACACTGTTCTGCAAGGTTGTGGCATCAGCCCCCGGGTAATTGACGCGGATCTGGATGGCGGTAGGGGCAACGTCAGGATACTGCGCAACCGGCAGGTTGATGACGGCAATCGCGCCCGCCAGCATCACCACAATGGCAATCACCCAGGCGAAGATCGGCCGGTCAATAAAAAATCTGGACATCAGTGAGCTTTCCTGGAATTAAGATGTAACGGGAGAAGGGCTGGCGGGCGCTTTGCTATCGCCAGTCGTTTCGCTGGGTTTGACCCTAATACCCGGCTGTGCGCGCTGCAGACCGGAAACGATCACTTTTTCACCCGCCTGCAAACCAGAGCGGATCAGCCAGCGGTCTCCGACGGCCTGGTCGGCTATCACATTGCGCAACGAGACCTTGTTATCGGCACCGACCACCAGCGTGGTGGCATCCCCACGCGGGTTACGGCTGATGGCCTGCTGAGGCACCAGCAGGGCAGTCGGATTGACGCCCTCCTCCAGCCGCGCCCGGACAAACATCCCCGGCAACAGCTGATGCTGTGGATTGGGGATGATAGCGCGCAGCGTGATGGAGCCGGTGGTCTGGTCGACGGTGACGTCCGAAAACTCCAGCGTACCGGGTTGTGCATAGGTTTCTCCGTTTGCCAGCAGCAGCGTAACGCGAGCCTTGCCGTTGACCTGCTGCAGCCTGCCAGACGCCAGCTCTTCTTTTAGCCGCATAAAGTCGCCACCTGACTGGGTAACGTCGACATAGATCGGGTCGAGTTGCTGAATAGTCGCCAGTGCATCGCTTTGCCCGTCGGAAACCAGCGCGCCTTCGGTGAACGATGAGCGACCAATACGCCCATCAATCGGTGCCTTTACCGTGCTGTACGCCAGATTTATCCGCGCGCTTTGCACTCTGGCCTGCGCTGCCTGCAGCGCCGCCTGCGTTTGCTGAGCGCTGGCGCGCGCCTGGTCATAATCCTGCTCGCTGATATAACGCGTGCCTAGCAGGGGCTGATAGCGGCGCAGCGTAGTCGCGGCAATGCTGGCCTGCGCTGCGGCCTGCGCCAGGGCACCTTTGGCACTGCCTAATGCCGCAAGATAAGGAGCTGGATCGATGCGGTACAGCGCCTCCCCTGCTTTAACCTCTGCGCCCTCAGTAAACAGGCGGCGCTGGATGATTCCCGATACCTGCGGGCGAACTTGCGCGATGCGAAATGCCAACGTGCGCCCAGGCAGGTCACGCGTGACGTTGAGGGCTTCCGTCTTCAGCGTGATGACGTTGACTTCAGGCGTGCTAGTGACCGCCGAGGCGGGGGGTGAATTGTCGCAGCCGCTCAACAGCAGCGCGCACAGCGCCGCCATCGGGGTCAGTGCCCAACGTGGTTTCATTATTGTTTCTCTCCAGAGACGATTGGGAAGGTGTGTCTTATCGGTTTAAATTATTCATGCGGCGAAAAGTCGCAGGCGGGACCCGGTATTTGCGGGCGAAACTGCGGGTGAATGACTGCTGTGAGTCGTAACCATATTTCAGTGAAATAGCGATCACCGTATCGTTACCATCCAGCAGATCATTCGCGGCCAGTTCCATTTTGCGGTCGCGAATATAGTCGCCCATACTTTTATCCATGATGCGATGAAACATCCGTTGCAAATGCCATTTGGAATACCCTGCTCTTTCAGCCACTTCGTCGATCTTCAATGGCCGGTCGATATTGCCCTCAATCCATTCAACCAGGGTATTAACGATCTCGTGCTGTCGGTCCATAGGCGTCTCCGAAATCCCGCCGTTCAGCGGTAGGGAAGATAAGATTTGCAGAGTTAATCCAGCTCAAGGATAAAGAGTATCAACGAAAGTTACCCTTGATTAGCCCGCCGATAATGCATATCGTTATGAGATTCATTCATTAATCACGCCGTTTGAGTGGATAAATACCACAGTTGACGCCGCCTTATGGCCGTACTATTGAATTCTACGCATAAGTGATGCATCAGGTATGCCACAGAGCCAGGCATGCCTGCCCCTACCAAACCAGAAAAGTGATTACCTGTGAGGCCAGCGTGTTAAAAGACAATTTCAACGATCTCATCTCTCTGATGGTGGTAGCGCGGGAACGCAGCTTTACCAAGGCTGCGGCCAAGCTTGGCGTTTCACAGTCGGCACTCAGCCACTCAATCCGTGCGCTGGAGGAGCGGCTGGCGCTGCGCTTGTTAACCCGTACCACGCGCAGTGTGGCCCCGACCGAAGCGGGCGAACAGCTGATCAACGCTATCGGCCCGCGCCTGACGGAAATTGAATCCGAGCTGATCGCCATTACCGAAATGCGTGATAAACCGGCCGGCAATATTCGCCTCACCGCCGGGGAACATGCGGTGAAATCGGCGATCTGGCCGTCACTGAAGCCGTTTATCAAACAGTACCCGGACGTCAAAGTGGAGATTATTGTCGACAATACGCTGACCGATATCGTGAGCGGGCGCTTTGACGCTGGAGTCAGGCTGGGGGAATCCGTGGCGAAGGATATGATTGCGGTGCGCATCGGCCCGGACTGGAGCATGGCGGTGGTCGGCTCGCCGGACTATTTCGCCCGCCACGGTCGGCCGCAGGTTCCACAGGATCTGCAGCAGCACAGCTGTATTAATATGCGCCTGCCGACTATGGGCGGTTTATATGCCTGGGAGTTTAAAAAAGGCGATCGGGAGATACGCGTGCGCGTGGAGGGCCAGCTGATATTTAATAACCTGGAGCCGCGTATTGAAGCAGCGGTTGAGGGGATGGGGCTGGCGTTCGTACCGGAAGACAGGGTCAGCGAACAGATCGCCCGTGGGGAGCTGGAGCGCGTGCTCACCGACTGGAGCGAACCGTTTCCCGGTTATTACCTCTATTACCCGAGCCGCAAACAGCACACCTCGGCGTTTGCCCGCATGATTGATGCGTTGCGTTATCCCCCTCTGCCCTGACGGGCCGACCGAAAAAGAGGGTCGGCCCCTACGGGGAACGGTGGCCGAAGCTGGCGCAGGGGACGACCCGCATCAACACCCAGGGCCGACCGAAAAAGAGGGTCGGCCCCTATAGGAACGGTGGTCGAAGCTGGCGCAGGGGTCGACCCGCATCAACACCCAGGGCCGACCGGAAAAGAGGGTCGGCCCCCACAGGAACGGTGGCCGAAGCTGGCGTAGGGGTCGACCGCCCTTCTGGTCGACCCGCACCAACACCCAGGGCCGACCGAAAAAGAGGGTCGGCCCCTACAGGAACGGTGGTCGAAGCTGGCGACCCGCAAACCTTAAACCAGGTACTTATTAAACCACGCCAGGGTTCTTTCCCACGCCAGATCAGCGGCGGCTTTGTCATAACGCGGAGTTGAGTCGTTATGGAAGCCGTGGTTGACCCCTTTGTACACGTAGCCCTCGTAAATCTTGTGATGCTCTTTCAGCGCCGCTTCGTAAGGCGGCCAGCCTTCGGTGATGCGCGTATCCAGCTCGGCATAGTGCAGCAGCAGCGGCGCTTTAATCTTCGCCACGTCTTCCGTTTTAGGCTGACGGCCATAAAACGGCACGGCCGCCGCCAGCTCGGGATAGGCGACAGCTGCAGCATTGGCCACCCCGCCGCCGTAGCAGAAGCCGGTAATGCCCACTTTGCCGGTGCCGGGTTGATGCTGCATCAGAAATTCAATCGCGGCGAAAAAGTCGTTCATCAACTTAGTCGGGTCGATCTGCTGCTGCAGCTCGCGCCCCTTCTCGTCATTACCGGGATAGCCGCCGACCGAACTTAACCCGTCCGGGGCCAGCGCGATAAATCCGGCCTTGGCCACGCGGCGCGCCACATCTTCGATATACGGATTCAGGCCACGGTTTTCATGCACCACCACCACGCCCGGCACCTTGCCACTGGCGTTGGCCGGGCGCACCAGGTAGCCTTTTACGCTGCCGTGCCCCTGCGGTGACGGATAGTGAATATATTCCGCGAGAATGTCAGGATCGGTGAACTCCACCTGCTGAGCATAAGCATAATTGGGCGTCAGCAATGTGCCGAGCGCGGCGGCCGACAGACCACCAACGACAAATTTCGCCGCGATATCAAGAAATTCGCGCTTGCTGATTTTGCCATGGACGTAGAAATCGAAATACTCGAGTAGTTCAGGGGGGAAATCTTTTGCCGTCATACGTGTCATGCGCCAGGCTCCGTTCGGTTCAAAAGAAGCCTGAATAATGACCTGTAACTGCCGATTTTGTAAACACCTTATGCACCGGCGCGTAGGGGCGAGGCAGGCCTCGCCCCTACAACTGGCTCGCTATAATTCGACGGAATGCGCGTTGATATCCGGAATGGCTTTGATCAGTCCCTGCTGCAGATACCACTCGGCAACGTGCTGAATATGCTGGCGCTGCGCTGCGCCGACCGGGGAGAGCGGCACGGTATTCACTGCGCCCAGCTGGTCGCCCAGCCCGTCCCCGAGGCGCCCCATCTGCTGCGCCCAGATTTTCCCGGCCTCATGCGGGTGCTGCTTCGCCCAGGCATTCTGCTGCTTCATCACCTCCCAGAATATCTTCACCACTTCCGGGTGCTGCTGATAAAACGAGGTGGTGACAAAATAGCCCACCGCATTTTCCGAGCCAAGCTGTTTGCCGTTGGTCAGCAGGCGGCCATCGTAGCTCTGGCGCGCCAGCGACAGGAACGGGTCCCATACGGCCCACGCATCAACATGGCCGCCGACAAAGGCGCTGCCGCTGTCGGTCGGCGTCAGGTACTCTTTCTGCACGTCGCTCTCTTTCATCCCGGCGCTTTGCAGCGCGCGCGACAGCAGATACTCCCCGGTGCCGCCCTTATTCACCGCCACCTTTTTCCCGCGCAGGTCGGCCAGCGTTTTCAGCGGCGACTCTTTACGGACCACAATACCTTCGCCATCGGGCGACATCGCCTGATAGCCGAAGAACACCAGCGGCAGCCCGGCAGCGATGGCGGTGACAAACGCGGTTGAGCTGCCGGTGGTGATATCGATCGACCCGGCGTTCATCGCTTCATAGGCGGGCGCGGCTGAGGAGAACGTCCCCGACCACTGCAATTTAACGTTATGCGCGGCCAGCGCCTTTTCCAGGCTGCCGTTTTCCCGCGCCAGCGCCAGGTCGGTCGGCGCACGTAAAAAGCCAATCCGCAGCGTGACCGGGTCGGCAGCCTGAGCCGCCAGCGTGATACCTAACGCCGCGGCAACCAGCACGCGCAGCACTCCGTTCTTCATGCCTGTACTCCGTATTCTGCCGCAACGCCAATCGTCAACGGCTGGGTGATAAATCCGGCGGCCAGCAGATCGTCGGCCTGCTGCTGCTGCTCCGCCAGCAGGGCTGGTGCAACGCGCTGAATGCCCCACGGGCGGGCGCGAAGGGTTGCCAGCCAGTGGCTTTCGCTCAGCGCACCCGGCAGATGCTGATGCAGCAGTCTGGCCGCCTGCAGGCTGTTTTCAGCAATCCAGCGGTCATTATCGCTGAGCACTTCCAGCAGCTGCGTTGCCTGCTGCGGATGCTGGCTGAGCCAGCTGGCGCGGCACCAGAATAGCGAACGATTGCGGATCACCTCGCCGACCTGAGCGAGACAGCGCACCTTTTTAGCATCCCGGGCGGCAGTTAGCCAGGGATCGATAGCGGCCCACAGATCCACCCGCCCTTCGCGCAGCGCACGCGCGGCATCGCTGCCGTTGAGGTCCACCAGCGTGACGTCACCCAGCGTCAGCTGCTGCCGGAGCAGCAGGCGGGCGAGAAAATGGTCGGTAAACGAGCCTTTCATACAGGCAATGCGCGCGCCGCGCAGGTCGCGCACGCTTTGCCTGGCGCCCTCCTTCATCGCCAGCAGCGCACAGTTGGCGGCACGATCGGGAGAGGCGGCGAGATAGGCCACATCCAGACCGTTACCCTGGGCGTAGATCGGCGGCGTTGAGCCGGTCCCCGCCACGTCCAGCCGCCGGTCGGTCAGCATCGCCGCGCTGTCGCCGCCGTGCAGATAGTCCACCCAGCGCACGCCGCTTATCGCCGCTTCCAGCACGCCGCGCTGGCGCAGAATAAACAGCGAGAGGTTATTGGGATGGCTGCCGATACGTAAGCTCATCAGCGCTCCTCCGTCTGGCTAATCGGGCGGTCCCACAGATTGCTCCAGGTAAAGGTATTGCCCGCGTCGTCCGCCGCTGCCGTGACCGCATTGTCGTCCAGCTGCAGGCGCGGCAGCACCAGCTCGCTGAAGCGCTCGGCCTCCTCCAGCAGCGGGAAGCCGGAGAGAATAAACACCTCGACGCCAGCCTGCTGATAAGCTTTCAGCGTGCGTTCCACCGTTTGCGGGCTGCCGACAATCGCCGTGCCCGGCCCCGGACGCACCAGACCGATGCCCGCCCACAGCCCGGGATAGATCTCCAGCTCGCGCGGGTCGTCGGGGCGGGCGTCATTGTGCAGCGCGCTCATGCGTGCCTGGCCGACGGAGTCCGACCCCGCCGCCAGCGCCCGGCGGGCAGCGATCGCCTGCTCATCCATCGACTGATACAGCTCGTCTACCGCCTGCCATGCGGCCTCGTCGCTGTCGCGCACGATGACATACAGGCGAATGCCAAAGCGTAGCGTGCGCTGGTAGGCTGCCGCCCGCTGCTTCACCGCCGCGATTTTCTCTGCGGCCTGCGGCGGGGTTTCTCCCCAGGAGAGATAGGTATCAATATGCTTAGCCGCGACGTCCTGCGCCGCTTCAGATGAGCCGCCAAACCACAGTGCCGGAGGCGGATAGCCGCCGTTGCCCAACGCCAGCTTCGCCTTGTCGATATCAAGATGGTCGCCATGGAAATCCACCGACTGCCCGGCCAGCAGCGGTTTCAGCACGGTAAGAAACTCATCGCTCAGCGCATAACGCTGGTCGTGTTCCAGGTGCATACCGTAGGCGCCAAGGGTATTTTTATCACCGCTCACCACGTTCAGCAGCACCCTCCCTTTCGAGAACTGGTTAAAGGTGACCGCCATTTTCGCCAGCAGCGTCGGGGAGATCAGCCCTGGCTGGATGGCTATCAGAAACTTCATGCGCTCGGTGGCAGAGATCAGCGATGCACCGATAATCCACGGATCGTGCGCCCCCGTCGCCAGCAGCGCACCGTGAAAACCCAGACGGTCAATACCGCGCGCCACCCGCTGGAACCAGGCATAATCGATGTTATAGCTGCCGGCGGCGTTCCACGGCTGAGGGCCATCAGGGGCGGTGAGATACCAGTAAATTTCCATTGCGGCTAACCTTTGCTGTGTCAGAGTTAAACCACAGCAATATCAAAGCTGTATCGTAAGGACAAAGAAGAAATCGGGGAAAGGTGTGCAGGAATGAGCATTTGGAAAACTGGCGGCTCTGTGGCCGCCTTGTCTTTTCCTGGTGTGGGCGCGGGGTTATTTCAACATCGCCAGCAGCTGGTCTGCCCCCTTATCAATGCCGGTTTTTGCCGCAGAGAGTGAACCAAAACTTGCCCCGACGTTCATCGCGTTCGGATACTGCTTAGTGACGTACGCCGCCAGCAGCTGCTGATTATCCGCCTGATAAATCTCCACCGCGTAGCTGGCGGACCCGTTCATCAGCCCTTCGCGGCCGCGTACGGCCTGGACGATATTGTAAGGCCCGCCCGCCAGATCAAACTTGGTGAAGGTGCCCAGCACCGGCGTAGTCGTTTCGGCTCCGGTCAGCGTCAGCCGGATGCGTATTGCCCGCGGCGAAGGCTGCTGCGTAAAGCTAAAGCGCCCTTTCAGTGCCTGCTGCACCCTTTGCTGCAAGTAGCTGGCCAGCTCCTGACGGTCGGCAGTGTCCATATCGCCAAACTGGTTGTCGGCCCCCTGATAAACGATGACAGGATCGATCGTCACCTCGGTATATTTGCTCCAGTCGACCTGACGCGCGGTGCGCCAGGGCTGGCGATAAGCATCATCGCCGCTGTTAGCCTGCAGTTGTTCAGCGGAAGCTAGCCCCGCATAGCGCGACGGCTGGGTGCCTGCACAGCCGGCTAACGCCAGTGAGAGCAGAATCAGTGTGGTGCGGAATCCCCGGTGCTGGTTAATCATCATTAAACCTCATAAATGTACCGTACTGTACGGTTTATTTATGCCCTGGCAGGATTTTTTTGTCAATAAAATGTACACTCGGGTTTATTTTTCGCGGGAGGTGCGATGAAAGTCAAAACGGAAGCCCGCCGTGAGGCGATTGTGGAGGCCGCCGCTCAGCTGTTCCAGGAGATGGGGTATGAACGCGCCTCAATGAATGAGCTGGCGAAGCGGCTGGGTGGCTCGAAAACCACGCTGTATAACTATTTCCCCTCGAAAGAGGAGCTGTTTAGCGCGGTGATCCGCACCTATGCGACGCAGCACCTGACCGACGCCGCCTGTGCGCTGGATACCTCCGTCAGCAAAGGCCTGTCGCTGACCGAGAAGCTGCAGCTGTTCGGTGAGCAGATGCTGCAAGTGATGACCACCAACAACACCGCGCTGGCGGTATACCGCATGGTGGTGGCTGAAGCCGGTCATTCGGAGATGGGGATGCTGTTTTACGAATCAGGGCCGCGTGAAAGCATCGAACGGCTGGCGCGACTGTTCTCCAGCGCGATGGACAGCGGCGTGCTGCGCATGGGCGACCCGCAGATCCGTGCGCTGCAGTTCCTCGCCCTGCTGACTGCAGAAATTGAGATCCGCATTTACCAGCGCAACGCGCCGCCGCTAAGCGTGAAGCGGGTCAGCGAGATGACCGCCTGCGCGGTAAGAATGTTTATGGCTGGCGCAGGAAAGTAGTGCCGCCCCTAATGTGAGGAGATGAATAATGAAGACTCTGCCTGCTGTCACTATCACCTACTGCTCCCAGTGCAACTGGATGCTGCGCGCCAGCTGGATGGCGCAGGAGCTGCTGCACACCTTTAGCACCGACCTTGGCTCGGTTACGCTGATACCCGGCACCGGAGGTGTTTACCAGATTGCGATCCACGACCAGATAATCTGGGACCGCAAAACTGATAACGGTTTCCCCGATGCCGCCGAGATCAAACGCCGCCTGCGCGCCGTCTGCTTCCCTGAGCGCGACCTTGGCCATATTGACCAGCACGTGAAACCGGCCGAATAACACCACAGCGGGTCAGGCATGCCTGACCCCTACCTGAACCCGGATGCTGCTACCGTGGGGGGCGGGCACGCCCGACCCGTTGTTTTCCGTGATGCTGCAACCGTACGGGTCGGGCACGCCCGACCCGTTGTTTCCATTATGCTGCTATCGACAGGCGTCAGGCATCCCCGACCCGTTGTTTTCCGTGATGCTGCTATCGACAGGCGTCAGGCATCCCCGACCCGTTATTTTCCGTGATGCTGCAACCGTAGGGGTCGGGCACGCCCGACCCGTAGTTTACCGTATCTCAATTAACCGACGCGCTTCACGTCACCGACCAGCAGGATGTAGGACAGCGCACCAATCAGCGCCACCACCGAGATATAGATCAGCGCCGGGGAGAAGCCATAATCCTGCGCCAGATAGCCCACCACCAGCGGCACGGTGATGCCACCCAGCCCGCCAATAAAGTTGAATACCCCACCGGTTAAACCAATCAGACGCACCGGCGCCAGCGAAGAGACCAGCGACCAGGTGATTGAAGCAAAGCCGTTGCCGAAGAACGCCACCGCCATCAGTACCATGATCCAAACCGGATCGTTGGTGTAGTTGGCGCCCATAATGCAGGTGGAGATCAGCAGCCCGCAGATGATCGGCGTTTTACGCGCAAAGCCCAGCGAGCGGCCGCTGCGCACCAGACGGTCGGCGACAATGCCGGAGAGGATCACCCCGAAAAAGGCAGCGAGGAACGGCACGGTCGTCATAAAACCAGCGGTAAGTGCCGCAATATGTTTCTCCTGGGTCAAATAGTTAGGGAACCAGGTGAGGAAAAACCACAGCGTCGAGGTCACGGCAAACTGCCCGAGGTAAACGCCGCACAGCTTGCGGTGGAACACCAGCTTCCAGTCAGCCGCCGTCATTTTAACGCGGTTTTTCTTCTCTGAGGGGGCATCGCCGTCGATCATCGCCCCGCCGTCGCGAATGTACTCCAGCTCGGCCTGGTTGATACCCTGGCTTTTGCGCGGAGCCTGGTAGACTTTGATCCAGACAAATGACCAGATAATGCCGATGCCGCCGGTAATGATAAACACCCAGTGCCAGCTCAGTATCTCCTGGATCCAGATCAGCAGCGGCGTCAGAAATGCCAGGCCGACAAACTGCCCGGAAGTGTAAAAACCCACGGCCGAAGCACGCTCCTGCTCCGGGAACCAGCTGGTCACCAGGCGATTATTGGTCGGGAAGGCCGGCGCTTCAAAGATACCGGTAATCGCGCGCAGGCCAATCAGCGACATTAATCCGCTGGCAAAGCCTTGCAGCAGCGTCGCCACCGACCAGCCGAAGATGGCGATGAAATAGGTCAGGCGCGAACCGACGCGGTCAAGGAACCAGCCGCCGGGGATCTGGCATAGGGTATACAGCCATGCAAAGGCCGAGAAGACGTAGCCCATCTGCGCTTTGCTGATGCCAAACTCTTCCTGAATATGTGCCGAGGCCACCGCCAGGTTGGCGCGGTCGACATAGCAAATCACCACGGTAATAAAAATCATCAGCAGGGTTAAATAGCGCCGACGCGTAGGCCTGGTATTAACGTCAGAGATGTCCATAATAGGGCTCCGTAGGGTTTCAGGGCGAGATTTACCCGCCCGGTGAGAGGTTTATCTTTCTAATAATTTGATAAAAACATTTGCCGGATAAATGGAACGGTACACTTTGCCACTAATATCGTTAATGGCTGTGCATTCTTAATTAATATCCAAAATAATTCGAGCAGCAGGAAGGCGGCAAGCCCGTGAGCCTCCAGCAGCATAGTAAGCTATGTGACTGCGGTGAGCGGGTGAAGCCAACGCATCTGCGGCTCGAAGAATGAAGGATATTTACCATTCCGCCACGGAACCATCCGCGAAACGCCATAATGGATTACGCCAGTCCGGGGCATTTTTACTGCGCTCAATCACCAGCTCTTCGTTTATTTCTACGCCGAGGCCGGGTTTATTTAACGGATAGAAATGACCGCCATCCATTTTAAAGTCGTCTTTATTAATCACGTAGTCGAGAAGTTCGGCGCCCTTATTATAATGGATGCCCATACTCTGCTCCTGGAATACCGCATTGCGCGAGACAAAATCGACGTGCAGGCAGGCTGCCAGCGCAATCGGTCCCAGCGGGCAGTGCGGCGCCAGCGCCACATCGTAAGATTCAGCCATCGCGGCAATTTTATAGCACTCGGTAATGCCGCCCGCGTGGGAGAGATCGGGTTGCAGAATAGCGAGACCGCCCGCTTCCAGCACGCGTTTAAACTCGAAGCGCGAGAACATGCGCTCACCGGCGGCAATCGGAATATGGGTTTGTGCCGCCAGTTTCGGATAGTACTCCGCCTGCTCTGCCAGCACCGGTTCTTCGATAAACAGCGGACGATACGGCTCCAGCTCTTTGATCAGCACTTTCGCCATTGGCGCACTGACGCGGCCGTGGAAGTCGAGACCGAACTCAATCTCACTGCCAAACGCTTCACGGATCTGCGCCACGGTATTAACGGCGGTATCGATCTTACGCGAGTTATCGATAATGCCCATCTCTTCACAGCCGTTCAGCTTAAAGGTGTCGAAGCCGATGGTGCGCAGCTTTTTGATCCCTGCGATGGCATCTGCCGGGCGGTCGCCGCCGACCCAGCTGTAGGCTTTGATGCTGTCGCGCACCAGCCCGCCCAGCAGCTGATAGACCGGGACGCCGAGCACTTTGCCCTTAATATCCCACAGCGCCTGGTCGATACCCGCAATGGCGCTCATCAGGGTTGGGCCACCGCGATAGAAACCGCCGCGATACATGACCTGCCAGAGATCGTTGATGCGCGCCGGATCCTGGCCGATCAGATAGTGTGACATCTCGTGCACCGCCGCTTCCACGCTGCGTGCGCCCCCTTCTATTACTGGCTCGCCCCAACCGAATACGCCTTCGTCAGTTTCAATTTTGAGGAACATCCAGCGCGGCGGTAGGCGGTAAGTCGTCAGTTTGGTAATTTTCATCGTAACGCGTCCTTATAAGCGTGAATAAATGCCTGAGCCTGTTCAACGGTGCGCGCCAGCGGCTGCCCGGCGCGATAGAGATCGCTGCCCAGCCCGGCGCCAATGCAGCCCGCCGCCATAAAATCTTTTAAGTTTTCCGGGGTCACGCCGCCGACGGCAAACACCGGAACGTCGGCAGGCAGCACCGCCTTAAGGGCTTTGATATAGTCAGGGCCAAAGGCGGAAGATGGGAAAATTTTCAGGGTTTGCGCACCGGCTTCCAGCGCGGTAAACGCTTCGGTCGCGGTCGCGCACCCGGCGGCCACCACCATCCCGCAATCGACCGCACGGCGGATCACCGCGGCGTTGGTATTTGGCGTCACCACCAGCTGGCTTTTGATCTGCGCCAGCTGCTCAACCTGCTCCACTTTCAGTACCGTTCCAGCACCGATCAGGGCTTTATCGCCGAAGTTCTGCACGGCTTCGCTAATGCTGACCGCCCACTCCGGGGAGTTAAGCGGGATCTCGATGGCGTCGAACCCTGCGGCGATCAGCGCGGCAATATGCTCCTGCGCTTCCTGCGGACGGATGCCGCGTAAAATGGCGATTAACGGTAATTTAGTCTGCCAGCTCATTGGCTATGCTCCTTATCCCATGCTGGAAGGCGCTATCGCCCGCCAGCGTTTGTGTATTGAGGCCGACAAAACGCAGCGCCTGCTGATAGCGCTGCGCCAGCGCCTCCCCGGCTATAATCGTCACCGGACGCCCGGCCTTCACCGCGTACTGCCCGGCCATCAGCGCCGCTTCGTGGCCAATTAACAGGCCGGAGAGAAAATCGCTAATCGTCGCCCGGTCACGCACCCCCAGCACGTGTGCCGCACGCACTTCAAACAGCCGGGAGAGAATGGAGCGGTCGCTGCTGCCTATCGCCAGCCCGTCGCGAAAAGCGGCGCGATCCTCACGCTGCTCAGGCAGCCCCGCCCCCACCAGCGACTGCGTTAACAGCAGGTGGTGCAGCTCACCGGTCATGACGGTACGAAAATCGATAATTTTGTCCGCTTCGGCCTGCACCCACTTGGCATGGGTGCCGGGCATCACGTAAACGTCCGCCGGGGCGAGCTGAAGTGCGCCCAGCAGCTGCGTCTCTTCACCGCGCATGACATTGGCGTTATCCTCCCGCTGCACGCTCAGCCCGGGCACCACCCAGGCACGGTTATCGACGCGGGTCAGGCGAGCGGCAATGTCGCTCAAGCGCACCGGGCAACTAAGGTACGGCACCGGCTGCCAGCCCGCGTTGCTGCCGACCATCCCGGCCATGACCACCGGCACGTCATCCACCGGCCAGCCGGCGGTCACTTCAGCAAACACCTCGGCGCAGCGGCGACCGTTAAGGCGCGTGACGCCCGCCTCTGAGCGGCGCTGTTCAACACATGCGCCCTGCTGATAGTGCCAGGCGCGTAAATTGGTGGATCCCCAGTCGATGGCGATATAGCTGTTCACATTATCTCCTTAAGGCGCCCCGTTGAGCTGGCAATCATGGTTTTCGCCGCCTGCTCAGCGGCATCGGCATCCTGATGGCGAATGGCATCCAGCAGAGCTTTATGCTCCTCCAGCGTACGCGGCATATTGGCTTCGTCCGGCATAAAGGTGCGGTCAAACACCGCTTTTTGCAGCTCGCCAATCGCAACGTTAAGCTGTTGCAGCACCGGGTTATGCACCGAGGCCATCACCGCTTCGTGGTAGCGAATATCCGCCTGGTTAAAGGCATCGCGGTCGCGGCGGTTCGCCACCATCTCGTTCCAGGCCATCTCGATATTCGCCAGATCGCTGGAGGTGGCGCGCTCCGCCGACCAGCGCGCAATTTGCGGCTCTACCAGCACGCGCACTTCGTTCATGGCGGCGATCAGGCGCGGGTCGTCATCATGCGCCAGCGACCAGCGCAGCACGTCGCTGTCGAGATAGTTCCACTGGTTGCGCAGGGTGACGAACGCGCCGCGATAGCGCTTCATCTCCATCAGGCGTTTCGCCATCAGCGAGCGAAACACCTCGCGAATAATATTGCGCGAGGTGGTAAAGCGTTCGCACAGCTCGGCTTCGGCAGGCAGCGCGCCGCCGGGAACATATTTGCCCGAAACGATCTCCTCGCCCAAGGTCAGGATGATGCGTTCGGTTTTACTTAGCTGTTCTTGCGTCATGATTTTCCATTCGGTGAGCTGCAGGTCAGCGGCGGCAGTGGATGAGCGGATTGTAGTACTAATGGATAAAGTTGTACTACAATCCAGATCACAAAACAGACAATTGCTCTGGCAGGCACAAAAAAGGCCGGGCAAGCCCGACCTTATGGTTAATCCTGAGCCTTACATCAGAAATCGACGTTCACACCCAGCTGGAAATTACGCCCCGGCATGACGGCCAGTGAGCGGTCGTTGATATCCATCGGGGTCTCCCCGGTCAGGTCGCGGCTGCTGAGGTAGTCCCAGTATTTGCGATCGGTCAGGTTATAGATGCCGCCGCTCAACCTGACGTTCTTCGTCACCTTCACCCACGCGGAGAGATCCACCATGCCGTAGCCCGGCACGCGCTGGTACTCGGAAGTGGCATCGGTCAGCGCCGAGCCACTGTTGTTGAAGCTGTTGCGATTGGTGTTTTCCGCCTGCTTGCCCTTCACAAAGGTTGCGGTGACATTGGCACCAAAGCGCTGTGCCGGGTCGTCCCAGCCCACGCCGACCACGGCTTTCATCGGTGCCACGCTGTCGAGGTCAACATACTTGTCGCCCGCATAGCTGGACTTCGACTGCCCTTTGCTGTACCCCAGCGCGAAGGTGCTGTTCAGACCATTAACCGCTTCAAACCAGGTGCCGTAGTTAATTTTGCTACTGATGTTGCCGCCCCAGATGTAGGCTTTATCGCGGTTTTCCGCCTGATAAGTGGTGGCGATATTCGACGGCACGTTGGCGAATTTCTCCGGGTTGGTGGCGCGGCTGTAGCGGGTATAGGCAATAAAGTTTTTATAGCTGTTATAGAACATCGCGCCGCTGAAGGTGACCCCTGGCGTGGCTTCGCCCTTTACGCCCCACTCAACGTTGTTGCTGGTTTCGGTATCGAGATCGGTGTTGCCGATCAGCGCGTACTGGCGGCCGGCCAGATAGTTGGAGCCGAGGTTCCACGAGCCGTACAGCTGGCTGGCATTCGGGAACTGCGCCCCGCGCTTGTACTGCACATAGGTCATCAGCTTTGGCGTGATGTCGTAGTTGAAGCTGATGGACGGCAGCACCTGCGTGTCGCTGTTGGTTTTACCGTACAGCGCTTCGGCATCGGCCCCGGTCAGCACGTCGGTGCCGGCGGCGAGGTTATCGAGGTTCTGCGGTTTGGTTTCCTGATGTGCCACGCGCACGCCGGGCACTACCGCAAAGCCGTGACCGTCGAGATCGAACTGAATGGTGTCCTGCACGAAACCACCCAGAACCACGGTGCGGCTGTCGCCCTGGGGTTTGGTGATCTTATTGAACGAGGTCTGCGCCGGGGACTGGCTGAATGGACGCTCCGCATCGGCCAGACGGGCATTGACCCCGGCGAGCAGATCGTGACGGCCAATGCTTTTCGCCAGCTGGGCTTCGTAGCCCACCGTTTCAACGTTGTAGTCAGAATAGACGCGCTGCATGGATGACGCATCCAGCGGCATCAGGGTGTTGTCGTGCGCTTCGGTTTTCTGGTAGTAGACCTTGTTGCTCAGGCTGTCGATCCACGCGTTTGCCGGCGTCCACTCATCTTTCAGGCTGATGCCCCAGCGGCGGGTATTGCTCTGCTGATTGGCATCGCCCAGTACCGCTGTGCCGGCGGTGTTCCAGCTGTCGTAACGGGTGTGGTTCACCTTGTTGTAGAGATCGAAGGTAGCTATCAGCTTGTGCTCGTCGCTGGGCTGCCAGATGCCGGAGGCGAGAAACGCATCGGAGTGCCAGTTAGCCGGGTAAGCATCCCGCTCGCCGCTGTTGTTGCGCGTCTCCTGCCCGTCGCGGCGGCTGTAAGCCACCAGCCCGCGCAGGGTTTCATCGCCCATCGCCGCGGTAATGCCGTTGTGCCAGCTGCGGTTGGAGGAGTCGTAATCGCTCTGGTAGCCAAAGTAGGTCGGTTTTGACGGCGCCAGGTAGTCATCGGCAGATTTTGGCAGGAAGGAGACGGAGCCACCGAGCGCGTTATTGCTGCGCGCCGTAGAGGTTGCGCCGACTTCGATGTCGACCTGGCCGTAAAGATAAGGATCTACGTAGTCGCGACCGATACCGAAGGTATTTACCCCGGCACGGCTGGCGTAGCTGCGCCCGGTCGCGTCTGGCTGCGGGATGCCGTCAACGTCCATCGCGATGCGGTTACCTTCCAGACCACGGATGTTGTAGCCGGTGTAGCCGCTGCGGTCGAAGCCGCTTTTACCGCTGGTGGATCCACCGCTGCTGCCGACCGCACCGATCAGCGTTTCATAACGCATGATGGTGCCAAAGTCGTTGCCGCCGCGCTGCTGCATCTCCGCCGCGCTGAGCGTGATTTTGCTGCCGGCGACGTTTTTCACCGCCGGCGACAACACGGTCATCACCGCATCATCTTTCGGCCTGGCGGCATCGGACGGTTTCTGGCCGCTGGCGTTCTGTGCTGTTTGTGCGGTCTCGTCACCCTGCTCCGCAGCGCTGCTGACGGTGGCGGTGAGTAAAGTTCCCATGACGAGCGATGTCTGCAGTAGCCCCTGGCGGGACGAAAATTTGAGCATGATAAATACCTGATTTAATTATTGGTATTTGCTCAACAGTGCTTTCCGGTGAAACAGGTTAATGGCCCCGAAAATGCGATGCGCGGGGCAAGTCGTTCTTTTATAATTTGCGACATCATATACAGACGATAATAATTATCAATACACTAATTGAATAATTTACATTAACCTGCGGAACTTTCTGCTAAAGCCGCCCTCGTGGCATAAAAAAACCGCTGTTCCTTGCGGCGCAGCGGCTTAGACGTGACTCAGTCCTCTCAGGATTCAGCGAAATCCGTCAGCACCTTGCCTTCCATGCGGTAGCGCACCCACTCATCCTGCGGAACCGCGCCGAGGCTTTTGTAGAAGTCGATGGCAGGCTGGTTCCAGTCGAGCACGCTCCACTCCAGGCGACCGCAGTTGCGCGCGACTGCCAGCTGGGCGATATGGCGCAGCAGGGTTTTACCGGCTTTATGGCCGCGAAAACGCGGGGAGACGTAGAGATCTTCAAGATAAATACCGTTTTTGCCCAGCCAGGTAGAGTAGCTGGTAAAGAACACCGCGTAGCCCGCCGCCTCACCGTCGATTTCGCAGATTAGCGCTTCTGATTTGCTCTCCGCAGCGAACAGCGACTCTTCGATGTCCTGCTGGCTGGCGACCACTTCATGTAGCGCTTTCTCATATTCGGCCAGCTCGGCGATCATCGCGAGGATCAGTTTAGCGTCCGGGCGTTCGGCGCGGCGGATAACGATATTCATTGTATTTCTCTGAGGTTAGGGCGTGGATAACGCTTAGCATAACCGCTAAGCGCGGGTGAATGAAGGGAAAGCTTATGCCGCAGACTCATCGCGCAGCTGCCCGAGTTGGTACGGTGCCAGGCCGATAGCAAGGCGTTCCAACACTAGCCGCTCTTCCGCCTCGGTTAACTGGCATTTCAGCAGAATGTCTAACAGTTCCTCCTGCTGGGGTTGCCCAAACGTCAAACGATACAGAGCCAGTATTCTGAGATAGCGATCCCGGCGCTCAACGTCCCGGCTCATCGGCATGGCCGGAAATAGTCGTTCAATACACGTCTCACCAAAGGGATAGAACCAGTAAGGTGCCAGGTCGTTCAATCCCTGCTGCTTCGCTACCTGCTCTGCCTGCGAAAACAGCCAATGCCAGGGGTCACAGCCGGCTGGCGCAGATCCGTTAATATGCTCAGCAATTCTCTTGCGGATGGTAAACGATTTATAGCGGTTAACCCGCCCTTCGCGCTGTTCAATATCGATAGGGTTAGAGGGTAAATTCCAGTGGATGACGCGATGACAGTACCAGTGAAAATCAAGCCCTTCCTGACCTACTGAGGTTGAACTGAGTACGAATGGCCGGAACGGTGAATTGAAGGCGTCCCGCACGCTGATGGTACGCTGAACCTTCTCATCACTGGAAATTTTCTCGGACAGCGCCAGCGCGTAATGGCAGTGCATTCTCTTGCTGTCAGGCTTGCCGCCAGGGTAAAAATTAACGTCCAGGTGAGATAAATTCACGGTGGCGGCATCGCTCAGCATCCTGCTGACAACATCACTTTCATCGCTGATAAATGCCTGCTCAGCGCTCCCTTCATTTTGCTGAAGGAGATGCAGGTATTCATCCAGCATCGCCTGTAAATTCCCTTCAGCACAGTAGGTTAAAACCCGCAGCAGCCAGGGCTGCTTTTTCTCAGTTGTCGCATTCAACACCTTACTGGCATAGGAGTGATTGAACATGCCCATCAGACCTTCGGCGATGATCAGCGTTGGCTTAAGCAGTGCCAAATCAGCCGCATCAGGACGCAAATGCTTTAGCGAACGCAAAGCACAGGTTGCCGGGCTTGCCAGCCCGATAAGCGCCAGGTATCTGGCAAGATCGTCCGGCATCACTCCGGGTTTTCTCTTGCCTTCAAGCAGCAACCTGACGCGCTGCAGCGATGCCTGCCGCCCTTCTGCGTCTGCCTCGCCTGCTGCTTTATCCAGCCAGGCCTCGATCCAATCACCAAAGCCCAGATGGCGATCGATGAGTAATGGAGCCAGAATGTACCAGTCAAGACCGCTGCCCGAAGGGGTTTCCAGATGGGAAAAATTATCCAGCATTGCGTCGATGGCCGGCAAACGTGCGTTAAGCATAGCGTCCAGTGAGTCAGCCGTGGTAAACGGGGTCAGCTGGTCGGGATAACGTGCCGGATAGAGCAGCCCCCAACCGGTCAGTGAAGATTTCGCCTCCAGACGCAGCGGGGAAACGTGGGTTTTCTCGCTCCAGTAATCGGGCTTTTTCTTCACTTTCAACAGTAAGCGCCGCTCGGCCTCATAGCTCCATAGCGCACTGAGCATTCGCGGCACGACGGACCAGGCAGAAAACAGCAGGGTCTTGCTGAACCCTTCGCAGCCCTGCCAGCTGCCGCTGAACGGATACCATGGCCGTGCAGGCGGCACCCACAACAACCGCTCGCCACCGCCGGCAAACACCACCGGCGTGACGGCGCGTAACAGCGCATGGGGAGCATCGTCCGCCATACTCAACCGGTAGCGGTTCAGGCCTGATTGATCCAGCCAGGCATGCTGTGCCGCTTTCAGCGCGGATCTCACCGCTTTAGGCTGGCGTTTGTCCTTCAGATTTTGGTAAAAGCTGTAGCCGTGTGCAAAAGAGAGCAGCCACGGGGATGACTTGCTCAGTTCGAGCAGCGGCGTGCGCAGGGCTGAATTATCGCCATAACTCTCTTTTAGCGCTTCCGCGACGGTGACCATTTCACGCCAGGCCTGTACTTCTTCACGGCTCATACAGGAGAGCGTGTCCACAGCTGACGTATGGTATAACCGTTTAAAATCCGGGATAAGCTGGTTTCGTTCCGTGCGGCATATCACCTGACGCAGCAGGTTTTCAACGCGCTGGCGTGGGCTACTGTCAAGAAGGTTCACCTCCAGCCGACGCTGGCCAAAGTTTAATAGCTGCTGGTGTAGCGCCACGCGTGCCTGATGATAGTCCTGCACCAGCGTCATGCGCTCACCCTGTAAAAAAGTCAGCAGCCGGGTCAGCGCCGCTAAATGCGTATCATCATTGTTCTGTTCATCAATAGTGGTCATCGCCTTAAACGGTGTGGCTGACAGCAGCAGGATGCAGGCATCGTTTTTCTGACGAAATACCTCGCTGGCGATCAGCGAGCTTTCGCTCTCCTCATTGACGCCCAGCAGATCGTCGAAACGCTGAAACTCATCAAGAATAAACAGGTCGGCCTGCAGGCTGGCGGCACAGCTTTGTGCCAGCATCCGGCGACAGTGAATGCGCAACAGCCGCTGCTGAAGGGTGGAAATCGCGCCTTTTTTTGCCAGGGCGCAGCGGCTAATCACCGCCATCCAGCTCTCATCTTCGCTGCTCAGGCGCTCGTCATCACAATTCGCGTCCAGGCGCTGGAGAAATTCGGCTAAGACCACAGGCTGCGCTGTGCGTAACTGCGCTACCCTCTCCATTTCGTACTGCCAGTTATCACTGCTGATACTCTCACCCTGGAAAAGCTTCGCCAGCGAAGAGGTAATCCAGGGCTCCGCCGCGCGAGGGTGCTGCGACAGCAGGTTAACCATAATCGCCCGTTCGGTCGCATTGCCATGGCCGTTGGTCAGCGTGAAAGAAACCGCAGGGGTCAGCGTGCAGATCTCCAGCAGCTTGCCTGCCTGGGCCTGCTGCGTCAGCGGCATGGCCACCTCCAGCAGCCGACGATAGCTGGGCTGTTGCAGATAGCGGTTGCGGTCGGCTGCGCTATTGAATACGCGCAGCTTTTTAATATTGCTGTCGGCCAGCGCAAGGTTCGAGCAGATATAAGTGACGCGCAGCGGGTCGGTTCTGCCGCTGCTGAGGTGACGTTGTAACAGCTTAACGATCACCCCTTCCGCCACTCGCGTTTTCCCCAGCCCCACTTCATCAGCCACCAGCACCCGCTTACTGTGGCTGACCTGCTCAAATCTACCGATGACGCTATCGACGGTGGCCCGTTGGAAATCACACAATTTTTCCAGGGAGTCATTTAGCAGCGTGGTAACCGGGGCGTTCATAATTTGCTCCTTGCAGGCGAAAAGTATTGCCACATCGCGACAAATTCCGGGGAAATGATGGCTGGCTGGTCGGCAAACTGCTGCACCAGCCGATCGACCTGTAGCAACAACTCAGGCTGGCGAGCTGCGGCATCTAACAGCTTTTCATACAGCGGCTCTCCGCTGCTGAACAGGGATGATTCACCCTCTGCCGGTGCAACATGCCTGTCCCGATCTGCCGCGCTCAGGCTGGACTGATGCCGGGTATCCAGCAGGCAGGAGAGATAGTGAATGAACTTTTTTTCATCACCGATCAGCTGGCTCATCAGCGCATTCTCACGCGCCGCCAACAGCTCTGCACCGTCGTCCAGCGCCACCTGCACCAGCCTTGTGGTTTTGCGCCATGGGCTGCCATCAGAGTATGAAGCGTAAACAGTGAGGACAAATAGCGTGGAGATCTCCAGCAGCGAAATACCGTGCCAGCTAAGCTGAGGCTGCCATAATTGCGCCCCCCCCTGGGCCAACGACACCTCCACCTTAAACTGCGCGCCAATTTTCACCGTCGGTAGCTGCAGCTGTAATGCGTAGCCAGTGGGGCCGGAGGTGACGCTCAGCTTCCAGCTTTCCCTGGTCAGATTCCAGCAAAGCCTGCGCAGCGCCTGTTCCAGCCCGGCGTCATCGCACTCTTCCTGCCAGGGTGACATCTGATGTTCGGTAAATAATCCGCCTTCCAGCAGCTGGGGAAGCAGATTATCCATCCCAATCGCCCGGCTGCTGCCGTTTAGCTGCAGCATAAACTCACTGTTACGTGGGTGCTGTTGACCATCACCCAGCGCGGCATTGGTGGCGTTCGCCGAGCCAAGGTGCCAGCGGCTGCTTTTACCACGCTGCACGACGACCAGCTTGGCATGCAGGTTGAGAGGCTGACCGTCTGCGCTACTGCCTTCCCGTTCCTGACGCTCCAGCGCACCGATGGCCGCCTCACTGAGCGAGTAGCACTGCCAGCCTTGCAGTTTCTCCGCACCGATAGCATCAAGTTCGCGCGCATTGGAGAACAGATAACGCTCTCCGTCAGGGCAGCTTGCCGCCAGATTATCCAGCGCAGCAATATTGTTGCGTCCGCTGCGGATAAAGGGGGACATCACCAGCAGGCGATCGTAAGGTCCAGATAATGCTACCGGGCTTGCTGTCATGCCATGCGCAGGCAGGGTTGGCATGAAAGCCAGTGAAGAGAAGTCCGCAGGCGTACGCCACTGCACTTTAGCCAGCTCGCGCAACAGCTGCTGTTGGTCAGGTAATGGCGCGAAGGTCAGCAGGCCAGCAACAAAGTCGCGCAGAGGCCGGTTTTCCGCGATCTGTGCGCCGCCAACCACCTCGCCTTCCAGCTTTACGGCCAGATCCATGCTGCTATCGAGGGTCAGGTTACGCGACATCACCAGCAGGCGAAATCGTACCGGCTGACGCGGCTGATCGCTGATGAAACGCAGTAGCCAGATCTTCGGGTGGAAGGAGCAAAATGCACCCTGTTTTCCCTCATCCTGCTGGGGTATGACGGGCACCAGACAGCTTTCCAGCAGGCTGAAGGCTGGGTTCCAGCGCTCTGGCACGTGAATGTTACCCTGCTGATAGAATACCCGCAGCCTTGTCCTGACCCGGCTGAGCGCAGCGATAACGTCGAAGATGGCCTGCTCTTTGAGATCTTCTGACAGCTCGCCGCCGTTACACAGCGCCACCGGCACCGCCAGCAGCGCCTTGAGGTCGAGTGAGTAAGTGGTGGCGATAGCCGCGTCCAGCTGATATCCCGGCGGAGGAGAGAGCTGCTCGCCGTAGTCCAGTCGCTGTTGCCGTGGCGAAATCATCGCAGTGCTCCCGTGATATCGCGGATAAACCGCTGCGCGACGGGCCAGCGATACTCAAGCCTGCGGTTTCCCACCCACTGTTCTGGCGCCGGGAAATGCAGCAGGCAGCGCGGCCCTTTGTTTTTCATCGCCTGCTGAGAAACCAGTGTATCCAGCTGCCGATCCTCTGCTCCGGCGGCCATTAATTCACACCACTGCGTGATGAAATGGCGGGTAGTCTGATTAATCCCCGTGGGCAGGCAGCCCAGCCAGCGCTCTGACGGGTTGTTCTGAAACAGGTTAAGCCCGGCAACCTGTTCACGCCACGTGGTAAAATCCTGATGCCAGCCGCAATCAGGATCATCTTGTAGCAGCAGGTTATAGCGCAGATGCGCCCCTTCCAGCGCCACGCTGAAGGCTTCTGCCTGCGTCAGTAAATAACGGCAGTGCTCAGACAAAGCCGGTTGCGCCGTGAGATAGCCCACCAGCGTGCTGAAGTTCTGGCACTTCTGCGCGTCGCTTTCCAGCCGTAGCTGAAATATCTGGGTCATGACGCTGTCGGGATGGCGGCCGTGGAGGAATTTATTGCGCAGAAACTCGGCTTCCTGCGGTTGCAGGGTGATGGTGGCCTTTTCCGCCCAGTCGGCATCGGGTATACCGTTACGCTGAATACGCTGACGCAAAGAGGGTTGTCTGTCGTCCTCATCGTCATAACCTGCGCTTCCCGATTTTGCCCCATGCGCGTCCAGCTCGCGGTAGAAACGCGCCAGCGAAGCGCTGGTATTGATAATGCCGAGCTGACGCAGCGCGTTCCAGTAAACGGAAGACGGCCGACGGGCAACACCGCTGTCGAGGTTGGCACTGCCGATTATTCCCGTGATGTGCAGCCCCTGCTTCTGGCTGTTAGCCACCAGCGCTTGCGCCAGCTGGTTTTCTCTCTCCTGTAACCACGGCTCAGCCGGTGGGCAGCGCCATGAACTTTCCCGCAGGTCGAGATACTCATGCAGCAAACGCGGCAGGGTCACAAGGTATTTGGCGCGGGTCTGGATGGTCGAGAAACCGGGAAACAACAGATTAGCGAAACCGTCGCGAACCTGGCCTATGCCCAGTTCATCGAGCGTACCCGGTTCATTCAGTGAATCAATGACGCTGTTAATGCGATCGCGCTCGGCGCTGGAGAAATCGATCCAGCGAACGGTAGCACGCCTGCTGCGTGAGCTCGTCTGCTGCGCAGCCGAAGTCCTTTC